>JAEUKC010000420.1:0-15758 GCA_016794445.1 Myxococcales bacterium
CTGGGCGAGGCTGTGAGTGGACAATGCAGTGCTCCCGGACGGGGGGACATGGGGATCCGATCCGCGTGCGAACGCGGTCGGAGGGGCGCGGTGGTGGGCCGTCGCGCCGTCCGGGAGGGCGGGCTCGGCTAGACCGAGCGCGCTGCGCGGAGGGCGACGGAAGAGGCGGCAATGGGCTTGTGCATGGACGTGCTCCTTCTTCCGGGTCGGCGCTCCGTGCGCCGCTCGGAAAAGTAGCGCGCCCTGCCCTCCGCGCAAGGCCGTACTAAGCAGCCCGACGATGGACCTCGCGGAGAAGCTCTCGTCGCTGCCGGCGCGCCCCGGCTGCTACCTGTTCCGCGGGGAGGCCAGCGAGGTGCTCTACGTCGGCAAGGCCAAGTCCTTGCGCTCGCGCGTGCGCAGCTACTTCCAGGAGAACGGCAGCGACGTCCGCGCGTTCATCCCGGTGCTGCGGCGGCAGCTGGTCGACATCGAGACGGTGGTCACCGCGACCGAGAAGGAAGCGGCGATCCTCGAGAACAGCCTCATCAAGCAGCACCAGCCTCGCTACAACGTGAAGCTGAGGGACGACAAGGAGTTCCTCTCGCTGCGCCTGGACGCGCGGGTCGACTGGCCGAAGCTCGACGTGGTGCGCCGGCCCGAGCAGGACGGCGCGCGCTACTTCGGCCCTTACCACACGGCGACCTCCGCGCGGCGCAGCCTGCACCTCGTCAACAAGCACTTCCAGCTGCGCACCTGCAGCGACCACGAGCTCACGACCCGCGTGCGCCCGTGCCTCCAGCACCAGATCAAGCGCTGCCCCGCGCCGTGCGTGTTCCCGGTCGATCGCGCCTGGTACGCCGAGCAGGTGCGCGCGGTCGATCTGTTCCTCGCCGGGCGGCACGACGAGCTCACGAGGAAGCTCGAGGGCGAGATGAAGGCGGCCGCCGCCGACTTCGCGTTCGAGCTCGCCGGCATCTACCGCGACCAGCTGCGCGCGATCGAGGCCATCCGCGAGCAGCAGCGCGTGGTGCAGACGGGGGCCGCGCTCTCCGTCGCGCAGGACGCGGTGGGCCTCTACCGCGAGGGGGACCGCGCCGAGATCGTGGTGCTGCGCGTGCGCGGCGGGCGCGTGAGCGAGACGGTGGATCTCAGCTACACCGGCGCCGAGGTCGAGGACGTCGAGCTCCTCGCGGCGTTCGTCGCGCAGCACTACGGCGACCCGCTCGAGGGAGGGGCGCCTCCACCAGACGAGATCCTGCTGCCCGCCCTGCCCGAAGCCGCAGAGGGCATCGGCGAGCTGCTCGCCGAGCGGGCCGGGCACGCGGTGACGTTGCTGCGACCCCAGCGCGGTCCGCGTGCGCACCTCGTCGCGATGGCAGCGGACAACGCCGCGCACGGGTTCAAGCAGAAGCGCCGCGACGCCGAGGACATCGAGGGCCGCCTTTCGCAGCTCAAGGACCGCTTGCGTCTGCCCACCCTGCCCCGCCGCATCGAGTGCTGCGACATCAGCCACCTCGGCGGCGGCGACACGGTCGGCGCGATCGTGGCGCTGGTCGACGGGGTCGCGGCGCCCAAGCGCTACAAGCAGTTCCACGTGCGCGACGTCGAGGACGGCAACGACTACGGCGCGATGCGCGAGGTGCTGGCGCGGCGGTTCCGTCGCGGCGCGGACGAGGGGCGCGGGCCGGACTGGGACCTCCCGGACCTGTTCGTGGTCGACGGCGGCAAGGGCCAGCTCGCGGTGGCGCTCGCCGCGGCGCACGACCTCGGCCTGCACCAGCTGCCGATCGTCGCGCTCGCCAAGGAGAAGGACCTCGACGGCAAGCAGGTGGTGGACCGCATCTTCCTGCCGAACCAGAAGAACCCCATCGAGCTGCGCAGTCACTCGGCCGCGCTGGTGTTCCTGGCGCGTGCGCGCGACGAGGCCCACCGCTTCGCCAACCGCGCCCGCGAGCAGATCGGCAAGAAGCGCCGGCTGCACTCGGAGCTCGACGACGTGAAGGGGCTCGGACCGAAGGCGAAGAAGGCCCTCCTGTCGGCGCTCGGGTCGCTCGCGGCCATCCGCGCGGCGGACGACGCCACGCTGCTCGCGGTGCCGGGGATCACCGCCCGCCACGTGCACGCGCTCCGTGGCGCCGGATAGGAGGCTATCCTGCGCGCATGGCCTGCTGGCTGACGGTGTACTGCAAGAGGCCGTGCGTGCTCTCGACGCGCGACGTGCAGCGCGAGCTCGACCGCGCCGACCTCCTCACGCTCGCGGAGGTGCACGACATCGACGAGGCTCTCGCCGAGAACGCCGCGCCACGCTTCGAGCCGGTGGACGGACCGCTCGGTGGCGCGGATCTGCTGTGGCGCGACGTGCCGCAGCGACCCATCCAGATCCACCACTGGACCGAGCCAGCGCGGGTCGCCGAGGAGCTCGACGAGGCGCGCGAGCGCGAGGTTCCCGAGCACGTGGACCTCGAGGGCACCGTCGAGATCGTCGCGCTCGAGATGGGCATCTCCGCCTACGAGGACCTGGGCATCGTCCTCGCGTGGGAGGTGGCCCGGGTGATCGCGCACGCGTGCGGTGGGTTCACCCGCGACGACGACGACCGGTGGTCCTACGTCGACGCGGACGGCGGGTGGGTGCACCCGTAGGACCTCGAAGCAACCCGCCACCTCTGCCAGGCTCGCCTTCGCGCATTTACATGCAGACTTGCATCCTTTGTTGGGCTAGGCTCGCTTCATGCTGTTTCGTGCGGTTTCCTTCCCCCTCCTTCTCTCGATCTCCGCCTGCTCGTCCACCGGGACGGGCACCGAGGCACCCGTCGAGACGGGAGCGGACGCGACCAGCGACACGGCAACCGACGGGGCGCCCAGCGACACGGCGGTCGACACGGGCGTCGAGCGCCCCGACACGACCGCCACCGACGCGGTCACCGACGGGCCCTTCGACGGAGCGAGCGAGGCAGCCGCGGACACCGCGACCGACGCGGCAGACGGCGGGATCAAAGCCCGTTGTTTCGGGAAGATCTCGGTGAGCGGCGGGACCACGGCGGGGCCCGAGTACGACAAGTTCGCGCCGATCGTCGGGACCCACTGCTGGGGGACCAACCACCAGGACATCAAGGGGGTGGAGCAGGTCACCATCCTCGGAGACTCGGTGACCGTCGGCACCCCGAACACGGCGCACGCGCTGTCGGCCGACAACGCGCACTTCTACCGGAACCTGCTGTCAGAGTACCTGGCGACGACGTTCTCGCTCGACAAGGGCAACCTGCTGGATTGGGGCCTCTTCAAGTCGTACGACTACGCGGCCGGCATCGGCGGCAAGCAGCGGAGCGGCGCTTTCGCCAACTGCTCCAAGTGGGGCGCGCGCACCGACGACTTCCTCGCGGGCGGCGGCCAGCTCGGCAAGTGCTTCCCGACCGGCGGCAGCGACAAGAAGACGCTGTTCTTCTTCACGATGGGTGGCAACGACATCTCCGCGCTCACCAAGCTGGGTGCCGAGGCCTCCGACACCGAGGTCGCCGCGGGCTACCCGGCGGCGTGGGCGGAGGCGAAGTCGATCGTGAAGTACCTGGACGACGCCATCGCCTGGATGCGCGACCCGGTGCGCTTCCCCAAGGGCTCGTACGTGGTGATGGCGAACCCTTACGAGTTCACCGACGGCACGGGCGAGGTCTCGGCGTGCACCGCGGCGGGGCTCGTCGGCTACAAGTCGTGGAAGAAGCCCGAGGTCCAGCAGGCGATCGTCGTGTGGATCCTCGAGAGCTACATGGAGATCGCGGTGAAGCGGAAGGTCGATCTGATCTGGTCGCTCGAGCACTTCTGCGGCCACGGGTTCGTCTCGACGAAGGCGTCGTCTCCCCCGCCCGGCGCGTGCTGGCTCGGCGCCGGCGCTCCGGTGTGGTTCGACGAGACCTGCATCCACCCCAACGACGCCGGCCACAAGCAGCTGTTCACGATGTTCCGCGACGTGATCGCGGAGTGAGGCCTGCCCGCAGGAGCCAGCCGCGCGCGGCCGACACCGGTGGGCCGAGCGCAGGGAGGGCGTACCGCACGGCCGCGGCGGGCAGCGCGAGCGCGGCCCACTGGGTGAACACGGGCGCGCTCGACCACGGATCGGCCACGGCCGCGCCGGGCACGTGCCGCGCGTGGTTGGCGAGCACGTAGCGGACGACGTTGCGGACCTCGGTGGGCGAGCGCAGCACGCGCGCGTGGTAGCGGCCGCCGATCACCTTGCCGCGGCGGCCCATGACCCGGTTCAGGCCCCGGGCGATGCGGATGGATAGGGACCGCAGGGCGCTCGAGAGGGCGCGACGGTCGTCGGCCTCCACCACCAGGTGCATGTGGTTGCGCACGGAGAAGTGCGTGACCCGAGCTGCGTGCTCGCGGGCGAAGAGGGCGCGCAGGGCGGCATCGATGGGGCGGAGGCAGCGCTGGGAGCGCAGGTTCCACACGTGGCTCGCGAAGCGGAGCGTGACGTGCAGGGGGGAAGCTGGCGAGATCGAGGGCCGGCGCAGGTGCGACTCGGATCCCTTCTTGCGCGGGCGGCCGGCGCCCGGCCGCGCGCCACCGTGTCGCCCGGGTCGAGGGGGTCGCCCGGGTCGAGGGGGTCGCCCGGGTCGAGGGGGAGACGCGACGGGGAGGATCCGCTGCACGACTTGATAATGGCGGATCTGTGGGGGACCTGCAACCCTCGCGGGCAGCTCGACGGTCGAGGCGGTTCTGGTTGCGAGAGTGGGGCGTTTGTGCGGAACATGGCGCGATGACGAACCGCTCCCTCCTCGCGGCAGCGCTGGTCGCCGGTTGCAGTACGCGACCGCCGCTGCCCTCGGTCGTCGCGGCTCCGGCGACGACCGCGCCGGCTCCCTCCGCGGCGCGGTGGGTGATCCCGGGCGCAGAGGCGGGGGCCACCTACGCGGAGATCGGCGTGCCCGGGGGGACGCTGATGGTCGGCGAGGGTGGGATGCGGTTCCTGGTGACCGCGAGCTCGTCGAGCAACGCGCCCACCCCCCTGCCCGAGGCCATCCGCGACGTCCGACGCCGGGACGACGGGCGCTACCTCTTCGTCGGAGCGAGCGGCGCGACCTACGTTGCCGCGGAGCCGCTCGGACCCGCCGCAGCGCACCACCCGGCGCTGCCGCTGCCGGCCGGACGTGCGATCCGGGCGATCGCGGCCGGCAAGCGCGCGTTGGTGGCCCTCGACGACGCCGGCGCGGCGTACCGCTCGCTCGACGAGGGCGCGTCCTGGAAGCCCGTCATCGTCGCCTGGCCCAGCGGAGCCACGGCCATCGACCTCGGGGCGACGCGCGCGGGCGAGATCCTCATGGGCGCCTCGCCGCAACACGTGGTCGCGTCGGCCGACGACGGCGAGAGCTTCACGAGCGTGCCGACGCTCGGGGTCGGCCTGGGCGGGTTCGAGCGAGGGGCCGACGAGCGACTCTTCCTGTTCGGCGCAGGGTGGCCCGTGCCGTACGCCGTGCTCCGCACCGGTCCGGCGCGCCTCGAGGCCAGCCCAGCGCCGACGCGCACCAGTCTCCCTGCCCGGCTGACCTCGGGAGGAGACCTGACGTCGCGACGACACGTCCTCGTCGGCGAGCGGCACGTCACCTTCCGGAGCAAGGTCGACGCCGAGGGCCGACACATCCTGCAGCTCGCGGTGGCGCCGCTGGGCGCCTACGCCGAGCTCACGCGCGTCGCGGAGGTGCCCCCCTCTTCGGTCGACGTGGCCGGACAGGGGAGCGTGGTCGCCGTCGCCGTGCCCGCCGGCAAGCCCTTCGCGGAGAGTAGTACCCTCGTGATGCTCACGCGCGACGACGGGGCGACCTGGGCGACCATGCCGTTCGCCGGGAGTCGGGGCGCCGGGGCCGGGCTGCACGTCGGGCCCTCCGGCGCGATCGTCCTCGCGGGCCACTGCCAGTCCGACGGGGGCCAGGAGGTGTGTGGCAACTTCCTGCGCGCCAAGGACGGGTGGCAACGCCTCGCGGCGCCGGCCGAGGCGATCGAACACCTGCTGGTCGACACGAAGCGCAATCGCGTGCTCTACCGCGCGGGCGGGGAGGTGTTCAGCGCGACGCTGGACTTCAAGGCGCCGAAGCCGCTCGGCAAGCGCTCGTTCATGGCGAGGTCGCTCGACGACGACGGCGTCGTCTGGATGGTGGGCGACGAGCGCGCGCAGTCTCTCCTCGTCGACGGCTCGCCCGGCCTCGACGTGGCGCTCCCGTTCACGGCGTGGAAGGTCTCTCTGGCCGGCAAGCGCGGGCTCGCGATGGCCAAGGGCGGCCTCTACGAGACCGACGACGGAGGGGCCCACTGGTCCAAGGTGCTGACGCCGACGACGGAGGGCGAAGTCGGTTGCACGGCGGCGGGCTGTCTCGTGGGACGCTACTCTCGCCTCGGCTGGGACCTCCCGTCGAAAGCGCTCCCGCCGTCGAGCGCGAAGACCCCCGCCCCGCCGGTCGCGGGGCCCGCGGTGGCGCCGAAGAAGTCCTACCCCACCTTGCGTTGCACGACGGCCGGCCCCTGGATCGCGGCGCCTCCGGCCCACGATCTCGCCGCCCCGCCCTCCGCTTGGGCGGGGATCACGGGCGACCACGTCGTCTTCGCCAGGGGCTCGAAGGTGCTGGACGTGCGCCTGCCCATTCCCGAAGACAAGTCGCTGAAGACCCCCGAGGGCGCGAAGACCACGCGCGTCTTCTCGTTCAAGGACGCGGCGGGGCTGGCCCTCGCCGAGTTCCGGTTCGAGTTCGCGCCGAAGGGCTCCAACGCGCTGAACCCCGTCGACGTGGAGATCGGTTGGACGCGCTTCGCCGACGGCAAGCCGCGGCACGCGACGCTGAAGGCCGTCGCGCCGTTCCGCGTGGCGCTGACCCGGGTCGACGCCAGCGCCAGGGTCCTCGACGACGGGCGCCTCGTGTTCCTCGCCGCCGGAACCTCGCCACTCTACCTGGTCGACCCCGCCGGCAAGGTCGAGACCTGGTCCCGGCCGAAGAACTTCGGCGGCACCTTCAGCCACGCCTTCCTCACCAGCGGCAAGAGGCTGATCCTCCTGCGCGAGGGCTTCGACGCCGATCTCGCCGAGTCGGCCGACGGCAAGACGTGGACCGAGCGCACTTGGTCCGCGGCGAGCACGTTCACCTTCGGGCGCGCAGACGGCAAGGTCTGGGCTCGCCTGGACGCACCCCAGGCCGAGCGGCTCTACCTGGCGGAGGGCGTGCCGCTCGATCCCCCGAGCCCGACACCTTGGACGGCCTCCGAGGGGGCGTGCACGCCGACGCAGCTGGCCGACCTCGACGTCGCCGACGAAGCGGTATCCGGCTCGCTGGAGGTCACGATCGACGGCGCGCCGACCACGCTGGACCTGGAGCGCGTGCACCGGCGGGTCGCGCCCTCCCACGTGGCGTGCGTGGGGGCGTCGGCCTGGAGCCAAGGCAACGGCTCCCTCACGGCGCTCACGTTTCCCCACGCTCTCGGGCAGGGCTGGCTGTTCCGGCAGGCAGGCACCTCCAGCGCGCGACCGATGTCGTGCGTCGCGACCCCCTGAGTCGACCCGAGACCGATTTCGGAGCAGAGGACCGGACAGGGACGGCCCGGGAGCGACGTGGCCCCGCGCCGACGGCGGCGCGGACTAGCCCTCGAGGGCGGCGAGCTCGCGGGAGAGGCGGCGGGCGGCGCGGCCGAAGCCGAGGTCGAGGCGCATCGCGCGGCGGGCGATCTCGTGGAAGTGCGGCAGCGTGTGCAGGCTCTCGGCGCGCTGGATCCCTGCGAACAGATCGGGCTCGGTGACCCCGGCCAGCACCACCCCGTGGCCAGACTTGGCGCGGTCGTCGGCGAGCAGATCGACCACCGCTTCGGTGTGCGCGGGCGTCGGCGACACGACGGGGAGCGTGCCGTAGCGGAGCGCCGCGCGCGCCGCGGTGGCGGCCGCGTCGTCGCCGAGGACCAGGGAGAAATCAGCGGCGGCGAGCAGGCGGCGCAGCACGGCCTCGCTGACGTTGCCCTTGACCCGCACGCGGCCGCGGCCGCTCGTGCCGCCGGCGTGCGCGCGCTCGAGGCGGGCGAGGGCACCGGTCTCGTCGACGGGACCGGCGCTGGCGCGCACCACCACGAGCGGCCCGCGGAGGGCGCGCGGCAGCGTCGCGGCCAACACGGCCTCCTGGGCGGCGTCGAGGTGACCGAGCACCACGAGGAAGGTGTTCTGCGGGTCGGGATCGAGCTCGAGCTCCGAGAGCACCTGGGGGCGCAGGCGCGCCCACTTGGCGCCGGGCTCCTCGGCGTCGTAACGGAACGGGAGCAGCGGGTCGGTGTTGGGGTCCCAGGCGTCGACGTCGAGGCCGCCGCCGAGCAGCAGCGCCGCGTCGCGCGCGCGGAAGAACCCGTCGAGCTTGTGGGCCACGCCCGGCTTGCGCGCCGCAGCGAGCGCCTCCGCGCCGAGCCACGCCACGCGATCGGCCCCGACCGCGCCGCCCTTGAGCAGCGAGGCCTGGCCGTAGAACTCGAGGCCCTCGGTGGTGAACAGGGCCGGATCGATGCCGGCGGCGGCGAGGCGCTCGCGGGGCAGGCGCAGGTCGCGCGAGGGGTCGAGCACGACCGCGACGCGCGAGAGGCCGGCGAGCATGCGCGGGCTCGGCTTGCCCTCCTCGTGCGGCCAGCGCGCGGCCTCGCGGACGGCGAGGTTGGTGAACGCGGCGGCCTCGCCCACGGTGACGATGGCCTCGAGCTCGGAGGCGCCCTCGATGGCCTGGCCGAGGCGGTGCAGCGCGAAGGTGGCGACCGCGTGGCCGAACCATGCGTAGCGCTCGGTGCGATCGGTGCCCGTGGCCTCGCGCGGCGGCTCTCCGCCCAGCAGCGTGAGCTCGACGCCGCTCGGGAGCTTGGTGTCGAACATCACGCGCTCGTGGGTTGGCGCCCCGACCGGGAACTTCAGGGGCGTCAGCTTGCGGGCGAGGCCGAGGGAGGCGTGCTGGGCCGGATCGTAGGGCGCCACCAGGGTGACCCGGTGGCCGAGGCCGTGGAGCGCCTTGGCGAGGCCCAGGGAGACCTCGTGGACGTCGGCGCCTTCGTCACCCGCTCTGGCGGACCCGAACGCCGAGATGCCGGCGGAATTCGGGGCGGAGAACGCACTCGCAGCCAGGATGAGGTCCATCGCGGGAGCCTCTACCAACGTTGGGAGAGGGACGCACGTCTCGTCTCGTGCTAACGGCCCCGCCCGCAATGAGCGTGCTTTTCCGGGACGTTCGCCTCCTCGACCCGGCCACCTCGCGCGACGAGCGGGTCGACGTGCTGATCGAGCGGGGCAAGATCGCCCGCGCGGGGGTCGGGGCCGGCCAAGGGCTCGTCCACGGCGCCCCTGGGACCGACGGCGAGCCCCTCCAGGTGATCGAGGGCCACGGCCGCTGGCTGTGTCCGGGGTTCGTCGATCTGCACGCGCACCTGCGCGAGCCGGGCGAGGAGCACAAGGAAGACGTCGCGAGCGGCCTCCTCGCCGCGGTCGCCGGCGGCTTCGTCGACGTGTGCGTGATGCCGAACACCAAGCCGGTGAACGACACGCGGGCCATCACCGAGATGCTCGTCGGGCGCGCCAAGGACATCGGCCTCGCGCGCCTGCACCCCATCGGCGCCATCACCAAGGGGCTCGAGGGCAAGGAGCTCACCGAGGTGAGCGACCTGCGCGAGGCCGGCGCGCGCGCGCTCTCCGACGACGGGCGCTGCGTCACCAACTCGATGGTCATGCGCCGCGCGCTCCAGTACGCGCGCACCTTCGACGTGCCGGTCATCCAGCACGCCGAGGACCACGCGCTCACCGCCGGGGCCGACATGCACGAGGGCGCCGTGTCCACGCGGCTCGGGCTGCGCGGCTGGCCCCGCGAGGCCGAGGACGTCATCGTCGCGCGCGACCTCGTGCTCGCCGAGGGCGCCGGCGCCCGCTACCACGTGGCCCACCTCTCCACGCGCGGCGCCGCCCGCATGGTCGAGGAGGGCAAGCAGCGCGGCATCCGGGTGACCGCCGAGGTCACGCCGCACCACCTGCTGCTCACCGACGAGAACGTGCTCGGCTACGACACCGCGTGCAAGGTGAACCCGCCGCTCCGCGAGGCCGAGGACGTCGCGGCCCTGCGGCGCGCGCTCGCCTCGGGCGTGATCGACGCCATCGCCACCGACCACGCGCCGCACGCGCTCGGCGACAAGCACTGCGAGTTCTCCGCGGCGCGGCCGGGCATGATCGGCCTCGAGCTCTGCCTCGCGGTGCTGCTCGACCTCGTGCGCAAGGGCGAGGTGCCGCTGTTCCGCCTGCTCTCGGCCCTCACGGTGGGCCCCGCGAAGATCGTCGGGCTCGACGTTCCGCGCGTCGCCGAGGGCGCCCGCGCCGACCTCGTGCTGATCGACCCCGACGCGAGCTGGGTCATCGAGCGCGCCACGCTGCGCAGCAAGTCCACGAACACCCCGTTCCTCGGGCGCACCGTACAGGGCGCCATCGACGTCACGATGGTCCACGGACGCATCGTCCACACCCGTAAGACAGGCAAGGAGCTCCCGTGAGCGAACGACGCGCGATGCTGGCCCTCGCCGACGGCACCACCTTCGTGGGCCGCGCGCTCGGCGCCGAGGGCACCACCACCGGCGAGGTCGTCTTCACGACCGGCATGACCGGCTACCAGGAGGTCCTGACCGACCCCTCGTACTCGGGCCAGATCGTCACCATGACGGCGCCCGAGATCGGCAACACCGGGCTCAACAAGGAAGACGGCGAGGACGCCCGTCCCCGCCTCGCCGGCTACGTGGTGCGCGAGGCGAGCAACATCGTCTCCAACTGGCGCGCCGACGAGTCGCTCGACGGCTACCTCGCCCGCCACGGCATCGTCGGCATCGAGGGCATCGACACGCGCGCCCTCACCCGCCACCTCCGCGATCACGGCAGCCAGAACGGCGCCATCGGCCTGCTCCCCGACGACAACAGCGCCGCGCGCGAGGCGTTGGTGCGCAAGGCGCGCGAGGCGCCGAACATGGAGGGCCTCGACCTCGCGACGGGCGTCTCGTGCAAGGTGCCCTACGCGTGGAAGGAGGGCACCGGCCTCTGGAAGCCCGCCGCCCCCGGCGCGCCGAACGCCCCGAAGATCGACAAGCGCGTGGTCGCCTTCGACTTCGGCATCAAGCGCAACATCCTCCGCTGCCTCGTCGACGCGGGGTGCGACGTGACCGTGGTCCCGTCGAACACGAGCGCCGCGGCGGTGCTCGATCTGCGCCCCGACGGCGTGTTCCTGTCCAACGGCCCCGGCGACCCGGCCGCCGTCACCTACGCGATCGAGACGGTGCGCGCGCTGCTCGGCAAGAAGCCCATCTTCGGCATCTGCCTCGGCCACCAGATCCTCGGCCTCGCGCTCGGCGCCACCACGAGCAAGCTCCGCTTCGGGCACCGTGGCATCAACCAACCGGTGCGCGACCTCACCACCGGGCGCATCGAGATCACCACCCAGAACCACGGCTTCGTGGTCGACGTGGACTCGATCGGCGACGCTGCCACGGTGACCCACCTGCACCTCAACGACGGCTCGGTCGAGGGGCTCGCGCACAAGACGTTGCCCGCGTTCTCGGTCCAGTACCACCCCGAGAGCGCTGCCGGACCGCACGACTCGCTCTACCTGTTCGAGCGCTTCACCTCGGCGTTCTGACCGGCCTCGTCCGCCCGATGGGCCCGGGTGCGACCTCCTCGCGCTCGAGCGCTGACCGAACGTCGCTCATTTGCCTTGTCGCTCCCGGGGCGTCCTCGTCGGACCCACGCTCCGGACTCGCAACGCGTCGCGTCAGTCTTCGCGCGTCATGCGGCGGGTGACGCGGCAGGCCTTCGCGCAACCTGAAAAGACGTGGTAACCAACTCGTAACTCACTCGAGAGTCACGAGGTGCTCCGATGCGCGTGCTTCCTCTCCTTCCGTTGTTCGCGCTGCTCTCCCTGCCCGTCGACGCGCATGCGTTGACCCAGCCGAGTGGGGTCGTCATCCCGACGCAGCCTGGCTGCGACAGCGGAAAGCCCACCGGCCTCCTCGCCACGTTCGCGTGCGTCTGCACGACGCCGGGCGTCTGCAACATCGGCGACGTGTGTCCATCGACCACGAGCTGTGACGACGGCAAGAAGTCGACGTGCGAGAGCACGATGTTCCACGTCTGGAACGACAACACGTGCATCCCCTCCAAGTTCAGCGGGCTCGATCCGGTGGCCGAGGCGTCGACCACGCCCGAGACCTTCCGGCCCACGTGCGCGCTCACCTTCTCGATCGTCACGCGCGCCAAGGCGCTCTTCCAGGACACGTTCGGCTGGTACAACGTCACCGGCAGCAAGCCCGATCCGAGCGACCTGCATCCGATGTTCGGCTGCACCGACGGCGCAGGGAAGACCGTGGTCCTCGATCTCGCCAAGGAGCCTGGCTACAAGGGCGGCGACATCGGCTTCTTCTTGCTCACGCCGGAGTCGCACACGGGCGACAAGAAGTGCGCGGGGGGCGACTGCTGCCCGAGCACCGCGCGCCTCGCGAAAGGCGAGGGCTACGTCTACTACAGCGAGCGCAAGTACAACCCCGACGCGGCCGGCGCGTCCTCGTACATCCACCTGCTCACCTACGCGAGCAAGCTCTCCAAGACCAAGTTCTACTTCGCCTGGGAAGATCTGTTCAGCGGCGGCGACAACGGCTTCACCGATCTCGTCACCAGCGTGGACGGCGTGCAGTGCTCCGGCGGCGGCGTGCGCTGCGACACCGGCAAGAAGGGCGCGTGCGCGTTCGGCGTCACCCAGTGCAGCGCGGGTGCGGTGAGCTGCACGCCCGTGTTCACCGCCAAGACCGAGACGTGCGACGGCGTGGACGAGGACTGCAACGGCCTCGTCGACGACGGCGCGGTGTGCCCGACCGCGGGCGACATCTGCCACGACGGCAAGTGCGTGCCGCCGTGTGGCCGCGGCGAGTTCAAGTGCGGGCCGGGCACCACCTGCGACAAGACGAGCGGCCTCTGCGTCGACCCCACGTGTGTCGACGTGAAGTGCGGCGCCGGCGAGATCTGCCGCGCGGGCAAGTGCGGCGCGCCGTGCGGCGGCGTGATCTGCCCCAAGGGTCAGACCTGCATCTCCGACGCGTGCGTCGACCTCTGCGCCGGCGTGAAGTGCGGCGTCGGCCAGGTGTGCCGTGACGGCATCTGCTTCTCGGGATGTTCTTCGTGCTCCGGCGTGTCGTGCGAGAGCGGCACCAAGTGCGACCCCGTGAAGGACGACTGCGTGGATCCGAGCTGCACGACCCCGTGCCCGAGCGGCACCTACTGCAAGGCCGGCAAGTGCGTCGACGCCTGCGAGGGCGCGGCGTGCCCCCCGGGGCAGACCTGCACGGCGGGCAAGTGCCTCAAGCCCGGCGAGGTCGCCGACACCGGCGTGACCCTCGACGGCGCGGCGGGCGACGCCTCCACGGGGAGTGACGCCGGTCCGGATGCGAGCGGCAACAAGCTGAACGGCGAAGACCTGCCGGACGGCCAGGCGTGCAGCTGCAGCCTGCCGGGCGGCTCGACGTCCTCGTCCCTCGGCGCGGTCGCGCTCGGTGCGTTCGCCTTCGGCGCACTGCGTCGTCGGCGCCCCCGGAAGTAGATGTGTTCGATTCCTGACAGGCGCCACGATCCGCGCTGACCCACCGGCGCGAGCCTCTCGGCCATGAAGGCCGAGGGCGCCACCCGCGTCGACACGAAGCACAACCTCTGGGAGCGCCTGTTCAACTGGGGCGGGCTCCTCGCCATCCACCTCGGCGCGCTCGTGGCGTTCGTGTTCTACCGTCCGCGCCTGGTCGACGTGTTGATCTGCGTCGCGTTCTACTGGGCGCGCATGTTCGCCATCACGGCGGGCTACCACCGGTACTTCTCGCACCGCGCCTACAAGACCGGCCGGGTGTTCCAGTTCCTGCTCGGCCTCCTCGGCACCACCTCGACGCAGAAGGGTCCGCTGTGGTGGGCCGCGATCCACCGCCGCCACCACCGCGAGAGCGACAAGCCGACCGACGTGCACTCGCCGGTGCAGCATGGCTTCTTCCACTCGCACATCGGCTGGGTGCTCGCGAGCGACCACGAGGAATACGACCCGAGCGAGGTGAAGGACCTCTGGAAGTTCCCGGAGCTGCGCTGGCTCGACCGCTTCCACGTGGTGCCGGTGCTCGCGGTCATCGCGCTCGCGGCGGTGTTCGGCGGCGCGCGCGGCGTGCTGTGGTGGTACTGCGCGTCGACCGCGGTGCTGATGCACTGCACGTTCTTCATCAACTCGATGGCCCACGTGTGGGGCCACCGCCGCTTCGACACCACCGACGACAGCCGCAACAACTTCTGGCTCGCGCTGATCACGATGGGCGAGGGCTGGCACAACAACCACCACCGCTTCATGCAGACCGCCAACCAGGGCTTCTACTGGTGGCAGGTCGACGCGAGCTACTACCTCCTGCGCGCGCTCTCGTTCGTCGGCGTCACGTGGGACCTCAAGAAGCCCCCCGCCCGCATCCTCGAGGAGGGGCTCCGGGGCAAGCCCGCGCCGTACGTGCGGATCGACGAGGTCGTCGAGCGTGCCGGCAAGAAGGCGCGCGCCGCCGCGGCCGAAGTGGTCGCGGGGCTCGCGCACCCGGCCGACGCCGAGTGAACGAGGCCACCTGCCGTCTCGTCACGACGGGAACGGTCGTGTACGTTCGGGGGCATGAGGGGAAGATGGGGTGCCGCCCTGGCGGCAGGGATCTGTGCGTCGTGTTCGGCCGGCGACGATGCGCGGGAGCACGTGGACGGGGGCGCAGGCCAGCCGACCACGAGCGCCTCGCGACCGACGAAGCCTGACGCCGCCACGTTGACCCGCCTGCAGCGCGTCCACGGCGAAGGCCTGGTGCCGCGGCCGGTGGGCGAGTTCCGCCGCGCCGCCGAGGGGTTCGGCACCCACGCCGGTGGGGTCGACGTCTCGCTGCCGAGCGACGCGCACCTGCCCTTCACCCTCGCCACCAAGGCGACCACCATCACCGTGCGCGCGCTGGGCGCGCGCCCCGTCGGCGGTCGGCTCGAGGGCGGAGCGCTGGTCTATCCCGGCGCATTCGCTGGCGCGAACCTCGTCCACGTGCCGCTCGCCAACGGCACCGACGAGCTCATCGAGCTGACGGCTCCGCGACCCGACAACCGCCTCTCCTGGGAGCTCCGGCTCGTCTCGGGCGCGGCCGGCCTGCGCGTCGTCGGTGGCGTGGTCGAGGTGCTGCGCGCGGACGGCAACCCCGAGCTGCACGTCGCCGCCCCCGTCATCGTCGACGCCGACCAGCAGGCCGTCACCGGCAGCCTCGACGTCGAGGGCTGCAAGGTCGATCGCGACCCGCGGATGCCCTGGGGTCGCCCGGTGGTCTCCCCTGCCGCGACCGTCTGCACGCTGATCGCGCGCTTCGACGACACGGGCCTGCGCTATCCGCTCCTGGTCGACCCCGCCTGGACCAGCACGACCGCGATGGCGGGGCCACGCGCCGGCCACCGGGCGATCGCGTGGAGCACGGCCACGGGGCCCTGCGCAGGGAGCTGCGTGCTCGTCGCCGGCGGCATCGGCGGCGGCATGCTGGCGACCGCCGAGATCTACAACGCGACGACCGCCAGCTGGGCCGCGACGGGGAGTCTGACCACCAAGCGGCGCGACTTCGGCGCCGTCCTGTTCGGCGGGAGCAAGATCGTGGTGGCGGGCGGGCAGGTCACGGGCGGCGCCCCCGTCACGTACACGGCGAGCGTCGAGAGCTACGACCCCGCGACGGGCGTCTGGAGC
>JAEUKC010000433.1:0-4415 GCA_016794445.1 Myxococcales bacterium
CAGCGCTGGAGGGCGCCTTCGCAGGAACGGCGCCGCGCGCTCGATGGGCGCGAGCAGCCGGCGCCCCGCCGCGGCCATCGGCCCGAAGAGGGCGGACAGGACGGTGTCCTCGTGGTTCCGCTCGCTCGGCGGGAGGCCGAAGCGGAGCCGCTCGAAGCCGCGCGTGACGTACAGGGTGCCGAACAGCCAGTCCCAGAACGCGAACGTCGACCCCATGTTCATGTGATGGTGGTCAGGCCGATCGCTGTGATGGATCTGGTGCTGGGCGGGGCTGATGAAGAGGTGCTCGCCGATCCGCCCGAACGAGATCCAGACGTGCGAATGCCTGAGGTTCGAGACCGTTGCGTTCCAGACAAACCCCAGCGCGTCGACGCCGAGGATGGTCCAGCCCGAGACCTTGCCGGGGAACGCCCAGACGAACACACCGCCCATCACACCGACGAACAACGCGGCGCCGCCGCGCATGACGCACCCCTCGATGGGATGGGTGCGGTGGAGCGTCCACGGGGTCATGACCTCGGCCGAGTGGTGGAGCTTGTGCAGTTCCCAGAGAACCGGGACGCGGTGCGCGGCGTAGTGGACGAGGAACCGTCCGAAGTCCTCGGCCAGGAGAGCGGCCACCGTGAACAACAAAGCCACGAGGAGGCGACTCGCGTCCGTCACGGGCGCCGGCCCGAACGATAGGCGCAGCCGGGCGGCGACGAACATGGCCACGGCGATCGAGGAGACCGCGAACGGAGTGAACAGGGCCGCGTCGATGCCGGCGCGCGCGAAGGCGAGCTTGTAGTCCAGCACCGCGGACGGGTGGCCCCAGATCGCCCGCGGGAACAGGAACGCGAACCACGTGGCGCGACGGCGCAGCTTCACGAACCACACCACGGTCGAGAGGGCCACAGCGCCCACGAGGAACAGCCAGAACGTGCGGTCGGCCGGGCGCGTGAGGCCGACGATGGGCTTGGCGAGCGCGTGGAGGACCTTCGTCAGGTAGTCGGACATCGGGCTTCGCGGTTGGTACACCCTTCGAACCGCGTGGGCCAGCGGCGCGATGGCAGGATGGGCGTGCATGGAACCAGGACGAATGCGCCGACGAAACAGCAACATGTGCCAGGCAATGAGGTGAGCGCGGACCTTCGGGACCAGAGGTCGGCGCGAAGTATCCGTTCGGCAAACCGTGCGGAGGCGAATTCAAGCTCGCGAGCCTGGATGGTCGAGTTCGTGCAAGGCTATGCTGGCGCCTCTCGAACTCCACGTTTATTCAGTTCGACTACACGAACTCAGCTCCGTGCAAGAATGGGCGAGGCCGACAACCCGATCCCGATCAACTACTGGCCATGGAACTGGGAGATGTCAGATGAAGACCTCGACGCCGCTGCGTTTGATGCTCACTCTCCTGGTCGGACTTGCAGCCGGCTGCGCCAAGTCGGGAGGGCAGGTCGACGAGTACGTCTTCGGCCCGCCGGATGCGCTCGAGGAGGCTGGCATACCCTCGTGGGCATCAGCCAGATTCGACGTCGGGGGACTCCCAGCGCTTGGCGGTGCCTTCCAGATACTGGTTGGTCCCGACGGCCGTCAGGCGCTGAACTACTCCGGAACCTCTGGCGGGTCGACCGTTTCCCTGGCGGGCAGCTTCGAACTGGTAGGCAGCCAGCTGTTCACGGCGTCGGCAGCCCCGTCGACCATGAACTGGGCCACGCCAACGCCAAAGGCCATGCTGTCGTCACCGTCACAGTTCTACTACATCGAAGGTGGCGTGCAGCACAACTACCTGACCTCAAAGCTGACAATGGTGGTCGGCGCTGCCGGTATTCTGTCGGTGGAACTCCGAGGTGTCTCGTGGGACAGAATTGACACTACGACGAAGACCATCCGCCCCGGAGAGGACCTGATCGTGCGGGTGACGGGCCGTCTCACCGGCACCTGTCAAGTACGCCAGACACCAGGCAATCCGGACTCACCCGTCTTGCTCGACCCGACGAACAGCACAGCCGACTGCAAGGCAATCCTGTCGTCACTGTAGGTTGGCGAGCGGCTCGACCCGGGGCCGGAGCTCCATCAGCTCAAGGCCTGTCGATAAATGCCCCCGGGCTGAAGCGCTCGCGGACGTTCGCGCGGCGGCGAGCGATCTCGACGAACAGGTCGGCGGACTCCCCCCATTGCGCCCTCGCCATGACCGCAAGGTGTCTCGCTCGGCATCCGTGCGGCATGACATCGATCACAGGGTTCGTCGCGCGTGACCTGCGTCGTCGGGACGGCCACCCCGAGGTCCGCCGCGACACCTCGAGGTCCCACCGGTGACACCTGGAGTCGCTCCGTCGACGTCCGCCACTGCGATGCGAACTCGCCGGATTCAGTTCAATCGCCTGCAGCAGGCCCGAGCCGCCGCACCCCTCTAGATAGCCTGTCGAAGCGCCGAAAGGGGCCCCTTGCCGCGGCGGGGACGAGGGGCACCTCCGTCCGCTCAGCGGTTCGCCATGCGCTGCACGAACTCCTTGGCGACCACCTGGCCGTACGACATGCCCGCCGCCTGGTGCGCGTCCTTCGTGACCGGCACCTCCGCCGAGTCCAGGCCCTTCATCGAGACCCACACGATCTGCTCGCCGTCCTTGTCCACGACGTGCACGTAGACCGGGTTGAAGCTCCCCGCCATGAAGCGCACGGTTTCGCCGCTGAAGCGCAGCCCGATGTCGCTGGAGATGGCGATGACCGCGTCGACCCCCAGCTGCTTGGCGAGCGAGGACATGTAGGCCCTGTCGGCGTCGCCGGTGTAGCCCTTGGGCAGGAACGGGTCCATGCCTCCGGCGCAGCGGCGACGCTTGAACACCTCCCGGCGGGGCAGCGCGGTGTTGGTCGAGACCTGTTGCAGGGGGATCACCTGCACGCCGCTCCAGGCGTTGGGGAGCGCCTGGTCGAAGCCCTTGGCGAGCGCGTCGACGAGGTCGCTCCCCACGTTGACCCGGGTCGAGTTGGTGCCTCGTGCCACCGGGTTGTCCTCGAGCTGGCAGACGCCGACGATGGCCACCTTCTTGGTGGCATCGTACTTCGCGTAGTTCGCCTTGAGGTTGCTGCCACAGCCCGACGCCACCAGGGCGGACAGGGCGACCGTGACGAGTCCTGCTCGAGTTCGCATTCTCTCTTCCTCCGCGTCGCAACCAACTGCGACGTCTGACGACCGTAGATTGTGGTCACCTCGAACGAATGACATCCGTCATGCCGCATGACGGCCGTCGCATCATGACAATTGTCACGCTCGACAATGTGCACTGTATGGCAGACACGCGTGGCCCTGGCGCGGCCTCGACTCGAGCCGCGTGG
Organism: Myxococcales bacterium; assembly: GCA_016794445.1. Classification (GTDB taxonomy): domain Bacteria; phylum Myxococcota_A; class Polyangia; order Polyangiales; family JADJMO01; genus JADJMO01. Next base: position 3,313 of record JAEUKC010000433.1, read on the forward strand.
GATGGAAGTGGTCGCTCTGATGAGGGAGGTGTTCTGATGAGAGGGGCGTCGTGGTGGCGCGGGCAGGGTCTGCTTGCCGGCAGTCTTCTGTCGATCGCCGGACTGGCCTCGGCCGAGGAGCCCGTCACCGACCCGCGGGATCAGCCTGCGCAGCCTGTCGCGAGCGTCCCCGCGCCCGTCGAACCGGTGGCCAAGCCCTGGACCACGCCGCCCTGGGCCTCGACGCCGTGGACCGCGGCCAACGGCGGCGCCGACCTCCGCCTGACCGAGCGCCCCTCCTCGATCGGACGGGAGACCGGGTCGCGGGTCTTCGAGGGCATGGCGGGGATTTCGGTCTTCGCCGACTACCTCGGCGCGCGCGGCGGCCCCTTCGTCGCGACATCGCTCCGGATCTTCTCGGCGTTCGAGCTCCACCTCGGCGTGACCCGTCACTACGAGACGCGTCAGACCCCCTGCCCTCCGAAGGTACCCTGCGTGAACTACGAGCGCGTCCCCACCGGCTGGGGCTTCGGCCTCGGCGCGAACTTCCTCGCCATCTCCATCCAGGCCGTCGAGTTCACCGCGGGCATCGCCGGCACGTGGGGCAACCTGCAGCAGGTCGCGCGGAGCCTGCCGCTCCGCTTGATCTTGCCGCTGTACGCGCACTGGCTGCCCTTCCGCCTGCCGAACGCCCGCTTGCGCCTCTCGTACGACCCGCTGGTGTTCGCCAGCACTCCCGAGATGTCCGCGCTCGACGGCCTCGGCGGCGGCCTCGAATGGGGGCTCCTGTGAGGCGCCTCGCCGGTTGGTTCGCCGTGGTCGCCCTCGGCGGCTGCGGCTTCGGCTTCCACGCCAACGGCACGGTCGCTCGCACCGCGCCGTTCCACGCGCACCCGAGCACGATCGCCGACTACCCCGAGATCCCCGAGGCCCCAGCCGCGAACCTCCACGCCCCGTGGGCGCTCGTCGCGGACTCCTTCGTCCCCTACTACCCGAATCCGAGCGCCTGGATCGTGCTGTCCGAGGGCTTCTCTCGCGGAACCAAGTGGGGCGTGCTGCAGGTCACGCCGCTGCCGGAGACAGCGCTGGCTCAGGCGTTCCGGGTGGCGCTCGGTGGTGAGGAC
>JAEUKC010000453.1:0-17250 GCA_016794445.1 Myxococcales bacterium
GACGAGCTCGGCCTCGACCCACGTCGGCAGCTTGAGCGTGGCGGGCAGGAGCACGGCGCTCGTGACGAAGGCGCCGGCGACGATGGCGGCGGTGGTCGCGCCCGACACGCGCGGCGCCACGTGCGAGAGGGTCTTCTTCACGCGGCCGCGGTAGGGGTTCGCGCTCCCGTCGAAGCGGACGGACTCGTCCTCCTCCTCGTCGACCAGCCGCTTGGTGACGTCGACGTTCTTGTCCATCGAACCGAACAGGAGCATCACGGTGCCGATCGCGGCGCCGATCAGGAAGAGCGCCAGATACTCGGGGTGTCGACTCCCGAGGTCGTAGCGGCGGATGCCGGTGATCATGCCGACGAGTGAGAGCCCCGCGAACGAGACCGCCAGCGAGATCCAGCGCCGGCTCCGCGTGCTCGCCCCGTACGCGCACGCCGCGCAGGCCGGCTTGCCGTTCAGGCGGAACCGGTAGCACTCGTTGCACATCCGGCCGTTGCACTGCGAGCACGCCGCGCGCGCGGCACGCATCGGGTGGGCCTTGCACGCGGTCTTCCGGCTCGCCGGGGCCTCCTCCATCGAGGTCGATCGTATCAGGAACCGATGGATGGCAACCACCGTGCAGTGGAGCTCAATCCCCACCCGCATCGTCGGTCGCGTACGGGTCCTCGTCGACCACCGCGGCCTCGACCTCGGGCACGCCCGCGTCCTTCACCGGGTTGCTGCGCTGGGCGAGCGGCACGACCGAGCGGCAGCAACGGAAGCCGAGGTGATAGTTGGTGTGGAACGAGCGATCGATGGTGTCGACGTGCCAGCGCGGATCGAACCGACACGTGTCCGGGTACATCTTGCCGTCGTAGAACCACGCCGAGCCCTTGAGCTGCACGTAGTTCACGCCAGCCTCGCGGCGGATCATCGCCTCGGCGACGTTGCCGTGCTGGTCGAACACCCCGAGCCGCGAGCGGCACCGCGGGTACGAGCCCGACGGCGCGGTCTCGGTCGGGCACGAGGCCCAGAGCGCCTTGTCCACGTCGCAGCTCGCCGCGCGGGTCTTGCCGGTGTGGCAGGCCTCGAGATCGAGGGCGTCGCCGTACGCGTAGGCGCGCGGCGCACCACCCTTCGGGTCGGCCTCGCAGGCGTCGATCCACTCCTCCTGCGTGCACAGGCGCTTGCCGGTGAGGCCGCAGAGCTGCGCCGCGACGAGGGCGTAGCTGTAGACGAAGGGCACGACGCACGGGCGGTTCGGGAACTCGAAGACGTCGATGCACGTGGTGGCCTGGTCGGGCGCGCCGTGGTGGATGGCGACCTCGAACGGGCCGCCGCAGATCTTCCGGTCGAGCGGCGTCTGCAGCACGACGCCCTGGAGGCGGGCCTTGCAGGTGGCCCGGTCGATCGAGTGGGTGGTGATCGCCGGGTTGCCCTGGTTCGCGTGGGCGATGTACGGACCGAGCAGCGCGCGCGCGGCCGCGAGCGAGGCCTCGTCGCGCACGCCGAGCGGCACGAGCGCGGCGAGCACGGCGGGGTCGGTGGAGTCGGGCGGCGTGAACGGGAGCTCGTCGTCGTCGACGGTGAAGCCCGGCGCGACCTCGGCCTCGGCCGCGTCGGCCTCGCGTGGCGCGTCGTAGGGGCCGGCTTCGACGCTCGCCTCGGGCGCTGCGTCGACCACCACGATGGGTGGCGACGCACGAGGACGTCGCACGCGCGCGAGGAGCCCACCGGCGACGAACGCGCCCCCGACGAGGACGAGTAGCTCGAGGAGGCGCGGCCTACGCATCTACCTCGAGGGAGTCTGGCACGTCTGCGTCAGGTGGCCTCGGGCGCCGGGCCCTCGGGCGTGTCGGGCGCGGGGGGCGGGGGCGCCTCCTTGCGGAACAGTCGTGCCAGCGAGTTCTTGGCGTTGTCCGACACTACGTAGAACGCGGGCACCACGAGCAGGCTCAGGATCGTCGACACCGTGAGGCCGCCGAGCACCGCGGCCGCCATCGGACTCCGCGTCTCGGTTCCGGGGCCGATCCCGAGCACCGGCGGCACCGCCGCCATCATGGTGGCGATCGTCGTCATCAAGATCGGCCGTAGCCGGAGTGGGCCAGCCTTCTGCATCGACTCGAGCGCGCCGAGCCCCTCGTGCTCGCGGACGTGGTTCGCGTACTCGACCAGGAGGATCGAGTTCTTCTTCACGATCCCCATCAGCAGCAGCAGGCCGATCATGCTGAACAGGTTCAGCGACTTGCCCGACACGTAGAGGCCGATGATCGCGCCGGCCACCGCGAACGGCAGGATGGTGAGCACCGTGGTCGGGTGCAGGAACGAGTTGAACTGGCTTGCGAGCACCATGTACGCGACCATGATCCCGATCGCGAGCGCGAACCACATGCCGCCCGTGGTCTCGGCGAGCTGCGAGGCCTGCCCCGCGGCCACCACGCGGCACCCCACGGGCAGCTTCAGCGAGAGCTCGTTCACCTTGGCCATGACCTCGGCCTGCGAGTGGCCGGGCGCCACGTTGCCCGAGAGGCCGATCGCGCGCTCGCGGTCGAGGCGCGTGATCGACGAGAGCACCGGCTCCTCCTTCTGGCTGACCAGCAAGGACATGGGCACGAGCTTGCCGCTCGCGGTGCGTATTCCGATGAGCGCAATGTCCTCGGGGCGGTTGCGCTGCGATGCGATGAGGCGCATGCGGATGTCGATCCGACGCCCTCCCGTGGAGAACTTGCCGATGGTGTTGCCGCCGATCAGCGCGCTGACGGTGTTCCCGAGGTCGGAGACCGACACGCCGAGATCCGCGGCGGCCGCGCGGTCGGGGATGATCTCGAGCTCCGGCGAGCCGACCTGGTAGTCGCTCTTCATGTCGGCCACGAGCCCAGCGGCCTCGAGATCCTTCTGCATCTGCGCGGCAGCCTTGGTGACGACGTCCCAGTCGGAGCCGCGGACGGTGAAGTCGATGGGGCTGCCCTTGGAGATGCCGAAGCCGGAGAGCGAAGGGTCCTGCAACGAGACGCGCAGGCCCGCGATCCCCTGCAGCTCCTTGCGGAGGGCGACGAGCAGCTGCTGCGCGGTGAGCTTGCGCTTCGCAGGGGGGACGAGGTTGAGCGTGATGGAGCCGCTCGAACCCTGCAGGGTCGAGAGCATGTGCTCGACCTCGGGGTGCGCGGCGATGCGGGCCTCCGCCTTGGCGATGAGCGGCGCCGCGGCCTCGGGGGTGGTGCCGGCCTCGGTCTGCAGGCGCACCATGAGGCGGCTCTGGTCCTGGGCCGGCACGAACTCGCTCGGGATCTTGGTGATGAGCAGGCCGCAGAGGCCCACCACGATCACCGAGGCGAACAGCACGAGCTTGGGAAACCGCAGCGCGCCGCCGAGGCTCCGCGCGTAGCCCCGCTCGAGGGCCGAGAAGCCGGCGTCCGCCATGCGCCCGACCCAGCTGCGCCCCTCGCGCGAAGAGGTGAGGATCTGCGCGCACCGCGCCGGCGCGAGCGTGATGGCCTCGAAGTACGAGAGCATCACGGCGACCGAGAGGGTGACGCCGAACTGGAAGAAGAACTTCCCGATGACGCCCTTCATGAAGATGACGGGCAGGAAGATGGCGATGACCGCGAGGGTGGCGGCGAGCGCGGCGAAGGTGATCTCGTGGGTGCCGTCGAGCGAAGCCCGGACCTTGTCCTTGCCCATCTCGGCGTGGCGGTAGATGTTCTCCATCACCATCACGGCGTCGTCGACCACGAGGCCGACCGAGAGCGAGAGCGCGAGCAGCGTGAACGTGTTGAGCGTGAACCCGCAGAAGTAGAGCACCGCGATGGTGCCGAGCAGCGACATCGGGATGGCCAGGATCACGTTGAACGTGCTCGAGAGCGACCCGAGGAACAGCCAGCAGACGAACGCCGTGAGCACGATGGCGAGGCCGAGCTCGATCTCGATCTCGTGGATGGCCTCGCTGATGAACACCGACGAGTCGAAGAGGACGTCGATCTTCATGCCCTTGGGCAGGGTCTTCTCGAGCAGCGCGACCTTCTCGCGCACCGCGAGGGCGACGGCGACCGCGTTGGTGCCGCGCTGCTTGAGCACGCCGAGGGCCTGCAGGGGCGCGCCGTCGAGGCGGGCCATCGAGGTGGCGTCGGCGAAGCCATCCTCGACCATCGACACGTCGCCCAGGGTGACCGCGGGGTGGGTCTTCTTGACGACGATCTTGCGGAAGGCCTCGATGTCGATCGCCTCGCCGAGGAGGCGCACGTCGAGCGTGCGGTCCCCCGTGTTCATCTGGCCGCCGGGGACCTCGACGTGCTCCTTCTGGATGGCGCTGATGATGTCGGTCGCGACGACGCCCTTCTCCTGCATCAGGGAGGCGTCGAGCCAGATGCGCACGTTGCGGTCGAGGCCGCCGTTGAGGGTGATCTGCCCGACGCCCTCCACGGTCTGCAGCTGCGCCTGCACCTGGTACTTGGCGTAGTCCGCCAGGACTTGCCGGGAGAACGGCCCCGAGACGCCGATGGTCAGCACCGGCGCGTCGTCGGGGTTTGACTTGGAGACGGTCGGCGACTGGACGTCCTTGGGCAGCGAGCGCTGCGCCTGGGAGACCTTGGACTGGACGTCCTGCAGCGCGAGGTCGACGTTGCGCGAGATGTCGAACGTGACGGTGATGCGGCAGGAGCCGGATCGGGCCTGCGACTGGATCTGCTGGATGCCCTCCACCTGGGAGAGCGACTGCTCGAGCGGGTCGCAGATCTCGCGCTCGATGGCGGGAGGAGACGCGCCGGGCCAGCTCACCGAGACGCTGATGTTGGGGTAGTCGACGTCCGGGTACTGGCTGATGCCGATGCGGGTCATCGCGACGAGCCCGAAGAGCATCGTCGCGGCCATCAACATCCAGGCGAAGACCGGGTTCTTCACCGAGACGTCGGTGACGCTCACGGCTTGGGCCCCCACTTCTTGCCCTTCTTGCCGCCCTCCGAGGCGGAAGAAGAGGGGGCCTCGGAGCTCGAGGGGGCGGCGCTCGCGGCGGCCGCGGCGGGCACCTTGGGCGCCTCCCAGCTGACCTTCGTGCTCTTGACCTTGGCGCCGGTGGCGAGCGCGTCCGCGCCGCGGATGACCAGCATCTCCTTGGCCTTGAGGCCGGAGCGGACCTCGATGCGACCGTCTTCGGTGTTCATGCCGAGGGTGACGGTGCGCTCGACCGCGACCTCGTCCTCGATCACGTAGACGATGTAGCCCTGCGCGGTGGCCCGCGCCGCGGTGCGCGGGATGAGCACCGCCGCGCGCTGGGCGGGGAACTTGATGGTGACGTCGCACTGGCGACCAGGTCGCAGCCAGAACTGGTGGTCGTCCTCCAGCACCTCCCCCGTGACGCCGAAGGTGTGGGTGGTGGGGTCGGCCGCGGCCGACACCAGCGTGATGCGCGCGCGGTAGACCCGCGCCGTCTCGCGGATCATGAAGTTCGCGATCATGTCGGGCTTGAGGCGGGGGGCGTCCTTGGGCTCGACCGGAAACCGCAGGAGCATGGGGTCCTGCCGCAGCAGGGTGGCCATGAGGATCCCCGTGCCCACGTACTGCCCGGTCTCCACCGTGCGCGTCTGCATCACGCCGGCCATGGGCGCGCGCACGTAGGCGTCACGCAGGTTGATCTGCGCGACCTTGAGCGACTCGTTGGCGGACATGAGGTCGGCCTTCGCCGTGAGGACCTTGGTCTTGTAGGTGGCGAGCTCCTCGGCGGGGATGAGGCCCGGGTGCTCGGCGCTCGCCTTCTCGCGGCGCGCGACCATCGCCTCGGCGTCGGCCAGCACCGCGCTCGCCTTGGCCACGACCGCCTTGGCGCTGTTGACGGCGAGCTGGTAGCGCTCGGACTCGATGATGACGAGGAGGTCACCCTTCTTGACCTCCTGGCCCTCGGTGAAGGCGACCTTGTCGACGACCCCCGCCACGCGCGAGGTGACCTGCACGCGCTCGAAGGCCTCGAGGGTGCCGCTCGACTGCACGACGTAGTCGACCTGCTTGGACTCGAGCTCGATGACGTCGACGGGGAACGCGAGCCCGCCCGCGCCGCCCTTGCCACCCTTGCCGCCCTTGCCCGACTGCGCGGTCTCCTGTGGCTTGCACGAACCGACGGCCGTGAGGCCACAGGCCACGAACAACAGGATGTAGGGGGAGAGCCTCATCGTCGACGCGCTAAGCGTCGAGCGGACCGTATCCCAGGGCCTGCCGAAGATCGAGGTAGGCCTGCTCCATGGTGAGCTGCGCAGACGCGCGGATCACGTCGGCGTCGAACCGCGTGAGGTTCGCGTCGGTGAGCTCGATGGCCTTGGCCAGCCCTTGGTTGTACAGGGTGGTCGTCTCGTCGACGCTCTTCTGCGCCGCCGCCAGCGCCTCGTCGGCGATCTTGAACGACTCCCGCGCGGCCTTGAGCGAGGCCTGGGCGATCTTCACGTCGGTCTCGACCGAGCGACGCAGCGCCGACTCGTCGAGGGCCGCCGAGTCCGCCTGCGCCACGCGAGCCTTCTTGTCCGCGTAGCGCACGCCCGCGTCGAAGATGGTCCAGGTCGCGTTCAGCGTCACCACCGCCTCGAGCGACTTCGGCGCGCTCGGCGTCGGGTCGAGCCGGAGGGCGGCCGATACGCCGAGCGTCGGCAGCAACCGGTAGAGCGGCTCCTTGGCGCTGGCCTCGAGCGAGAGGGTCCGGTCGTGGGCGGCCTTCACGTCGAAGCGCCGATCGATCGCGGCCTTGATGTCCTCCTGCTTCGGGTCGTAGGCGAGCGCGGCCTTGGTGATGCTCTCCGACGGCGCGAGCGTCTTCACGACCGGACGGAGCGTGAGGAAGCTCAGGTTCAAGTACGCCTTCTCGACCTGCGCCTGGGCGCCGGCCACCGCGGAGAGCGCGGAGGCGATCGCCAGCTGCGCGCGCGTGGCGTCGTTGGAGCTCGTGAGGCCGGCTGCGCTGCGCGCCTCGGCGTTGTCGAGGTTGGACTTCGCCGTCGCGAGCCGGCGCTCGGCGGCCTGCTTGAGCCGCTCGGTGGCGAGGGCCTGGAAGAACGACTTCGCCGCGTCGAACGCGAGCACGCGCTTGTCCTGCTCCGCGCCCCAGCGCTCCGAGTAGAGGGTGTGCTTGGCCGCGGTGTACTGCGGGATCGCCGACGGCGCGAGGATGGGCTGGCTCAGGGTGAGGCTGAGGTTCCCGGTGGTCTTGGACGTGCCGAACGAGGTGTTGCCGCCGAGCACGAGCGTCGGGAAGTAGGCGTCGCGCGCGCGCTCGAGCCCGCCCTCGGCGACCTTCACCCGCAGCGGCGTCTTGAGGCCTCGCTCGTTGTTCTTCACGGCCTCGCGCACCGCGTCCTCGAGCGAGAGGGTCTCGCCCGCGGCCGCGATCGATCGGCCGGGAGCCGCGAGGGCGGCGATCACGACGGAGGCTCCGATCAGGCGGCGCATGGGGCGGGAAGGTAGGAAGCCCTCCCGTCGGGGGCCAACTTGGCCGCGCAAACGATGAATCGACGGTTCGTGCACACGCTCTATGCTCCTCTGCGTGAAGCCGCACAGCCTCCTCCTCGTCGGGATCCTCGTGGGCTGCAGCGCCGGCAAGGAGGAGCCTCCTCCCCTGTCCCCCACGGACAGCGGCGGCGTCGACTCGACCGCGCTCGACACGGCGACGAGCGACACCCTCGTCGAAGAGGGCGGCTTCGCGGTCGACGCGTTCGACGCCCCCGAGGCCATCACCGACGCCGGTTGCAAGGACACCCCCAAGGACGCGGGCACGGGCGCGGTCTCCGTGACGCTCGCGGCCGAGTACGCGAGCTTCTACACCGCCTTCGATCTCGGTCCGGTCCCCGGCATGCCCGCGGGCCACCTCGGCGGCTGCATCCTCGCCGACGGTGACGCGAACACCCTCCTCTTCGCCGGAGACTCCGAGTCCACCACCGGGGGCATCTACTCGATCAAGCTCGTGCGCGGCGCGTGCGGCCACATCACCGGCTTCGCGGGCAGCGCGACCAAGGTCGCGGACACGCCGTTCGTCGACGCGAACCTGCTCCGGGTCTCGACCACCCTCCTCTACTCGCAGTGGCCCGCCAACAAGCTCGGGGTCCTGCCCAAAGGGGCGACCGCACCCTCGCGGGAGATCGACCTCGGCCCGCTCGGCGTGGACTCGAGCATCGGCGGCGTCGGCTTCGTGCCCAAGGGCTTCACCGCCGAGGGGCAGATGCGCGGCGTCACGTGGTCCGCCGGCAACTGGTTCCACCTCGATCTCAAGCCCGACGGCGCCTCCTGGATCGTCACGGGCGCGACCAAGATCACCACCCTCCCCAACGGTCCTGGCGGGTTCGCGTACGTGCCCGCGGGCTCGCCGGGCTTCCCCAAGGAGCGGATCATCCTCTCCGAGTGGAGCGCCGACTCCGTCGCCACCTACGAGGTCGACGGCCAGGGCGATCCCCAGCCGGCCACCCGCAAGCCGTTCTTCGAGAAGTTCACCAAGCCCTGGGGCGCCTACTTCGACCCGGCCACGGGCGATTTCCTCTTCCTCACGTGGGGTCCGGCGCCCGATCGTGTCTTCGTCGTCCAGGGCTTCAGCAAGCCCCCGCCCCCGCCCCCGCCGCCGAAGTGACCTCGACCATCAGCCCCTCACGATGGTGAACACGGTGAACGCCGTGTAGAGGGCGACGGCGACTGCGCCTTCGAGCCGAGAGATGGTGCGCTCGGTTCGGATGAACGTCGCCGCGAGGCCCGTCATCGCGACGAGCGCGATCAGGTCGACACCGAGCGTGTGCAGAGGAGCACCCACGCGGCCCGCCAGGCCCGCGGCGCCGAGGCAGAGGAACGTGTTGAAGATGTTGGAGCCCACGACGTTGCCCACCGCCAGGTCCGAGTGCCCGCGTCGCGCCGCGATGACGGTCGTGACGAGCTCCGGCAGAGAGGTCCCCACCGCGACGATGGTGAGCCCCACGAGCCGATCGCTCATCCCGAGGGCACGCGCCACGGAGACCGCACCGTCGACGAAGACCTGGCCGCCAGCCAGCAACACTCCCAGGCCAACGGCGACCGTCAGCGTCGCTCGTACCGTTCCGACCGGCCTGGGAGCGCCGGCTGCGTCGGCTGCCTCTCCCTCCATCTCTGCATCCGCCACTGCAACGGCGACGGAGGCTGCGCTGCGCGCCGCGTGGACCATGAAGCCGGTGTAGCCAACTGCCACGAGGAGGAGCCCACCCGCCTCCCAGCGGCTGAGGACGCCGTCGAGGAGCAGGAGTGGCATGATCGCGGTGCTCACGACGAGCATGGGCAGCTCCCGACGGCGCAACGCTCGGTCCACCCGAGCCGGTCTGATGAGCGCCGCGATGCCGAGGATCAGCCCGATGTTCGCGATGTTCGAGCCGATGACGTTCCCGAGCGCGACTTCACCATGGTCAGTGCTCGCAGCCTGGACGCCGACGACGATCTCGGGAGCGGACGTTCCGTAGGCGACGACCGTGAGGCCCACCAGAATCTGTGGCACGCGGAGCGCCAGCGCGAGTGCCGACGCGCCACCGACGAACCACTCGGCGCCGAGGTACAGGAGCAGTCCACCCCCGACGAGCTGGAGCCACGGGCTCAAGCGGCCTCGCGCGCGGGGTCTGACGACATCGTCAGACCTCCGTCGAGCTCTCTGCCTCGTCGGCGGTCCGCGCGGCCGACTCGGACACGACGGGCGCGAGCAACAGCCGGCCGAGGAACAGCCCGATCACGGCTGCGCCACCGCTCGCTGCGAGCACACCGATCTTCGCAGCCGCCAGCAGGCGTGAATCGGTGAAGGCGAGCTGCGCGATGAAGAGTGCCATCGTGAAGCCAACGCCTGCGACCACGCCGAGGACGACGAGGTGGCGCAAGGTCATGCCCGCCGGTAGCGTGCCAAGCCCCAGACGGAGGGTCAGCCCGCTCGCGACGAGTATGCCAACTGGCTTGCCGACGAGCAGACCGACGGCGACGGCAGCTACGACGTGCCACGAGGCCGCGTCGAGCGCGCCGCCCGAGACCCTGACACCCGCGTTCGCGAGCGCGAACACCGGCATGATGCCGAAAGCAACCCACGGATGGAGCGTCTCGATCAGGCTCTCCGCGGGCGACATCGCCTCGCGGCGGGCCAGGTCGACGTGTCGCAGGGTCTCGGCAAACTCGTGCGACGAGAGCTTGCCGGGTGTGACCTGCCCGAGATGCTCGAGTTCATGGCGAACCCCTGCCACGAAGCCATCCGGACCGAGCCACGCGCGAACGGGCGTGACGAGCCCGACGATGACGCCCGCGATCGTGGGGTGAATGCCGGCCGCGTAGATGCCGGCCCAGGCAACGACGGAAGGAACGACGTACGCCAGTTTCGCGCGGACACCGAGTCGCTGCATTGCGAAGACGCCGCCGAACCCGAACCCGGCGACGAGCAATCCGGAGAGCGCGATCCCTGATGAGTAGAACAGCGCGATGACGACGATGGCGCCGAGGTCGTCGATGACGGCGAGCGCGAGCAGAAGCACTCTCAGGGCGGCCGGGACACGCTTGCCGAGCAGCGTGAGGATGCCGACCGCGAAGGCGATGTCCGTGGCCATCGGGACGCCCCATCCCGAACGGATCGCCGGGGCACCGGCGATCATGAGGTAGAGCGCCGCTGGAGCGAGCATGCCCCCCAGCGCCGCCGCAGCGGGGAGCGCAGCCCTTCGCCACTCCGACAGCTCGCCGCGGTGGATCTCGCGGCGGATCTCCATTCCCACGACGAAGAAGAAGATCACCATGAGCCCATCGTTGACGACCCACTCGAGGGACCGCTCGAAGGTGAAGGCGCCGATGCGGATGCCGAGGGGCGTGTGCCACAGATGCTGGTAGCTCTCGGCGAAGGGCGAGTTCGCCCAGCCAAGCGCGACAGCCGCCGCGACGAGCAGCAAGATGCCGCTCGCGGCCTCGATGCGGAGGAAGCGCTCGAGCGGGCGCCCAGCGACGCGCACCAGGCGGAACAGTGGCTCCCAGGCCTCGGGCGGTGGCGACGGAAGAGGGCTTGGCTCCGGTGGCGTGGTCGTCGACATGCGTTTCCCCAGCCGGCTGACTCGCCGGCGGGGATGGCGGCCCGACCATCCTCAGTCCTGCAGCGCAAGAGCGCCGCACCCTTCAAGGCGGAGGAGGCTCGCACAGGTTCGGGAGCGGGTCGAGGGAAGCGCCTCCCGTGGAACGACGAGGAGTGAAGGTGGAGCAACGGTGGTCTGCCTGCGCGGGCGGCTCCCGCGGTACCATGTCGTCCCCCGATGTCAGGCTCCGCCCACCCTCCCTCGCTCGGTCACGGCGGGGCTCCGTCGGAGGAGCCGGAGCAGCAGTTCGGTGAGGACGACGCGCCGACGTTGCCGGACAGTCCCCGGTCACTCCCACCGCCGCCGCCCTCGGAGCAGGCACCGGACACCGAGCGCCGCGAGCCGCGCAAGTCCCTGTTCTGAACGCTGAGCCCTGAGCGCTAGAGTCGCGCCGCAGCGAGCAGCTTCCAGAGCTCCACGCGCGCCACTTCGTCGTGCGTCTCGTGGCTGTGGACGATGGAGAACGGCGCGGCCAGGTCCGTCACGGTGAGAACGCTCTCCTTGGTCTCGAACCGCAGGCTCGCGGCCCGTCCACGCGGGACCAGACGCGCGCGCAACGCCTCGCCGAACGCCTCGGTCGGCGGCAGGGTGGTCTCGCTCGTCGCGTAGACGATGGCGAGTCGCTTCGGCCGCGGGGACGCGACCGCGTCGATGGCTCCCTCGACCCACGCGTCGAACTCGGGCGAACCGCCGTAGAAGCCGTCGAGCACGAGCACGTCGTCGACCGCGAAGCCCCCGCGCGCGAGCGCGGGGTAGAGCGCCTCGAAGCCTCCCGAAGCGCTGACGTAGGCCACCCGCTCGATCGCCTCCACGCCACGGTCCCCGACGAACGGCCGCGCGGCCGCGAGCGCGTCGGCGACCAGCGCGCGCACGGCGCCAGCGCGCCCGAGCACGCCGGGATCGCTCGCGTGCGCGTCGTACGCGAGCTGGGGCACGACGACGATCGACCGCGCCTCGGCGCGCGCGAACTGCCCGACGAGATCGTACGCGGTGCGCGGATACTGGAAGCGCTTGCAGGGCTGCCCCGTGCTCGCGACGAAGCTGCGCAGGCAGTTGTGGAAACCGTGGAAGACCACCACCACCGAGAGCTTGTCGGCCTCCCAGTCGAAGCGCGCCGGCACGTGCACCCACACGTTGGGCTGGCCCCCCGAGAGGGCTTCCCCGTTCACGGGGTTGCCGCTCGGGACCGTGAGGAACGCGGACCACGGGAGCGCCGGCCTCTCGGGGAGGCGGCGCTCGGCTTCCATCGTTGGCGCCTCGTCGAACGCGGGCTCGACGGCCAGCGCCACGGGGATGCGCACAGCCACGGTGGGTGAGAGGACGCTCACCGCCACCGCGAGGGCCAGGGGTCGCGCGCTCATCTGCCACCGCGCTCGCAGACCGAGCCGCTCACGAACGCCTCTCGAACACCCGTTTGCCCACCCTGGCTCAGGTTTCGTGCGAAGAGGCGAGCTGGTCAAGGACGTTCGCGGTTGCGCCGAGCTCCTCGGGAGGGCGAAATGCCGCGCCGGCGGCCACTCCTTCGCATCCGAGGCCCGCCGGGGCTAGCTTCGCGCCCGATGGAACGTCGGGGGAACGTTCTGCCGCTACCCGCGACCTCGTTCGTGGGTCGCGAGCAGGAGCGCGAAGCGCTTTCGGCAGCGCTCGATCGACACCGACTGGTCACTCTGATCGGCCCGGCAGGCGTGGGCAAGAGCCGCCTCGCCGCCGAGGTCGCCCGCGACCGAGCCGCCCTGTTCATCGATCTGTCGCGCGCCGACGAGCCACGCGCGCTCTCGAGCGAGATGTTCCGCGCGCTCGAGCTCGAGCCCGTGGGGGCCCAGGCCGAGGTGGCGGCGATCGCCGACGCGCTCGACTCCCTCGGCGCACGGCTCGTCGTCCTCGACGACTGCGACGGCGTGCGCCGTGCGCTCGCCGAGCTCCTCGCGTCCCTCCTCGCGCGGGGTGGGCGCTCGCGGTTCCTGTGCACGGCGCGGCCGGTCCTCGGCGTCGAGGGCGAGCAGCGCTGGCCCGTCGAGCCCCTCCCCTCCACCACCGTCGACGGCGGTCCGTCGGCGGCCGAGGAGCTGTTCACGGCGCGCGCGCGGCTCGTCCGCCCCGACTTCGCGGTCGCAGGCCGCGAGCCCGAGCTCGCGCGGATCCTGCCGCGCCTCGGCGGCTTCCCGCTGGCCATCGAGCTCTGCGCCGCGCAGCTGCCGGTGCTCGGGCTCCGTGGGCTCGCCGAGGAGCTGCACGATCCACGCGGGGCCTCGCCGCTGCAGCCACTGCACGACGTGGTGCAGGCGTCGGTCCGGCTGCTCCCGCCGGACGCGCGCGAGGCGCTCCTCCGCTGCGCCGTGTTCGGCGCCCCCTTCGATCGCGAGGCGGCCCGCGCGGTGCTGCGCGGCGACGCGACGACGCAGCTCCGCACCCTCGTCGAGAGCTCGCTGCTCTGCAGCACGGGCGTCGAGGATCCGAGGTTCTCCATGTACGAGCCCGTCCGCGCGTGGGCGGCCGCCGCCGCGAAGGACGAACCGGCGATCCTCGGCGAAGCGCTCGTCCTCCACGCGACCCACTTCCTCGCTGGCGCCGAGGCGCCGGGGGAGGACCCGGTGGTCGCCCTCGAACGGCTCCTGCCCGAGATCCTTCTCGTCGAGCGAAGGCTCGACGCCGGCGAGGTGCAGATCGGAGCGGTGCCCGACGACGCCGTCCGCGCGCGCCTCGTCGTCGCCGCCGAGCCGCTGCTCGCCTTCCGCGGCGTCGCGCCCGACGTCGACGCGTGGCTCGCTCGCGCGGTCGCGCGCGCCGGGCGGAGCGAAGAGGTCGCGCTCGCGGTGCGCGCCCGGTTGCTCTCGCTCGCGGCGCTGGTGCGTCAGCGGCAGGGCAACTTCGCGACGGCGACCGCGCTGCACCTCGAGGCCGGTGAGGCTGCGCTGCTGGCGAACGACCCCGCGCTCCTCCACGAGCTCTGGCTGCGCTGGCTCGTCGATCGGGTCGTCGGGGGGCGCTACGAAGAGGCGCGCGTGGTGGGCGCGGCCCTGCTCGACGCGCTCGGGAGCGCCCCAGCAGGGCGCATCCTCCACGCGACGCGGCTCTACCTCGCGACGACGGCGCTGCTCCTCGGGGAGGACTCGGAGGGGGCCATCGCCACGCTGCGCCGCGAGGCGCTCTCGCTCCGCGCGCTCGGCGAGGTGCGGCTCGCCACCATCGGCCAGGCCAACCTGGCGATCAACCTCCTGTACCTCGGCCGCGTGGACGAGGCCGAGGTCGCCGCGGCGGCCCTGCAGGACGACCCGCGGCTCGACACCCACACCCGCACCTCGATCGTGGCCAACCGCGCAGCGGTGCTGCACGAGCGGGCGTTCACCGCCGATCTCGCGGGCGACCCGGGCTTCGTCGCGCGGGCTCACGAGGCCTATCGCTCGGCGATCGCCGGGTTCGTGCGCGTGACCGCGCGAGGCTACGCGGCCCTCGTGCGCGCCCACCACGCGATGCTCTGGCTCGAGCTCGGCGACGCGGGACAGGCCGAGCTCGAGGCCGTCGAGGCGCTGCACGACCAGCCCGATCGACTGCGCGCGGCGTTCAGCCACGCAGAGCTCGCGAGCGTGCAAGCGGTCGCGGGGCGCATCGCCGACGCCCACGCCCTGCTCGACGAGGCCCGCGCGCTCGGTGAGGGTCTGCCCGCGGCCGAGGCCTGCCTCGAGCTGCACGCGAGCCACGTGGCGCTGCGCGAACGGCAGCGCGCGGGCACGCTGACCCGGGAGCTCACGCAGCGCGCGGCGCGGGCGGCCAAGCGGCACGCCGCGACCGACCGTGGGCCCTACTCGCCGCGCGCGAGGATCGCGGCGCGGCTCGTCCTGCGGGTCTCGACGGCGCTCGCGAAGGACAGCGATCGACCCCCGTCTCCGGCGCCGGAGAGCTGGCGGGGTAGCCTCGTCGTGGGCCGTGACGACGCCTGGGTGCGCGTGCCCGACGGCAAGCAGCTGGACCTCTCGACCCGCCGCAAGCTGCGCGTGCTGCTCTCGGCGCTGGTCGCGGCGCGCGTCGACCACCCGGGCGAGCCCCTGTCGCGCGCGACGCTCATCGGAGCGGTATGGCCGGACGAGCGCTTCGTCGCGGACGCGGGTCGCACGCGGCTGCACACGCTCGTGCTCGCGCTACGCAACCTCGGCTTGCGGGAGCTGCTCCGCTCGAATCCCCAGGGCTACTTCCTCGACCCCGCGGTGCCGCTGCTCCGCGCCGAACTCTAGCGGCGGAACACCTCGAGCTGCTCCACGCGGAAGAACCCAAAGTGGCCGACGATGTCGGCCTCGTTCGCGACGAGGAGGAAGCTGCGGGGACCGCTCATGCCGCGGAGGAGCGACGGTCCGACGTGCAGGTCGTGCCCCGCGCCGAACGTGGGCCCGAACGTGGGGTTGCGGTTGTCCACGGCCGTCGGCACGTGGCGCACCGGGAACACCTTGTCGCGATCGAACGAGTAGAGGAGGGCGCGCGGGTCCTTGCCCCAGCCCTTGCCGTCGAGCGGCACCTCGGCGTACGCGGCGAGGTGCCGGACCGGCCCGTGCGAGGGCTGGACGACGAGCACGGTGATCGTCGGACCGCCCTTGCACCGCGCGCGGAGCGTGAGGCCGTTGTGCGGCCGGTCGTCGGGCCCGAAGCACCGCGTGAACACGCCCGTCAGACCGGCCTTCGTGAAGAAGCGCGCGACCTGCTCCTTCGACGTCGTCGTCGAGTCGACGAGGCCCGAGAGGGGCGGGGGCGGCACCGACGGCGAAGCGCTCGGGGCCGGCTCGGGTGGCGCGACGTGGGTCGGTGCCGCCTGGGCGACGACCGTCGACCCCCGCTCCAACGCCGATGGGGTGGTCCACTCGCGCGCGACGAGGAACGCCGCGACCCCGGCGACCAGCGCGAGCGCCAGGCCCCCCGCGACGATCGGCCCCTGGATGGACCGGCGCTCGATCGACGGGAAGGTCGGCGAAGGGAGCAGCGCGCGGACCGTGGGTTCGGGCGTGGGCTGGCTCGTGACGGCGACGCGGTTCGGGCGCGGCGCCGGCAGTGGCGGGGGCATCGAAGACGTGCGCCGCGGCTCGGTCGGGTCGCTCGTCTCGGCGTCGAACGCCCCGGCCTTGGGAAACGCACCCGAGGTGCAGAGCCGGCGCACGTACTCGGCGAGCTCTCGCTGCCCCGAGCCCGCGATCGCGAGCGGGGCGAGGATCTGCGCCGCGATGGGCGCGGTCAGGCTGCGGCTCTCGGGCTCGGGGCGCAGGCCCACGTCGAGCAGCCACCGCACCTCGGGATCGAGGTGGGGCAAGAGCGCGCCGACGGGGCAGAGGCGCGGGTGCGCGATGCCGTCGAGCCACGCGAGGTAGTCGAGATCTTCGTGCGGGAACGCCGGCTCGCCGATCAAGAGCTCGCGCAGGATCAGGCACGCGCTGTAGACGTCGGCCCGCACCGAGGGCCGCTCACCCTGCACCTGCTCGGGCGCGAGGTAGCCCTCGTGGGTCCCGAGCAGCCCGCTCGGCGTGAGCTCGTACGAGGACAGCGTGCGCGATCGCTCGAAGTCGCCGAGCACGATCTGGCCTTGCGCGGTCAGCGTGATCGTCTTCGGCGACACGCTCTGGTGGACGATCGGCGCGAACTCACGGGTGACCGGGTCGCACGCGCCGTGCGCCGCGGCGAGCGCCCCGAAGAGCTGCGCGGCGAGGTGGAACGCGGCGGCCTCGGGCAGGCGATCTCCGCGCGCCTGCAGGGCGCCGAGGAGCGCTTCGAGCGGCACCCCTTCGACCCACGCCGTGAGCAGCACGACCCGGTTCTGGTCGACGTAGAAGTCGACGAGCCGAGGGAGCGCGGGATGGTCGAGCCGCGCGTAGACCCGCGCCTCGCGCCCGAGCGCCTCGGCGGGCTCGTCGTCGTACGAGCCGAGACGCCGCGACCGCTTCACGAGGACGAGGCGCTCGAGCCCGAGCGGCCCCTCGAGACACCCCTTGAAGGCCTCGCCGTCGGTGCCACCGAACAGCGGCACGAGGCGACGGAGGCGACGGCGCGCGGGGTCGGCCGGAGCAGGGGCGCGCACGCTTCGAGGGTACGAACCCGCCACCCCCGGACCGCTGAGATGGGACCCCGCGGTGCACTTCTCAGAGATGGTTCGCCGACGAAGTACCAGCGGCGCTGCAGGGATCCGGAATGCGCTAGCGCAAGTCCGCGAGCACCCGACGCGCGGACTGGGGCGAGGGCA
>JAEUKC010000412.1:0-40659 GCA_016794445.1 Myxococcales bacterium
GCCCTTGGTGAAGCTCGTGTCGAGGGTCACCGGGTTGGTGCCGGTGGGCGCGCCTCCGGGGATGGGCATCACCGCCTTCATCGCCGGATCGGGGCTGCTCTTGTACCAGAGGTACTGGAAGTCGGTCGTGAAGATGCGGCCGCCGGCCTTGAGGTACTGGTCGACCGCGGCGAACGACTTGGCGTCCTTGCTGCCCGGGCTGTTCTCGAAGCACTCGCAGCTGAAGACCGCGATGTCGTACTCCTTGAGCTTGGCCGGGTTGTCCCACAGCACCCGCGCGTCCTTCATGCCCGCGGGGCCGCCGCCGCCGAAGACCCCGCCGCTCGGATTGTAGAAGTGGACCGCGGCGGCGCTGCCGTCGGCGCCGAACTCGCTCGCGTCGATGCCGACCTTGGGCAGCATGCACGAGAGGCGATCGCAGCCACCGACGGTGACCGCGATCTTGGGCATGTCGCCCTCCTTCTGGTTCCTCGGCAGGCGCGTGAGGTTCTTGTCGGTGATCTTGTTGTCGACGCACTCGTTGACGTTGATCTTCACCTGGCGACGCCACTTGCCGAGCTGGATGACCAGCGGGATGTCGCTGCCGACGGGCACGCCCTTGAGGGTGAAGTTGCCCTTGGAGTCGGTGAGGGCGGTGGTGATCGGGTCGCCGCTCGCGACGGCGCCGCACTTGTCGCAGGTGACGCCCTTGGTGAGCGGGAGCGGCGTGAGGTTCGGGACGTAGACGATGACGTTGTAGAGCGGGAGCGTGCCGTTCGGCGCGTAGACCGTGCCGCTCACGGTGGTGTCGGCGCCGCCGCCGCACGCCTTGACCTGGCAGCGCAGACCCTCGCAGGGGCCCACCGGGCCATCGGCCGAGATGTCGAAGTTGCCGTCCTCTCCGCCGTCGAGGCTGAACCCGCCGTCGGTGCCACCGTCCTCGAGGGTGAACCCGTCGTCCTCCTTGGAGGCCGAGCAGCCGAACGAGACCGAGGCGAGGACGAGCGAAGAGGTGAGGAAGAAGCGACGCATCGGACGATTGTGCGCCGAGGTGGGGCGATTTGCCAACCGGTCTGCTGGCAGGGCTCTGGTCGCTCCCGGCCGGTTCAGGTCGTCCGCAGGTTCGGCTGCAGGGGCGGCCCTGCCGGGGTGCTCGGGTCGTGGGGGAGGCTCCCCCGCGGCGAGCGCAGATACTCGAAGGGGGTGACGTGGAGGAAATTCGAGACCCGCGAGGTGTACAGATCGGCGTAGCGCTCTACCTGGCGGGCCAGGTGGCTCTTGTCGTTGCCTGCACGGGTGAGCAGACCCCAGCGGCGGTTGGCGAGCTCGCTCGCGGCGCGGGCGAGCGGCGCGACGTCGGCGTCGAGCGCGACGAGGCGGCTCCGGAGCCGGTGGATGCGCGCTTGCCACTCCTCGCGCGTGCCCTCCACCTTGGGGCCGTAGTTGCCGACGAGCCGCTGCAGCGAGAGCCGCGCGCGCGACAGCTGCGCCTCGAGGTGCTCCTTCTCCTGCATGCGCGCGAGCAGCTCGTTCTCGGTCGAGTGGAATGCGGTGAGCGCCGCCACCTCCGCCTCGAGCTCTCGCAGCACGAGCGCCGTGCGCCACCGCAGCACGCTCTTGGTGACGTGGACGTCGCCCCACATGTGATCGCCGACGTAGAGGATGTCGTCGCCCGACACGCCGAGGAACTTCTCGATCGCCTGGGCGCTGCCGCCGAAGTAGGCCACGTTCGGCTCGAGCGCGCGCACCACCGGCCGCAGGAGGCCGTCGTCGCTCACCACCTCGAAGAACGGCGCGCGCGTGGTGAAGAAGTCCGGCTTGCGCGCGCCGACCACCACGAGATCGAAGAGGTCGCGCCAGGTCTTGCCGGGGAGCATCTCCGCGACGAACGGGTCGATCGCGAAGTTCATCATGGCGCTCGTGTACGACCACTCGCTGTTGGTGATCAGCATGAGCTTCTTGCCCGCGTTGCGCTGGTCGAGCAGCGTGAGCACGACCTCGGGGTCGCGCTTCACGAACCGCGCGGGGTCGTTCATGATCTCGGCCTTGAGCTCGCCCTCCATGTGGGTCGCGTCGATGCCCCGGCGGACCTCCTCGTAGAGGTCGTGGTAGTTCATCGGCCGCCCCTGCGCGGGCAAGCGGCCCTCGTCGAGCAGGTCGACGAGCTGCATGTAGAGGCACGCCTCGCTGAGCGAGAACAGCGTGTTGAGGAACACCCAGCGCGACTCGGAGAGATCGACGATCTCGCGCGAGTAGGCCTCGCGCATCTCCTCGAAGGTGAGATCGCGGGTGCCGTGGGTGGCCTTCTTGATGAAGCCGAAGCGGTTGGCCTTCACGAGGTTGCCGCGGTCGGTGTCGACGACGAGGCCGCGGATCACCATCTCGGGATCGAAGGTGAGCTCCTCGATGGGCCAGCCGCGCTGGCCGAACCGCTGGCGCACGCGCTCGTACGCGCAGCGCTCCCACTCCTCGACGTGGTAGTCGACGAGCGTGTAGTCCATGTCGTAGCCGATCACCTTGATCGACCGCAGATTGAGCGTGCGGTTGCAGTAGACCCCACGCCCGTCCTCGATCCGCCCTTCCGCCATCAGCAGGCGAATAGCCTACTTTCGGCGGCGCGAGCAAAAGCCGACCGAAGCAATTCGGAGCGGAGGACCAGACGGGGACGGTCCGGGAGCGACCCAGCAAATCAGCGCGCGGCGGCTTCGGCGCGCTCGCGCTCGCGGACCTCGAGGCGGTACCGGCTGTTCGCCGTCTCGATGTAGAAGACGTCGCGGCCGGCGAGGCGCAGCACCCGACGCACGGGCGTGGTGACGTATTCGTGCAGTCCGTCAGGGAACTCGATGACGACCACCGAGCCGCGGCGCGGCGCACGGACCAGTCGACCTACGACGGCGCGCGCCCCGTGACCGAGCTTTCGCAGCACGACCTGCACAAGCCCAGCGTAGCACCCGTGGCGAGGGCGTCCATGTCGCGCGCCGCCAGGGCAGAGGCGTCACTGGACGAGCGCTCAGAGGTGGGAGAAGCGCTTACTTGCTCTCGCGCGCGCAGCGGAAGCCCAGCGTGGGGGCGGCCTTGGCGATGTCGACGGCGCCGCCCGGGGCGCTCGCCTCGGTGAACTTCTCGCCCGGTCCCTTGAAGTCGTCCTCGTTGCCACCGACGTGGGAGCCGCGGAGGATCTTGCCGACCTTGGAGTCGGTGCTGGTCCACTCCTGGACGTTGCCGGCGAGATCCTTGTGACCGTAGGGGCCGCGATCCTTGCTCGAGGTGGCGACCTCGAGGAGGGCGGGTGGGCTGCCGGTCTTCTGGACGCCGATCAGGCCGAGGTCGGCGCTGCCAGCCTTGGGCCACTCGTCGCCCCACGGGTACTTCTGCTTGCTGGGCCCGGCGACCGCCGCGTCCCACTCGTCGGCGGTGGGGAGGCGGCCGCCGATGGCCTTGCAGAACGCATCCGCGGCCTCGTAGGTGACCCACGTGACGGGGAGCTTGGGGTCCTTGACCGTGCCCGGGAGGTCGTCGTCGTTCTCGAGCGGCTTCTGGGCCTTCTTGCCCTGCGCCTTCATGTAGAGGCCGAACTCCTCGCGGGTCACCTCGTGCTGCTGGAGCTCGACGCCCTTGGTCCCGACCTTGATCCACTCGTTGAGTGCCATCACCTGCTCGGGCAACGACGCCTTCTTGTCCTTGTCGTCGTCGTCCTTCTTCTTGCCGCTGTCCTTCTTCTTGGTGTCCGGGTCCTCGTCCGGCGTGTTCGTCGGGGTGACCTTGGCACTGCCCCCGCTGCTGCCCCCGCCACCCACCAGGACGGCGACGACCACACCCACGGCCACGACGCCGACGCCGATGCCGGCGAACAGCGCGCCGTTGCCCTTCTTGGGCGCAGGCGCGTTGGGCACCGGCGTCATCGGGATCATCGCGCCGCCGGTCTGCATGCCCCCGAGCTGCGTGCCGGCCTGCGGCATCCCGACGGTCCCCGGTGGGGGCGTCACGAACGGCGTGGGCTGCGGCATCGGCGTGGTGAGCGGCGCGCCCGAGTTGTGGTGCGACGGCGTGATCTGCGGGCTCGGGTACGGCGTGAACGCCGAGGCCACGACGGTGGCTCCGCCCGCCGACACCTGCTGCGGCGGCGGCGTGAGCCCGAGGTTGCCGCTGGTCGAGATGCCGAAGACCTGCGCGAGATCGGCGATGCAGGGGCCGGCCGCCTGGTAGCGCTCCTGGGGGTTGCGCGCGACGACCCGCGCGAACCAGTGGTCGAACGCCGGCGGCAAGTGCACGCCGAGCTGCGCCGCGCGCTGCACGGGCGAGGTGAGCGGGTCCATCAGGATCTGGCGGTAGAGCTGCTGCAGGGAATCGCCCTGCCAGTAGCTCGTGCCCGCGAGCATCCGGAACGTGACGAGGCCGAGGGCCCACACGTCGGTGGCGGGAGAGACGTGGCTCTGGCGATCGGTCTGCTCCGGCGCCATGTAGAGCGGTGTGCCGGCGGCCTGCGTCGCGTTGGTGCGCGCGCCGTCCTCGACCAGCTTGGCGATGCCGAAGTCGAGGATCTTGGCCTTGACCGAGCCGTCTTCGCGGAACGTGAGGTAGATGTTCTCGGGCTTGAGATCGCGGTGGACGATGCCCTTGGCGTGGGCCTTGTCGAGGGCGCGACCGATCTGCGTGAGGATGCTGACCACCTCTTCGGGGCCCATGCGACCCACGCGCTCGAGGCGGTCGCCGAGCTCCTCGCCCTTGAGCAGCTCCATCGTGAGGTAGGGCACCTGCGACCCCTGATCGAGCCCGGCGTCGAGCACCTCGACCACGTGTTCGGTCTCGAGGGCCGCGCCGATGAACACCTCGCGCTCGAACCGCATGCGCGACTCGGCCGACTGCACGAGCGACGGGTGCATGAGCTTGAGCGCGCGGTGCCGTCGCGTGGCCGTGTCCTCGACCTCGTAGACGGCACCCATGCCGCCGGCGCGGATCAACCGCACCACGCGGTAACGCCCGGCGAACGTGTCACCGGCACGAAGCTGCTGAAGCTCCTGAGACATGGCGGGGAGCCTATCCGACCCAGGCCGACTCGGCGAGGGTGGTCGGAAACCCGTTCACGTGCCGGACTTGGCGCAGCGGATGCCGAGCCAGAACTGGGCGCCGACCGAGTGGAACCGGCTGAACGCGCGCAGCTCCTTCTGCGGGAGCTCCCAGTTGCCGCCGCGAACGACGTGCTCTGCGCCGCTGAGTGGACCCGACGGATTGACCAGGGGACCCGGGGTGTACTTGGCGTGGAAGTCGTAGACCCACTCCTCGATGTTGCCGCCCATGTCGTGCACGCCCCAGTAGCTGACGCCGAGGGGGTGGGTGCCGACGATGGTGGTCTGCGCCCCGCTGCAGATGGTGCCGGCCTCGGTCTTGAAGGCCGCGTACGAGCAGGTGGGGTTGGCGTTGCCCCACGGCCAGGTGCGGCCGTCGGTGCCACGCGCCGCGTACTCCCACTCGGCCTCGGTGGGCAGCCGCTTGCCGGCCCACGCGCAGTACTTCTTGGCGTCGGTCCACTCGACGCAGTTGACCGGGTGGCCGTCCTTGCCGAACTTGTCGTAGTTGCACTTGCTCGAGATGCTGTTGAGCGGCGTGAGGCACGAGCCCGCGTTCACGCACTTGCGGTACTCGCTGACGGAGACCTCGTACTTGTCCATCTGGAACGACGAGAGCGTGACCTGCCGCGTGGGCATGGCGTCGCTCATGTCGATGCTGCCCATGGTGAAGCTGCCACCGGGGATCTTGACCATGGTGCCGAGGTCGCTCGGCGCGGAGGCGACGGTCGGCGGCGGCGTGGGCGGCACCGGCGTTGGCGGCGGGGTGGGGGGCTCGTAGTACATCGGCGTGGCCGTGGGCTCGTTGCCCTTGGCGCAGCGGAACCCGAGCCACGGCTCGCGGTTCGCTGGGTTGACGGACTCGCGGCGCGCGGCGATCTGGTCGTTGACCGAGCTCTGGTCGAACGCGCTGCCCTTCACGACACGCCCGGTGCCGGTGAGCGTGCCGGCGGGATCCTTGGCGCTCGTGGACTTCCACGTGGCGTACCAGTCCCAGGTCCACTCCTCGACGTTGCCGGCCATGTCCTGCGCGCCGAAGGGCGACTTGCCGGCGCTCTTGGTGCCGATGCACGTGGTGCCGTCGCCGCAGCCCTGGGAGACCTTGCCGGGCTCGCCGGTGTAGTTGGCGACCTTGCAGCTCGGGGCGTCGGTGCCCCACGCATACAGCTTGCTGTCCTTGCCGCGCGCGGCGAACTCCCACTCGGCCTCGGTGGGGAGGCGCTTGCCCTTCCACTGACAGTAGGTGGTGGCCTCGGCGAAGTTGATGCAGTTGACGGGGTGCGCCTCGCGGCCCGCCTGGTCCCAGTTGCACCGGGTGTTGACCGACTTGGGCGGCGCGCTGCAGACGCCGGCGTCGACGCACTTCTTGAACTCGGCGACCGAGACCTCGTAGCGGTCGATGCTGTAGTCGCTGACGGTGACCGAGCGCACCGGGGAAGCGCCGTACGACACCGAGTCACCCATCATGAACGTGCCGCCCTTGACCTGCACGGTGCTGCCCGCGTCTGCGGGGGCCTTGCACGGCGGACACGCGGGCTTGCCGGGGATGCCGCACTCGGACTTGGGCGGAGGTGGCAGGTACTTGCACACCGCGCTGCCGGGCGGACCCTCGCTGCGGTAGCCGGCGGGGCAGTCGCACGTGCCCGCGGCGTTGAGGCTGCCCGGCTTGCAGTCGGCGGCCCAGGCGGGGCCGTTCACGACCACGTAGGCGAGGCCGAACAGCGAGCACACCCCGAGCACCCGCCCGCCGAGCGAGCGCACACGCGAACCGGAGCGAAATGGAGAGAGATTCTTGACGGGCATGGAGCTTCCACCTCGGCGCGAGACCGCGCCTCGTAACGACGGATGGGGCGAGGGCGACATTCAATCCCAATCCGCGCCGCTGGTCGAGCCCGCAATGGCGCCGATCGGGGCCGGATTCATGGCTTCTTGTCGAGCAGGTCGAGCGAGGCGCGCGCCGAAGCGGCCAGGGTCTTGGCGGTGGCCTTGCGGGCGTCGTCGAGATCCTTGCGCTGGGAGACGGCGTCGAGCCGGGCGACGGCGTCGGCGTAGGCCTTCTTGGGATCGATCGGCGGCTGCATCGGGTCGGGTGGAGCGCCCGTGAAGAGCTGGGCGTTCTCGAGGGCGAGGAGAGCCGCGTCGTACTGCGCGGCGGGGCCGATGACCGGCTTCTTGCTCAGGGCGTCGAGGCCGGTGAGGTCGTAGCCGATGGAGAGGGCGGCCTTGCCGTCGTCCTTCTTCTGCCCGAGCAGCGCGGTCGCGATCGCGACGCGAAGGAGGTCGACCGGCTGCTTCGCCTTCCACGTGGCGAGCGACTCCGCGTCAGGGCGAGACCCGTACGCGAGCGCGACCCGCAGCCGCGAGAGAGCGATGGCGCCGCGGTGCTGATCGTCGAGCTTCTTGTCCTTCTCGATCTCGAGGCGGAGCGCCGCCGGGATGCCGCGATGCACGGCGAACGCGGTG
Organism: Myxococcales bacterium; assembly: GCA_016794445.1. Lineage (GTDB taxonomy): Bacteria > Myxococcota_A > Polyangia > Polyangiales > JADJMO01 > JADJMO01. Next base: position 7,509 of record JAEUKC010000412.1, read on the forward strand.
AGCACCGGCGTCGTGAGCAGCGCGGCCGGCTCGGCGCGCTCGAGGGTGGCGTACGCCGCCCACGGCGGGAGGAAGCGCGCGACGCGCACGGCGTCGCCGGCCTTCTTGTCGGCGAGGGGGTCGGGCGGCAGGAGCTCGAGGTCGCGCGTGGCGCGATGCTCGAAGCCCGCGCGCGACTTGAAGGGCTCGACGATCTGGAGGAACGACGGCAGCTCCTTGACGAGCACGCCGTCGCGCACCGCGCCGCCGATCCCGGCGAGGGCGAGGGAGCGCGCGCGATCGAGGAGCGGCATCGTGACCTCGTCGAGCTTCGCGTAGTACTGGACCTCGAGGTCCTTGTCCTTCTTGGCGAGGCTCGCGAGCTCCGTCGGATACGGGGTGGCGCGCAGCTCCTTGGCGAAGGCGATCCAGGCCGCGGCGGCCTCGAAGCGCGCGAGGGCGCCGATCTCGGCGGGCGCGTTCTTGGAGAGGGTGAGGGCGTCGCGCTCCTCCTTCTCGAGCGCGTCCTTCCACAGCGTGAGCTGCTGGATCGCGGAGTCCTTGGCCTTGGGGTCGACCTCGGCGCGCGCCAGCAGATCGAACGCGCCCTTCTTGGCGCGGAGGCGCGCGAGGCGCGAGGCGCCGACGAGCGCGCGCGCGGCGGCCTGGTGGTTCGGGAGCGCCTCCTTGCCGTGGGCGTCGAGGACCGGCGTGAGGATCGCCTCCGCGCAGACGATGGGCGCGGCCTGTGCGCGGACGACGTCGAGCACCAGCACCGGCACGCGGTCGCAGCCGGCGAGCGAGGCGAACGCCTCGTCGCGCGCAGCGCGATCCCCGGCCTCCATCGCCTTGGCCGCGCGACCGAGCGCCGCGAGCGCGGTGGCGTTCGAGGAGCACACGCCCGGCTCCGTCTTCTTCTTCGGGTCCTTCTTGTCGTCGGGCTTGGGCTCGGCCTTCTTGTCTTCGGCCTTGGGCCCGGCCTTCACGAGGAACGCGTCGCAGCTCGCCGGGGTCTTGTCGACCTCGGGCGCGACGACCGGGATGGGCGGGAGCTCAGGCGTAGCGACCGCGCTCGATGACGCGGGGGGCGCCGGCTTCGGGGTGACCGGCGGCGGGGCACTGCCTCCACACGCGACGAACACCGCCGTGCACGCGAGAGAGACCACGAACGGAGCGGAGGACCGGACGGGGACGGTCCGGGAGCGACAAAGCCAACCGGGACGAGCGAGTGCGAACGATCCTACGCGGCGCATGGGGGGCTGCTACTCCAGACACGGCGGCGCGTCGCGGGTTCCCGTGGTACCGTGCTCCGCCCCCATGCGCCCCCGATACGCCGCCGATTACAAGACGATCCTCTGGCTCGCGCTCGCCGCGGCCAACGTCGCGGTCATGTGGTTCCGGCCCACGCTGCGCCCGTATCTCCTGCCGCTCGCGTGCTACTTCGCGCTGGCCGCGGGGATCATCGCGCACAACCACAACCACTGCCCGACGTTCAAGAGCCGCGCGGCCAACGACGCGCTCAACCACGTGGCCACGTTGTTCTACGGGTTCGCGGCGTTCAACTGGATCCCGACCCACAACCTCAATCACCACAAGTTCCAGAACGCTCGCGGCGACGCCACCATCACCTGGCGCTACTCGCCCAAGCACAACTTCCTCACGGCGGTCACCTATCCGTTCATCTCCATGGCCTTCCAGGCCCCGCTGATCGACCGCTACGTCAAGGAGTCGCGCACGAAGCGGCCGCGCATGTACCGGTCGATCATGGTGCAGCTCGTGCTGTGCTGGGGCCTGCCCATCGCGCTCACCTTCGTCGATTGGCGCGCCACGGTGTGGGCATTCTGGATCCCCCGCTTCTTCTCGCTCTACGCGATCTGTTATTTCAACTACGGGCAGCACGTCCACACCGACCCGAAGAGCCAGTGGAACCACTCGCGCAACTTCACGTCGCCGGTGCTCAACTTCCTGCTCTTCAACAACGGCTACCACACGATCCACCACATGCAGGCGGGCTCGCACTGGAGCGTGGCGCCCGAGAAGCACGCCGAGATCGCCGCGAACCTCGACCCGAGCCTCAACCAGCCGAGCCTGTTCGTGTGGATGCTCAAGAGCTACCTGTTCGCGATCGTCGCCCCGAGCCTCGGCACCCACCAGGTCGGTGAGGCGCCGGAGCAGCAGCACGACGAGCCCACCGGCACCGCGCAGGCCGCCTAGGCTCTCCCCGGTCTCTGGTTCGCGGGGCTCCGCACGAGCACGAGCCCCGCGAGCGCTCCGGCGACGAGGCCGGCGACGTGGGCCGTGCCGCTCACCATCGGCACGAGCCGATCGACCACGAACTGCAGCGCGAGCATCGCGCCGAAGCCGCGCAGCACCTCCTGCGCGCGGCGCGTCCGCCGCAGGTGCGGCTGCGTGAGCAGCACCGCCCCCATCGCGCCGCCGAGGCCGAAGATGGCCCCGGAAGCGCCGACCAGCACGGTCGGGTGCGCGGGCGAAGCGAGCGCCGCGACGGCGAGGCTGCTCACGACCGTCGCGCACAGGAACACCACGATCATGCGCGCGCGACCGAGCAGTCGCTCCACCCAGGGCCCGAAGCCGAGCAACGCGAGCACGTTCAGCGCGAGGTGGACCGGGCCGGCGTGCACGAGCGGCACCGTCAGCACGTGGAGGGCGCCGACCGGGTCCGTGATCGGCACGCGCAGGCCACCCATCGCGAGCAGGTGGCGCAGGTCGTCGCTGTCGCCGGTGCGACCGACGATCAGGTGCCAGCCCACGATCGTCGCGGTGAGCAGCGCGGTCGCCGAGGCCCACGCGTGGGGGCCGAGCGGCGCGAGCGCGATCACCGCGAGCGCCTCGTCCCGGCAGCGGACGGCCCGGGCCCGGTGCTCGCTCGAGACCCGGGGACCGAGGCGCCCGGCACGGGCGAGCAGGTCGACGAGGGCGCGCCCCACCTCGGGATCGACGGCGCCTCGGCGCGCTTCGATCTCGCGACGCGTGGCCGCGCGGTCGCCGTCGGCGAGGGCCGCTTCCCCGCGGAGGCGTGTGGCCTCGCCGGTCGGCAAGCGACCTCGGAGCACCGGCAGGAGCAGCTCGACGCCCTCGCGATCACCCAGCGCTGCGCTCACCTCGAGCGCGATCGCCGCGCGGCGCGCCGGCTCCTCGAAGGTGGGGTCTTCGCGCTCCACCTCCTCCAGCGCGAGCAGGATCTCCTCGGGCCCCGCCGTGCGCGCGACCGCGCGGATCCAGGCGAGGCCGAGCCCCGAGGCGAGGGCGCGCTTGCGTCGCGAAGGGATCGCCAGCGCCACGCGGATCCCATGGGCGTCGCCGCCCACGTGCTGCGCGAGGGTGACCAGCACCGCGCCCCGCTCGGGCTGGCGCGGGTCGGCGAGCCGGTCGAGCAACGCGGGGGTGACGCCGTCGAGGCGCGCGGCGACCAGCGTGGACATGTCGCGACCGAGGTGGCCGATGGGCCCGATCGGCCGGAGGAACGAGGCGAGGCGCGCCGCGAAGGTGGCGAGGGTCCGCCGACCCTCCAGCAGGGAGCGCAGCGAGAACTGCTCGAGGCGCGCGGGCAGGATGCCGAGGATCGGCGCCGCGAGCAGGACGGTGAGCGGCGCGTACGTCGGCGCGATCGCGAGGGTGAGCGCCCCGAGCGCCGCGACCACGGTGACCACGAGGAACGCCTCGAGTCGACGGGACGACGGGCTGCGGAAGGCCCCCACGGCCATGGTGCCGACGACCACCAGGGCCAGGATTCGGAGCAGCGTCACGGGTTCCATGGTCTCGTCGGTCTCGGGTGCAGGCCTCGTCGCTCCCGGACCGTCGCCGTCCGGTCCTCCGCTCCGAATCCGCTTGCACCGTAGCGTGGAGGGGAGCCCGCCGGCCCCCAGGATTGACCTCCGCACGCACTTCGCCTTACACGCGCGCGCATGGACAAGAGGTATCTGGGGGGCGGCCTTGCGGTCGCGATCGCGCTCGCTGCGCCGTTCGCGCTCGGTCAGGCCAAGAAGGCGGGACCCGCGGGGCCGAAGGCGAAGATCGACGTGAAGGCCGTGAGCAGCACGCTCGCGAGCGGGAACGTCGCCGAGATCGACGCGGCGCTCACCAACATCCGGATGGCCGGCAAAGAAGGCGGGAAGGGCGCCACGGCCCCGCTCGCGGCGCGGCTCAAGAACGGTCTGCCCAAGGAGCTCCTCAAGAAGGCCCTCGAGACCATCGGCGAGCTCGAGGATCCGGCCGCGGCCGAATCCTGCGAGGCCTACCTCGCCCACCGCGATCCCGAGGTCCGCCTCGCGGCCGTGCGCTGCCTCGGCGGCGCGAAGGGCCCGGCGGCCACCAAGGCGCTGCGCGTCGCGCTCGCCGACCTCGACGTGCGCGTGCACGGCCTCGCGGCCACGCTGCTCGGCGAGGCCAAGGCCGCCGACGCGGTGCCCGATCTCGTCGTCGCGCTCGACAAGGGCGTGAACGAGGCCGCGGTGAGCATCGGTCAGCTCTGCGAGGGCAAGGCTGGCTCCGACAAGTCCTGCGACGCGCTGACCGAGCGCCTCAAGAGCAAGCCGCTCGACGTCATCGCCTCGGGCCTGCAGCAGGTGCTCACGCGCAAGGACGTCCCGGACGACTACAAGAAGAACATCATCAAGGTCGTGCGAGAGCTCTCCAGCGCCAAGGCGCGCGAGGTGCTCGAGAGCGTGAAGAAGGGCTACCCGAAGGACGGCAGCAAGGCCGTGCTCGATGCCCTCGACAAGGCCATCAAGGATCTGGAAGGTGCGAAATGACCGGGCGTAGCTTCGTTCTCGGGCTGCTCGTCGGCTCGCTCGGCCTCGCCGGCCTCGCGTGCGCGGGCGCCTCCTCCGACCTAGTCGCCGTCGGCGGCCCTGCGTTCTCGCAGGAGTCCATCAACGACGACGCCAACCAGAAGGCGCAGGTCAGCGTCCTCGATCGCCTGCAGAAGCAGCCGGCCGCGCCCGGCGCGGACGCGGTGGTCGCCGTCACCGGCACCGCCGAGCTCACCGGCCTCGACCTCTCGAGCGGCAAGACCTGGTCGTACAAGCACCCGCTCGATCGCCGACCGCAGCTCACCGGCACCGTGGTCGTCGGCATGGGCAATGGCGAGCTCTTCGTGCTCGACGCGAAGACCGGCGCCGAGAAGTGGAAGTCGAGCAAGGCCAAGGGCAAGCTCGTCGGCGCGGGCAGCGACGGCAAGTACGTCGCGGTCACGCTCAAGGCCGACAGCGGCCACAAGCTCGTCGTGTTCGGGCCCGACGGCTCCGTGAAGATGGAGAAGGCGACCGACCAGCCGCTCACCTCGCCGGGCATCTCGGCGGGCCTCGTGCTCGTGCCCTGGAAGAACCTCTACGTCTCGGCGTTCGAGATCGAGACGGGCGCGCAGCTCGCCACGTTCATCACCGACACCGAGACCACCCACGTGGTCACCTGGGGCGGCGCGGTGTTCGCGGGCCAGGGGCGCCTGGTCCGCTTCGACAAGGATCTCCTCAAGGCCAAGCAGGGCGGCAGCCACCTCGCCGCGCCGCCGAAGGACCTCCCCAACGTCTCGCGCCGCGATCTCCTCGTCGGTCCCGACCACGACGAGCGCACCACGGCCGACGCCATCGACTCGACCGGCCTCACCGGCCGTCCGCTCGTGAGCGGCCCCGCGGGCTTCGAGTCCGGCAAGCTCTACGGCGGGTACTACCCGTTCGTGTTCGGCATGGACGAGAAGAACGCGAAGCTCGCCTGGGTCCACACGGGCAAGGACGACTTCATCGCCATCCACGCGGCCAAGGACGGCGTCGTCGGCGTGGACAAAGCGGGCACCGTCAAGCTGCTCGCCGCCGGCAACGGTGCGCTCGTCAAGAGCTTCCCGCTCGGCAAGCCGGCCCTCTCCGCGGACATCCTCGCCGACACCCTCGCCATCGGCTCCGGCTCCTCGGCGCCGCTGCCCGAGCAGATCAAGGAGGCGACCACCCACAAGGACGACCGTCTGTCGACCGCGCAGGTGTGGTTCCTCGACACGGCCGCCGCCGTCCCCGACGAGGCCACCACCGAGGTCCTCCTCCAGGTCGCCGACAGCGAGCGCGCCGCGCCCGCGATCAAGGAGGCGGCCCGCAAGGCCATCGCGCTCCGCACCAACGGCGCCACGGCGATGATCACGCTGCTCGGCCGCCACGCCAACTTCCTCAAGGGCACGCGCACGCCGCCGGTCGGTCCGATGGCCAAGGCGCTCGCCGCGATGAAGGAGAAGAAGGCCGTCCAGCCGCTCATCGAGCAGCTGCTCGACCCGGCGCTGCCGCAGATCGACCTGCAGGACACCGCCGAGAGCGTCGCCGTGCTCGCCGAGAAGGAGCACCTGCCGCAGCTCCAGCGGTTCGTGAACATGTACCGCGGCTCGGCCACCGGCAACATCCGCCTGGTCGACTCGATCGCCGCGATCTCGGCCGCGATCCTCCGCGTCGACGACAAGGGCCGCGAGTTCGTCGTCGCCGTGACCAAGGACGCGTTCACCGACACCGACGTGAAGGCCACCCTCGAGAAGCTCCTCGCCGCCTCGGCGCCCAAGAAGGACGACAAGAAGGACGACGCGAAGGACGACGGCAAGGACGACAAGAAGAAGAAGAAGAAGGTCACCGACGACGACCCCACCCCGCCTGGCTACAAGAAGAAGAAGGCGGAAGAGGGGAAGAAGAAGGACGACAAGAAGGAAGAGAAGAAGGAAGAGAAGAAGGACTGATTCTCCTTCTCCGATCTCGCGACGGCCACCTCGGACAGAGGCGGCCGTTGCTGCTTTTGTGGACCGCTCTTGTGGCTCAGAGACCCTGCGCGAGGCCATCGTTCGCGTAGAGCGTGCGGGCCTCCTGCTCCTCCGGGTCCATGCCGGCGAACGCCTCCTTGGCCCGCTTGATCCGCTCGGCGACGTCGCTGGCGCGCCCGTCGAGGTACGCCTGACCCTCGGCGCCGCGGGGCACCGTCTGCTTGGTCTCGGCGAGCCAGTCGCGGACCCGGTGCCACTGCTCGGTGCGCGGCGTGATCGCGAGCAGGTGCACCCGCGCCGTCCACCACCCGGGCTTCATCGACACCTCGACGTAGTAGACGCGGCCCTTCTGCACTCGCGCCCGCAGCGGGCCCGTGTTCTCGCCCCACACGAGGAAGAAGTGCTCCCCCGGAGGTACGGCGACGGCGAAGTGCGAGCTCGGATCGGCGTCGCCGAGGAAGCGCCCGTCGGACGACAGGATGGTGGGGGTGAGCGCAGCGCCGAACGAGGACGGCCGCACGAACACGATGACGGCCTGCTCGGCCAGCGGGCCGATGGACTGCGGCGCAGCGACCTGCACCATGCGACTGCTCGCGCAGCTCGTCAGGGCGAAGAGCGCGAACATCAGAAGAAGAGTGCGGCGGACCATGACGCACGAGGCTAGCGCGCTCCGCTCTCTACACAACGGCGGCAGGATTGCGCCCGCACCATCCGTCGCGTTGCGCAGGCGGCTGCTCGATCCGCGCAGCTCACCGTCACGCCTGCACGTCACGAAACACCTACATGACGCGCGGGACGAGGAATCCTGCGGAGGAAGGCTCGGCACGTGCATTGCTGATGGGTTCACATGGCCCAGTTCCCCTGGTCGGTCGACGGGTTCGCGAAGGTGCTCGTGGCGGTCAGCGACGACGACGTGCGCGAGGACCTCGCGGACGCCCTGCACGCCCGCGGGGCGCACGTGATCGCGATCGGGCACGCCCAGACGCTGCACGCGGCGATTCGCCGGGCCGTCGAGGTCGGGGAGCCCACCTTCGATCTGGTGATCGCCGACGCACGACTCGACGGCTGCTCGCCGCTGCACGCGCTCTCCTGGGCGCGCCGCCAGGGCTTCACCGCGCGGGTGGTCGTGGTCGGTCCGCGCCGCACGCACGTCGACGCGGACAGCGATCGCGTGGACGCCTTCGTCGCGAGCGCGCGGCGGGTGCTGTCGTGGATCGGCGCTGCGCGGGCCGAGGCCGCCTAGCCGCGAACTTGTCCTTCCGCGCGGGCGTGTGCTCTTGCCTGCCCGTGCGCGCCTCGTCGGTCCTCCTCGTGTTCGTGCTCGGCCTCGCCTGCCATCGCGGGGGGACCTCGAAGAACGACTCGCCGCCGACTGCGGCGGCACCAGGGGCCTCGGCCGTGCAGATCGCCGCCGGCGCGGGCCGCCGCACCGAGGTCGGCAAGGCGCAGGAGCAGATCAAGGTCCCCGCCGGGAAGTTCTACGCGGGCAGCATGCCCGGCGACGAGGGGCGTGACCCGACGCTCGAGCCCTTGCTCGCGAGCTACGACATGCCCGCGTTCACCATGGACGCGCTGCCGTACCCCGGCGTCCCGGGCGAGCCGCCGCTCACCGGCCTGAGCCAGGCCGAGGCGCAGAAGAAGTGCACCGAGCGTGGCGCGCGCCTGTGCACCGAGCTCGAGTGGGAGCGCGCGTGCCGCGGCCCCAACGGCGACGCCTTCGCGGTCGGCCCGGCCTGGGACCCGACCTGCGAGAAGACCCCGGAGAAGTGCACGTCGGGCTTCGGCGCTCGCGCGATGGGCACGACGATCGAGGAGTGGACCGCGAGCCCGGCGGTCGACCCGGTGAAGGGTGGCAAGAAGGTCGCGCTCAAGGGGGCGTTCAGCGCGGCCCCGGCGCCGGCCCACCGTTGCGCGGCGCGTCGTGCGCTCGACCCGACCGTGTCGACCAAGCTGGTCGGCTTCCGCTGCTGCACCGGGCCCGAGAGCGGTCCGACGGTGCCCGTGGTCGAGGCCCAGCCCACGTTCAAGAAGAGCAGCCTCGACCGGATGAGCGACGTGTTCGCCGGCATTCCCGAGCTCGCACGCGTCAAGCAGATGCCGCGGTTCTTCAAGGACACCGAGATCCCGGAGATCGTCGACAAGGCCAAGGCCCCGCCCGGGGCAGGCTGGGTGCTCACCGTCGACCCGATCGAGTGGAGCCCGGTCCCGGGAACCGATCTCCTGGTCGTCACCGGTCGGTCCAAGGGAGGCGCGTTCATCGTGGCGTTCCACAAGCTGCCGGGCGACAAGCTCCGGCTCGCTTCCTCGATGCTGTTCGTCAACGAACCCGGGCCCATCGTCCTCGCCTACCAGCCGAACATCAAACGCGAGATCGTGTGGTCGATGGCGTGGGGTTCGGCGGGCGAAGGCGGTGCGATCACCTACCGCGACGACCACCGCATCGTCATCGTGCAGCGCTAGCTTCGTCGAGCACCTCGCCTGCGTCGCCGGGCTCCACTTCGACCAGGTGCAGGGGCCCGATCGCGACCGTGCACCCGGTCGCGGGGCACTGCCCGAGGCACGACGAACGCGCGAGCCAGACGTCGCGAACGAGCCGACGATGGGTGCGCTCCTTGCCGAGCGCCTCGAACACCGCCTCACCACGGGCGCCGCACCCCGGCCCGAGCGGGTCGGCCGCGGAGCGCCGGTGCGTGCACACGTGGACGTGGGCGACGGGGCGGAGGAGCGCGACCTTCACAGGAGCCGCGCCGCGGCGAGGGCGGTGATGACGAGGGCGTGGTGGACCTCGCCGGCCTCGATGCGCGCGCGGAGCTCGGCGAGCGGCACGAGGACCGTGACGCAGTCCTCGAGCTCCTCGAGCCGAGGGCCGGCCGCGGCGGCCGTGCAGCCGCGCGCCACGAACATGTGCAGGCGCGTGGGCTGGAGCGCGGGGTTCGGATACACGGCGAAGAGCGGCTCCACGCTCGCGGCCTCGTAGCCCGTCTCCTCGAGCAGCTCGCGTCGCGCCGCGGCGAGCGGGGCTTCGCCGGCGTCGACGAGGCCGCCCGGAATCTCGAGCGAGGGCCCGTCGATGCCGAATCGGTGCTGCCGGATCATCACGAGCCGGCCGTCGTCGGTGAGCGGCACCACGTTGGCCCAGTCGCACGCGGTCTCCAGCGTGTGGACCTTCCGGGTGCGGTCACCCCACGAGGCATGGCGCACCTCGTGTCGGACGACGTCGAAGATCTCGAAGCGCCCGACGACCTCGGTCGTCACCCGGCGAAAGCTCACCGGGCCGTCGTAGCACCTCGCCCAGCCTTGCGGTAACCGAGGCCGATGGACAAGCCGCTGATCCTCTGCGCGAACGACGACGGCTACTTCTCCAAGGGGCTGCGCGTGCTCGCCGACACGCTGTCCGCCTTCGCCCGGGTGGTCGTCGTCGCGCCCGAGTCCGAGCAGAGCGCGAGCAGCCACTCGCTCACCTTGCACCGGCCCCTCCGTCTGCGTCGCCACGAGCCCGATCGTTACGCGCTCGACGGCACCCCGGCCGACTGCGTCTACCTCGCGCTCCACCTCACCGGCGATCGCGCGGTGCTGCCTCGCAAGCCCGATCTGGTGATCTCCGGCATCAACCGCGGGATCAACCTCGGGCAGGACGTGTTCTACAGCGGTACGGTCGCCGCGGCGCGCGAGGGAGCGCTGCGCAACATCCCGGCCATCGCGGCGTCGGTCGAGGTGAGGGCGGACCACAACGGCGTCGTCACGTTCGACCCGGGTCCGACGGCAGAGGTGGTCGCCACGCTCGCGCAGAGGCTCCTCGCCCGCGAGCGCATCGCGGGTCCGACGCCGCTCCTCAACGTGAACTTGCCCGCGGGTCCGCTGAAGGGGCTCGTGGCCACGCGCCTCGGACGCCGACTGTGGAGCGACGAGGTGGATGTCCGGGTCGATCCGCGCGGTCGCACCTACTTCTGGCTCGGCGGGGCAGGGGTCTCGCACGACCAGGCGCCGGGCACCGACACGGCAGCGTTCGACCAGGGCCTGGCGACCGTCACCGCGCTCAGCCTCGATCTCGGTCGGGACGACGAGGATGCGCGTGTGTTGCTCGATGGGCTGGTGGCCTGACGAGGCAGGAATCAGGGCACAAAAAGGCCGAACCCCCGAACGCGCGTGGCGCTCGGGGGTTCGCTCCGATCCGCAGCGACTCAGGTCGCTTCGGGCTGGACGCGGCGCACGTTGAGCGCCTGGAGGCCCTTGGGGCCCTCCTTGATCTCGAACTCCACCGTCTCGTTCTCGAAGAGCTGCTTGCGCCCCTCACCCTCGATCTGCGTGTAGTGCACGAAGACATCGGGACCATCGGACTGCTTGATGAATCCGAAACCCTTGTCGTTGTAGAAACGCTTCACCTTACCGAGCGCCATGGGGCAAACCTCCGACTGCGAACTCTTCGGACACGTGCGGCGGAACCTGTCGACTCCGCGAGCGCGCGCAAGGTAGACGGGCGAACCCTGAACGGTCAACCTCGATCCGCAACGAGGTTCGCGCCCGCGACAGGCCCGGTCGTCTCCGCTACGCTGCAGGTGCCGTGAAGTTGCAGAAGACCCTCTTCCTGCTCCCCAATGCCATCACGCTGGCGAGCATCTTCTGCGGATTCGACGCGATCCGCCTGGCCGCCGAAGCGCAGTCCGACCGTGACTACTTCCGGTCGGCGTTGCTGGTGATGTTCGCGGCGATCTTCGACACGCTCGACGGGCGGGTCGCGCGCGCCACCAAGACGCAGTCGTCGTTCGGCCTCCAGATCGACTCGCTCGCCGACGTGGTGTCGTTCGGACTCGCCCCGGCGTTCCTCGTCTACCGCTGGTCGCTCCACCAGCTCGGCAACGTCGGTCTCTTGGTCGCCTTCGCGTTCGTCGCCTGTGGGGCAATTCGCCTCGCCCGGTTCAACGTGCTCTCGATGCGCGAAGAGGCACGCGAGGCGCGAGAGGCGCGCGCCCACGGCGTCACCACCGTGGCCAAGCCCCCCAAGTACATCGTGGGCCTGGCCATCCCGGGCGCGGCGGGCGTGCTGGTCGGCCTCGTCATGGCGAACGCGTCGGTCTCGGGTCCGCTCGGCGAGCGCCGCTACGCGTGGCTGCTCGCGGGCCTCGTCGTCGCGCTGTCGCTGCTGATGGTCTCGACCGTGCAGTTCCGTTCGTTCAAGGATCTGCGCCTCGAGCCCCGCACGTTCGCCGTGCTCGCGCTGGTGGTCGGCTCGAGCGCCGCGGTGAGCGCCTACTCCAAGCCTCCGTTCGTGCTCCTCTGGTTGCTGGGCGGCTACGTCCTCGTCGGTCTCGTCGAGTCGGCGCTCACGGCCGCACGCAAGGTCCCCCACGCGCTGTCGCGGCGCCGGCGGCGTGGGCGGATCGCTCGTCGGTCACCGTAGGCCGAAGAGAGCGCGCCCCCTGGACGGCGACCCCTTTCGCGGGCACAACGGCCCGATGCGCGCTTCGCGAGCCGGATCGTTGGGGGTGGGGTTGTTCGCGCTCGTCGGAGCCTGTCGTGGCGAGGCGCCGTCCTCGTCCTCCGCGCCGGCTCCGATCGCGACCGCGACCGCCGCCGGCCCCGAGATCGCCGGACAGACCACGACCCAGGGCGCCCGTGTGCTCACCGAGGTGCAGCGTCGCTTCCTCGTCGAGAACACGCCCGTCGCGCGCTCGTACAAGAAGAAGTCGCCGACCAAGGCGTCCACGCACCCGACCCGCCCCGTCGTCGCCGGTGGAGGTGTCGAGTCCGTGTTCGCCGAGGCCGGTGGGTTCCGGCCGCGCGCCGCCGCGAGCAAGGCCGCGAGCCCCTCGCTGACCGCGGTCCTCCCACCGCTCGCCGACGGCATGCTCGCCGTCGAGGCCGAGGGCATGCGCGTCCAGGTCACCCCGCGGGGGTTCGCGCGGAGCGCGATCCAGTGGGCGCAGAACGTCGCGGTCTACCCCGACGTCGCGCCGGGTGTGCACGCGTTCCGCAGGACCACCGGCGACAGCGTCGAGGACTTCTACGAGATCTTCTCTGCGAGCGATCTCCTCACCTTCCGCTACGACGTCGCCCTCACCCACGTCGCGGGCCTCCGGGTGATCGACGGCAGCGTGGAGCTGCTCGACGCGGGCGGCGCTCCACGCCTCCGCGTGCCCACGCCCGTCACCTACGACTCCGCCGGCGTCGCGCGGGTCGGCACGGCGGACATCGAGGGGTGCGCGGTCGATCGCGACCCACGCGGCCCCTGGGGTCGCGAGGTGGTGGCGCCGGGGGCTGCGACCTGCACCCTCGTCGTCCGCTTCGATGCTCGCGGCCTGCGCTTCCCCGTCCTCGTCGATCCGGCCTGGGTCACCACCAAGACGACCACCAAGCAGACCCACGCCGATCACCAGCTGCTGGCCCTCCCCGCGGGCAGCGACGCGGGCAAGATCCTGCTCGTCGGCGGCACTGGCACCGTGCCCACGGTGACCGAGCTCTACGATCCCGCGACCGACACCTGGGCCGCCGCGGGCAGCCTCCCGATCGCGCTCGGCGCCGGCATGAACGCGGCCGTCCTCCCGAGCGGCCAGGTCGTGGCCGGCGGCGGGGTCGGCTCCCCGTCCACCGTGCTGGTGCGCTCCACCACCGGCGCGTGGTCGGCCGGCGCCGCGATGAACGCCCGCGCGTACTTCGCGATGGCCACCACCAAGATCGACGGCAAGGACGTCGTGTTCGTCGCCGGTGGCCAGCCGAGCAGCTCCCTCACGAGCACGACCAAGCCCATCGCCGGCGCGCAGTATTACGACCCCGTCGCCGACAGCTGGTCGACGCTCCCCTCGATGACCACCTCGCGCTCGCAGATCGGCTTCGCCCGCCTCGGCGACGGGCGCATCCTGCTCGCAGGTGGCGTCGTCTACGGCTCGTTCGGCAGCGACGAGACGGCGGCGGTCGAGGTGTTCGACCCCAGCACCAAGACCTTCTCGTCGGGAGGGCTCCTCTCGGGTGCTCGCGCCAACGTGGCGGTCGTCGCGCTGGCGGGCACCGCCGGCCGCGCGCTCCTCGCCGGCGGAGACGCCCCCGAGTCGTACGGGCCCGAGACGAGCACGGTCGAGTACTTCGACGGCTCCACGTTCACGACCCTCTCCACCACGCTGAGCGAGCCCAAGGGCAAGGTGGTCGGCGCCCGTCTCGACGACGGGCGCATCCTCTTCGCGGGCGGCGAGTACACCGACCCCCTCACCTTCGATCTCCTCAGCTCGGCCACCTCGGACATCTACGACCCGGGCACCGATCCGAAGACGGGCAAGGTGAGCCCGACGGTCACGCTGAAGGTCGGGCGCTCGCACACCGCGGCGGTCACGCTCGGGGCCCGGGTGCTCGTGGCGGGCGGCAGGACCGCCGACTTGGTCGGCGCCGAGACCACCGAGGCCGAGATCTACGACGGAACCCTCGGCAAGAAGTGCACGTCGACGGTCACCGACTGCCCGAGCGGCCTCACTTGCACCGAGGGCGTGTGCTGCAAGTCGGGGAGCTGCCCCGAGGGCCAGACCTGCGCGGCGCCCGGCTACGAGGGCGTCTGCACCAAGCCCAAGGGCACCCCGTGCACGAGCAACAGCGAGTGCGCGACGGGCTTCTGTGTGACGGGTGTCTGCTGCGCCACCGCGTGCGCCGGCAGCTGCCAGGCCTGCAACGACCCGGCGAAGCTCGGCGAGTGCACGAGCGCCAAGGTCGGCACCGACCCGAAGGGCGCGTGCGGCGGCGACAAGAGCTGCGGACCCTTCTGCGACTCGTTCGGCGACTGTTACGAATACGCGGCCAAGGGCACCAAGTGCGGCGCGAGCGCGACCGGCGATGCGGGGCTCTCGTTCTGCTCCGCCTACGCGTGCAACGACTTCGGCGACTGCAACCTCGCCACCTACGACTGCGGCCTCACCTGCACCACCTCGGTCTCGTGCGACGAGGCGACCAAGACCTGCACCGCCAGCGCCAGCGGCATCAAGGCGGGCTACTGCGTGATCGACGCGGCGTGCTGGTCGTACGGCGACATCAACCCCAAGGACGCCTGCCTCAGCTGCGATCCCGTCACCTCGAAGACCACGTGGACCGCGGTCGACGGCTGCGCCGACGGCGGCGTCGACGGTGGCAGCGACACGAGCACGGACACCGGCGTCACCGACACGGGCGCGACGGACACGGGCACGACCGACACCGGCGCCAGGCCCGACACGGGCACGACGAGCGACACGGGTTCGATCGCCGACGCGGCCTCTGAGACGGGCCCGGGCGGCAGCGATCTCCCCGAGGCCTCGGGCTGCGGCTGCGAGACCGCCGGCGCTCCCTCGCGCGGCTCTGCGGCGCTCGGTCTCGGGCTTTCAAGTCTGGCGCTCGGCCTCGTTCGTCGCCGGAAATCCCGCAAGAATGCTGGCTGAATCGCTGATTTCGCTCGGGGCCCTTGCCAACCTCGGGCCCTCTGCTAGTGTGCGCGCCCCCCGTTCCGCCCCAACCGGCACGGTCATCGGGAACCCTCTGCACGGCTAATGCGGCGAGTTCCCAACGGCAGTCCTAACGGCACGCTCTCGCTCCCCTGGAGCAAGTCCACCTCCGATCTGGCGGTGCAGCGCGTGTACGAGGAAGCCAAACCCCGCCGTCACCGAAAGTGACGGGCGGCCCTCGCAAGAGGGCAAACCGCTACGAGGACGTTCAGATGGCCACCAAGGCTATGGCTCGGTTTGCACGGATCTCTCCGCGCAAGGCACGCATGATCGCCGATCTGGTCCGCGGCAAGTCCGCGGCGCAGGCGCTGCAGATGCTGCAGTTCGTGAACAAGTCGGGCGCGCCCTGGCTCAAGAAGGTGATCGAGTCTGCGGTCGCCAACGCCCGGCACGCGAACCCCGGCGTCGACGTGGACTCGCTCTACGTGGCCGCCGCGACCGTCGACAAGGGACCGAACTCCCACATGCGCCGCTGGCGCCCGCGCGCGATGGGTCGTGCGACGCGCGTCCAGAAGGGCATCAGCCACATCACCGTCGTCCTCGATACGCGGGACTGAGAGAAGGAGCTCGAACGTGGGACAGAAAGTTCACCCGACAGGGTTTCGTCTCGGCGTCATCAAGACGTGGTCCTCGAAGTGGTACGAGGACAAGAGCTACGCCAAGTGGCTCCACGAGGACATCCGCATCAAGCGCGCCATCAAGGAGTATCTCTTCAACGCGAACATCGCGGGCGTCGAGATCGAGCGCGCGGCCAACAAGGCCAAGGTCATCATCTTCACGGCGCGCCCCGGCATGGTGATCGGCAAGGGCGGCAAGTCGATCGAGACCCTCCGCACCGGCAACCTCGAGACCGCCGCCAAGGGCGAGGCGAAGTTCCCGGGCGTCCAGTCCTTCACGGACAACGAGGTCTTCATCGACGTGCAGGAGATCCGCAAGGCGGAGACCAACGCGCAGCTGGTGGCCGAGTCGATCGCGACCCAGCTCGAGCGCCGCGTCGCCTTCCGTCGCGCGATGAAGAAGGCGGTCTCCACCGCCATCAAGTTCGGCGCCAAGGGCATCCGTGTCCGCTGCTCGGGTCGCCTCGGCGGCGCCGAGATGAGCCGCGTCGAGAACTACCGCGAGGGCCGCGTCCCCCTCCACACGCTCCGCGCCGACATCGAGTTCGGGCTCGGCGAGGCGAAGACCACCTACGGCGTCATCGGCGTCAAGGTCTGGATCTTCAAGGGCGAGATCCTCCCCAAGCGTAACCGCCAGCGTCAGGCGCCCGCCGGCGCGTCGCAGGCCTGATCCAGGAAGACCACGACCATGCTCTCCCCGAAGAAGGTCAAGTACCGCAAGCAGATGAAGGGCAACACGAGCGGGACCGCCTGGCGCGGCTCCGACGTGTCGTTCGGTGACTTCGGCCTGCAGGCGCTCGCGCCCGGCCGCATCACCTCGCGTCAGATCGAGGCGGCTCGTATGGCCATCCAGCGCCACTGCAAGCGCGCTGGCAAGCTGTTCATCCGGGTCTTCCCGGACAAGCCCATCTCCAAGAAGCCGGCCGAGACCCGCATGGGTCACGGCAAGGGCAACCCCGAAGAATGGGTGGCCGTCGTGCTGCCCGGCCGCGTCATGTACGAGCTCCACGGCGTCCCCATGGAGATGGCCAAGGAAGCCTTCCGCCTCGCCGCGCACAAGCTTCCGATCGACTGCAAGTTCCTCGTCCGTGGAGACCTGTCATGAAGGCGAAAGAGCTCAAGGACAAGAGCGAGACCGAGCTCGGCGAGCTGCAGAAGCAGCTCACCTCCGAGCTGTTCCAGGCCCGCCTCCAGAACCACACCAACCAGCTCGACGACACTGCGACGCTTCCCAAGAAGCGCAAGGACATCGCCCGCGTGAAGAGCGAGATCCGTCGTCGTGAGCTCGAGCAGCTCGAGAAGAGCCTCAAGCAAGCCCTCGCCGCCGGAGAGAGCAAGTAGCCATGGCCGCCAAGAAGACCGAGAAGAAGACCGAGGCCGCTGCCCCCAAGGCCGCCGCCCCGAAGGCCGCCAAGGCCGCCAAGCCCGCCGCCGAGAAGGCCGCGCCGAAGCCGCGCATCCTCCCGACGGCCGCGCCGCGCGGGCGTCACCGCACGCTCGTCGGCACCGTCCGCAGCGACAAGATGGACAAGACCGTCGTGGTCGAGGTCGTCTCGCTCCGCCGCGACCCGGTGTACGGCAAGTACCTCAAGAGCCGCGAGCGCTACAAGGCGCACGACGAGAAGAACCAGTTCAAGACCGGTGACCGCGTCGAGATCACCGAGCACAGCCCGATCTCGCGCGACAAGCGCTGGATCGTCAGCAAGCTCGTCGAATCCGCGAAGGTCGAGTAGGAGCCTGCCATGATCCAGATGCGAACCATGCTCGACGTGGCCGACAACAGCGGCGCGCGTCTCGTCCAGTGCATCAAGGTCCTCGGTGGCTCGCGCCGCCGTTACGCGGCCCTCGGTGACATCATCGTCGTCGCCATCAAGGAGGCGAGCGCCGGTCAGAAGGTGAAGAAGGGGGACACCGCCAAGGCGGTCGTCGTCCGCACTCGCCGCGAGTACATGCGCCCCGACGGCAGCTACATCAAGTTCGACGCCAACAGCGCGGTCCTCATCAACAAGGACGGCGAGCCGATCGGCACGCGCATCTTCGGACCCGTCGCGCGCGAGCTGCGTGGCCGCAAGTTCATGAAGATCATCTCGCTCGCGCCGGAGGTTGTGTGATGGCCGCGCGTATCAAGAAGGGCGACACCGTCGTGGTCATCTCGGGCCGCGACAAGGGCAAGCAGGGCACCGTCCTCTCGGTCATCGTCGAGAGCGAGCAGGTGCTGGTGCAGGGCATCAACATGGTGTGGAAGCACCAGAAGCCCACCCAGCGTCAGCCGGAGGGCAAGCGTTTCCAGAAGGAAGCGCCGCTCGCCGCCTGCAAGGTCATGCCGGTCGATCCCCAGACGGGGAAGGGCACGCGCGTGAAGTTCGAAGTCAAGGACGGCAAGAAGGTTCGCCTCGCCGTCAAGACCGGCAACGCGCTCGCCTGAGCTGCGCGGATCCCACCCACGAATACCCAATGCCCGTGAACCAGTGACCGCGAGCCGCGGCGCTGCACGTCGGGAGACGAGAGAGAACGAAGATGGCTGCGAAGAAGGAAGACAAGGGCGGCAAGGACGACAAGAAGGCCGCGCCGAAGGCTGCCCCCAAGGCCAAGGACGGCGGCGGTGGCGGTGAGAAGAAGGAGCGCAAGGCGAAGGGCGAAGCCGCTTCTCCGGCCGCTGGTCACCTCACGGCGCCCGAGGGCTACAAGTCCAAGGCCGCTGCCGAGTCGGTCCCCACGCTCAAGAGCCGCTACCTGAAGGAGGTCGTCCCCGCCCTCCGCAAGCAGTTCGGCTACAAGAACGTCATGCAGGTGCCCCGTCTGCAGAAGATCGTGGTCAACATGGGCCTCGGCGAGGCCGTGCAGACCCCGAAGATCATCGAGTCGGCCGTCGCCGAGATGACCCTCTTCACCGGTCAGAAGCCCATCGTCACCCGCAGCAAGAAGGCCATCGCGAACTTCAAGCTCCGCGCGGGTCTCGCCATCGGCGCCATGGTCACCCTGCGCCAGGACCGCATGTGGGAGTTCCTCGACCGCCTGATCTACCTCGCGCTCCCGCGCGTGCGTGACTTCAAGGGCGTCAGCCCGCGCGCCTTCGACGGCCGTGGCAACTACTCCCTGGGCATGAAGGAGCAGATCGTGTTCCCCGAGATCGACTACGACAAGGTCGACAAGATCAAGGGCATGAACATCAGCTTCGTCACCACCGCCCAGACCGACGAAGAGGGCCGCGCGTTGCTCGCCGCCTTCGGCATGCCTTTCCGCCAGTAGGAACGAAGGAACCGCCATGGCTACCGCGACCGATTTCGTCAAGCTCAACACCGCGCCCAAGTTCGCCGTTCGTCACCGCAACCGTTGCAAGGTCTGCGGGCGCGCGCGCGGCTACTACCGCAAGTTCGAGCTGTGCCGCATCTGCCTGCGCAACTTCGCGCTCCGCGGGGACATCCCCGGCGTGCTGAAGGCGAGCTGGTAACAACTTCCGCCGAGGGGAACGCGTAGCCTCGCGCTGCGGCCGCCCCTCGGACCCACGGGAACAAAGGAACCGAGAATGCAGACCGATCCCATTGCTGACATGCTCACGCGGATCCGCAACGCGGCCACCGCTCGCCACGAGCGCTGCGAGATGCCGTCCTCCAAGATCCGCCTCGGCATCGCCAAGCTCCTCAAGGACGAGGGCTTCGTCGACGACGTGCGTGAGTCCGAGGGCCCGAAGAAGACCCTCACCATCGTGATGCGCTACGACCGCGCCCGCTCGAGCGCGATCGACGGCGTCCGCCGCATCTCGCGGCCGGGCCGTCGCGTGTACGTGCGCCACGACCAGATCCCCCGCGTGCGCAACGGGTACGGCATCGCCCTGCTCAGCACGTCTTCCGGTGTCATGACCGACCGCATGGCCCGCAAGGCCAGCGTGGGCGGCGAGCTCCTTGCCGAGGTGTGGTGATGTCTACTGCTTCTGTCGCTCACGCCGAGACCATCCAGTCCCGGGTCGGCAAGCGCCCGATCGACCTCCCCAAGGGGGTCTCGGTCTCGCTCGCCAACGGCAAGATCGAGATCAAGGGGCCCAAGGGCACCCTCTCGCGCAGCGTTCCCCCGAACGTCGACGTGAAGGTCGACGCTGGCAAGCTCAGCGTCCTCCCCACCATCACCGGCCGCGACGGCGCGCGCTTCCAGGGCCTCGCCCGGGCGCTCTTCGCCGCGATGACCAAGGGCGTCTCCGAGGGCTACGTCAAGGAGCTCGAGCTCGTCGGCACCGGCTACCGCGCCGAGCTGAAGGGCAACAACCTCAACCTGGCGCTCGGTTTCTCCCACCCCGTGAGCCTGCCGCTCCCCGCCGGTGTGTCTGCCAAGGTCCCTGCCGAGAGCAAGGGCACGCAGATCATCCTCGAGGGCGCCGACAAGGAAGTCATGGGTCAGATCGCGGCCAAGCTCCGCGACATCCGTCCCCCGGAGCCGTACGGCGGCAAGGGCGTTCGCTACAAGGGCGAGAAGGTCCGTCAGAAGGCCGGCAAGAGCGGCGGCAAGGGTAAGTGAGCCATGGCTAGCAACGTCACCGGTCGCGAGCGCCGTAAGCTTCGCATCCGCAAGCGCATCTCCGGCAACGAGGAGCGTCCGCGCCTCTCGGTCTTCCGCTCCAACGTGCACATCTATGCGCAGGTGGTGGACGACGTGCAGGGCAAGACCCTGGCTTCTGCCTCGACCCTCTCCAAGGAGATCAAGGGCAAGGGCGGCGAGCTGGACAAGACCGCCGAGGCCAAGGCCGTCGGCAAGCTCCTCGGCGAGCTCTGCAAGAAGAAGGGCATCGAGAAGGTGGTCTTCGATCGCAACGGCTACATCTACCACGGCCGCATCAAGGCCCTCGCCGACGCCGCGCGCGAAGCCGGCCTTTCGTTCTAGGAGTTTCTCATGGCATCGAACGATCACATCGACGAAGAGAAGCTCAAGGAGCGCGTCGTCCACATCAATCGCGTCGCCAAGGTCGTGAAGGGCGGCCGCCGCTTCTCGTTCTCGGCCCTCGTCGTCGTCGGCGACGAGAGCGGGCACGTGGGCGTCGGGCTCGGCAAGGCCAACGAGGTCCCCGAGGCGATCCGCAAGGGCAACGACCAGGCCCGCAAGAACATGTTCAAGGTCCCGCTCAACGGCACCACCATCCCGCACGAGGCCTTCGGGCACTTCGGCGCGGGCAAGGTGCTGATGCGGCCGGCCTCGCCCGGAACGGGCGTCATCGCGGGTGGCGCGGTCCGCGCGGTCGTCGAGTCGGCCGGCATCCACGACATCCTCAGCAAGTGCCTCGGCACGAGCAACTCGCACAACGTGGTGCGCGCGACGATCAAGGCGCTCAAGGCGCTCCGTGATCCCGCGGACATCGCCGCCCGCCGTCGGCTCGCCGTCGGCGACCTCGCCACCACCGAGGTCCGTGCCGGTGAGGAGCGGAAGGCGAAGAAGGTCGCGCCCAAGCTCGAAGGAGGCGCGTCGTGAGCAAGAAGCTGAAGGTCACCCAGGTCAAGTCGCTCTCCAACCGACCCTGGACCCAGCGCCTCACCGTCAAGGGGCTCGGCCTTCGTGGCCCGAACTCCTCGGTGGTGGTGGACAACACCCCGTCGTTCCGCGGGATGATCAAGAAGGTCATCCACCTCGTCACCGTGGAGGAGACAGATGTCTGACCGTCTCGCCAAGCTGCCCGCTCCGGTGGGCGCCAACACCAAGAAGACCCGCGTCGGCCGCGGCGTCGGTTCCGGTCTCGGCAAGACCTCGGGCCGTGGACAGAAGGGCCAGAAGGCCCGCTCCACCGGCCTCAACGGCAAGGCGTGGTTCCAGGGTGGCCAGACCCCCCTGATGCGTCGCCTGCCGAAGCGCGGCTTCCGTCAGCCGTTCCAGGACAAGGTGGCCGAGGTCAGCCTCGACCAGCTCGACCAGTTCGACGCCGGCGCCGTGGTCTCGGAGTCCGAGCTCCGCGTGATGGGCTTCGTCAAGGGCGCCGTGGACAAGATCAAGGTCCTCGCGAGCGGCGAGCTCACCAAGAAGCTCACCGTGAAGGCGCACGCCTTCTCCAAGGCGGCCAAGGAGCAGATCGAGAAGCACGGCGGCAGCGTCGAGCTCGTGATCGTCCATCCGCCGAAGGAAGAGGCCGCGAAGGCCTGATTCCCGCGCCGTCGAGGGGCCGGTGGGTTTCCAGCGCATCAGCGCTGGCCTCTCCGGCCCTTCGTGGCTAACAGGGTGCCACACCGCATGTCCGTCCTCGCCAACATCGGGAAGCTCGCCGACCTCCGTCGACGCATCTTCTTCACGATCGGGCTCCTGCTCATCTACCGGCTCGGTGTGTTCGTCACCGTGCCCGGGGTCGACCGCAAGGTCATGCAGGGGCACCTCGCCTCGGGCGGTGGCGGCATCCTCGGCGTGTTCAACCTGTTCTCGGGCGGTGCGCTCGAGAAGCTGTCCATCTTCGCGCTCGGCATCATGCCGTACATCAGCGCGTCGATCATCCTCCAGCTCCTCACGATGGTCTTCAAGCCCCTCGAGGAGCTCCGCAAGGAGGGCGAGCAAGGGCAGCGCAAGATCAACCAGTACACGCGCTACGGCACCATCCTGCTCTCGGCCGGCCAGGCGATGAGCACGGCGCTCTACCTCGAGAGCCTCATCAACGTGCAGTTCGCGCCGGGGCAGACCGGCAACGTCGTCGCGAACCCCGGCTGGGGCTTCCGCTTGATGACGGTGCTGACGCTCACCACGGGCACCGCGTTCGTCATGTGGCTCGGCGAGCAGATCACGGAGCGCGGGATCGGCAACGGCATCTCGCTGCTGATCTTCGTCGGCATCGTCACCGACATCCCGGGCGCCCTCAAGCGCTACTACGACACCAACGAGGGCAACCTCCAGCCGCTGACCCTGTTCGCGGTCGCGACCATCATCCTCGTCACGGTGGCCACCATCGTGTTCTTCGAGCGTGGTCAGCGCAAGATCCCGATCCAGTACTCACGCCGCCAGGTGGGGCGCCGCATCTACGGCGGTCAGCAAGCCCACCTGCCGCTGCGCGTGAACACGGCCGGCACCATCCCCCCGATCTTCGCGAGCTCGCTGCTCATGTTCCCGAGCACCCTCGCGAACTTCAACATCCCCGGCGCGAACAAGCTGCAGCAGATCGTGTCGCCCGGCGAGTGGGTGTTCAACGCGGTCTACGTCTTCCTCATCGTCTTCTTCTGCTACTTCTACACGGCGGTCACCTTCCAGCCGGTCGACGTCGCCGACAACCTGAAGAAGCAGCAGGCGTTCATCCCGGGCATCCGGCCGGGCAAGAAGACCGCCGAGTACATCGACCGCGTGCTCACGCGCATCACGCTCGGTGGCTCGCTCTACGTGGCGGCGGTCTGCGTGATCCCGACCATCGTGCAGACCTACTTCCGCGTGCCGTTCTACTTCGGTGGCACCTCCATCATGATCGTGTGCGGCGTCGCCCTCGACACCGTCCAGCAGGTCGAGGCCCACCTCATCACCCGCAACTACGAGGGATTGGCGGGCGCTCGCGCGACCAAGATCCGCGGCCGCCACGATCACGACGAAGACGACTCGGAGTCCTCGAACGACGCGGCTGGACCGAGCCGCGAGAAGGAGCTCGTCTGATGCGTACGATCCTCATCGGGCCGCCCGGCGCGGGCAAGGGAACGCAGGCGAAGATCGTCTGCGACCAGTGGCACATCCCGCAGATCTCCACCGGCGACATGCTCCGCGCGCACAAGGCCCAGGGCACGACGCTGGGGCTCGAGGCCGCGAAGTTCATGTCGGCCGGCGCCCTCGTGCCGGACGAGGTCGTCATCGGCATGGTCGAAGAGCGCCTGCAGCAGGACGACGCCAAGCCGGGCTTCCTGTTCGACGGCTTCCCGCGCACGGTGGCCCAGGCCGAGGCACTCGACGGCCTCCTCGGCAAGCTCGGGCAGAAGCTCGACGCCGTGGTTCTCATCGAAGTCGCCGATGATTTGCTGGTCGAGCGGGTCTGCTTCCGCCGCACCGACAAAGCCACTGGACGAATCTATCATCTCAAGTATAGTGCTCCCCCCCCTGGAGTCGAGCTCGTCCAACGAGACGACGACAAGGAGGACACGGTCCGTGCGCGCCTCGTTGCGTATCACGGGCAGACCGCACCGCTCATCCCCTACTACGAGCAGCGCGGTCTTCTCCGTCGCGTCGACGGTGTCGGCGAGATGGCGAAGGTCACCGAGCGTGTCCTCAAGGCCCTCGGCAACTGAGTCCAAGAGTTCCGCAGTCCGCAGTCCATGTCCCCGCAGTCCCTGTTTCTCGGAGGTACGATCGAAGAAGCACTCCCCAGCGCCCTCTACAGAGTCCGTCTCGACGATGGTCGCATCGTCGTCGCAGGGCTCTCCACCGAGGCGCGGAGAACGCTCGTCAAGGTCGCTCCGAAGGACCGCGTGACCGTGGAGCCGAGCCCGCTCGACCCCACCCGCGGAAAGATCACCGGCCGCAGATCCTCGGCCACCGCTTGAATCAAGAATCGCAGACGCAGACAACGAGAAGAAGCCATGAAGGTCCGCCCCTCCGTCAAGAAGATCTGTACCAAGTGCAAGGTCGTCCGTCGCCGCGGCGTCGTGCGCGTGATCTGCGAGAACCCCAAGCACAAGCAGCGCCAGGGCAACTGAGCCTTCCGCTGAGCCTTTAGGAGTACAGAGAACATGGCCCGCATCGCAGGTGTCGACCTTCCCCGCCGCAAGCACATCACGATCTCGCTGCGGTATCTCTTCGGCGTCGGTCCCGCTCTGGCAAAGAAGATCTGCCAGAAGACGGGGATCCCCGAGAACAAGATGACCGACGAGCTCACGGACGCGGACGTCAAGAAGATCCGCGACCTGC
Organism: Myxococcales bacterium; assembly: GCA_016794445.1. Taxonomy (GTDB): domain Bacteria; phylum Myxococcota_A; class Polyangia; order Polyangiales; family JADJMO01; genus JADJMO01. Next base: position 32,138 of record JAEUKC010000412.1, read on the forward strand.
TCGAGGCCGAGTACAAGGTCGAAGGCGACCTGCGCCGCGAGGTGCAGATGAACATCAAGCGCCTGATGGACCTCGGCTGCTACCGCGGTCTCCGTCACCGCCGGGGGCTGCCGGTCAACGGCCAGCGCACCCACACCAACGCGCGCACGCGCAAGGGTCCGCGCAAGGGCATGATCGCCCGCGGTGGCACCCCGCGTCCGGCCGGCAAGTCGTGATCTCGTAGGGAAGAAGAGAGAGAACCATGGCCACCGCACAGAAGTCCGCTGCCGCCAAGGCGAAGAAGAAGGTCCGCAAGAACGTCTCGACGGGCATCGCCCACATCCAGTCGACGTTCAACAACACCGTCGTGACCATCACCGACGTCAACGGCAACGCGATCTCGTGGTCGAGCGCCGGCGCCCGCGGCTTCAAGGGCTCGCGCAAGAGCACGCCCTTCGCCGCCCAGCTCGCCGCCGAAGAGGCCGCGCGCAAGGCGCAGGAGCACGGCGTCCGGTCGGTCGCGGTGTTCGTCAAGGGCCCTGGTGCGGGTCGTGAGAGCGCGCTGCGCGCCCTCCAGACCGCGGGCTTCAAGGTCACTCTCATCCGCGACGTCACGCCGATCCCGCACAACGGCTGCCGTCCCCCCAAGCGCCGCCGCGTGTGATGCGCTGAGACCCTTCCCCGAATCTTCGACGAAGAGAGAACAGTCATGGCTCGTTACATCGGTCCCGTCTGCAAGATCTGCCGCCGCGAAGGCATGAAGCTCTACATGAAGGGCGACCGCTGCTACTCGGAGAAGTGCGCGATCACCCGTCGCCCGAAGCCCCCGGGGCAGCACGGCGACAAGCGCATCAAGCTCAGCGAGTACGGCATCCGCCTTCGCGAGAAGAACAAGGTGCGCAAGATCTACGGCGTCCTCGAGAAGCAGTACCGCAAGTACTTCTCGATCGCCGATCGTCAGAAGGGCCGCACGGGCGAGAACCTCCTCGGCCTCCTCGAGCGCCGCCTCGACAACATCGTCTACCGCCTCGGCTTCGCTGCCTCGCGCAACGAGGGCCGCCAGGTCGTCCTGCACAACCACGTGCTGGTCAACGGCAAGCGCGTCAACGTGCCGAGCTTCCAGGTCAAGGTCGGCGACCAGGTCGTCATCCGCGAGCAGGCCCGCGCCCAGAAGCGCATCGAGTCCGCCATCGCCGCGAGCGACGCGCGCCCGCAGCTCTCCTGGCTCGAGGTCGACAAGAAGAACTTTGCGGGCACCATCAAGGGCCTCCCGGTCCGCGAGGAGCTCAACGAGCCCGCCATCCGCGAGCAGTACGTCGTCGAGTACTACTCCCGCTAGTCACTCCGCTGCCCTCGGGCAGCCGTCAGAAGAGAAGTTCGAGTCAACCAGGCAGGCCGGCGAATCCCACGCCGGCTTCGCCGTAGAGGCAGCGGCCCCGAGATGGGATCCAGGTAGGGGCCACTTCCAACGGAGCAACGGAAATGAGCAACCAGGCCGCCCCCCACATCGCCCGCAACTGGCACGAGATGATCCGTCCGCGTGCTCTCGAGCACGACGACGAGACCCTCACGGAGTTCTACGGCAAGTTCGCGTGCGAGCCGCTCGAGCGCGGCTTCGGCATCACGCTCGGCAACGCGCTCCGCCGCGTGCTGCTCTCGTCGCTGCAGGGCACGGCGATCACCGCCGTCCGCTTCGAGAAGGCGCTGCACGAGTTCACCACGATCCCGGACGTCGTCGAGGACGTGACCGACATCATCCTGAACCTCAAGGAGGTCGTCTTCAAGTCGGCGGGCGGCAAGCTCTCCTACTCGGTGATGATCGACAAGGAGGGCCCGGGGCCGGTCTACGCCAAGGACATCCAGCTGACCGACGGTCTGCGCGTCCTCAACCCCGACCACCTGATCTGCACGCTCGACAAGAAGGGCCCCTTCCGCGCCGAGCTCACCATCGGCATCGGCCGCGGCTACGTGCCCGCCGAGCGCAACAAGTCCCCCTCGATGCCGATCGGCACCATCCCGATCGACTCGCTGTTCAGCCCGGTCCGCCGCGTGAACTACACGGTGACCAATGCCCGCGTCGGGCAGCAGACCGACTACGACAAGCTCACCCTCGAGGTGTGGACCAACGGCAGCGTGCGCCCCTCGGACGCCCTCGCCTATTCCGCCAAGATCCTCAAGGAGCAGCTGAACATCTTCATCAACTTCGAGGAGACCGAGGAGCAGGGTTACGTCGCGACGATCGGCGAGGACGAGCCGGTCAACGAGAACCTGTTCCGCTCGGTCGACGAGCTCGAGCTCTCGGTCCGCTCGGCCAACTGCCTCCAGAACGCCAACATCTCGCTCATCGGCGAGCTGGTGCAGCGCACGGAGCAGGACATGCTCAAGACCAAGAACTTCGGCCGCAAGTCGCTGAAGGAGATCAAGGAGATCCTCCAGCAGATGGGCCTCTCGCTCGGCATGCGCATCGACAACTGGCCCCAGATGTTCGAGCGCCACAAGGCGATGCAGAACCAGGCCTGAGCCAGCAGATTTCTGATCCAGGAGAGTAGGGAGTTTCGTCATGCGTCACCAAAAGTCCGGCCGTAAGTTCGATCGCGACCCCTCGAGCCGTCGCGCGATGTTCCGCAACCTCGCTGCCAACCTCGTGCTGCACGAGCGCATCGAGACCACGGACGCCAAGGCCAAGGAGCTCCGCCGCATCGCGGAGAAGCTCGTGACCAAGGCGACCCGCCTCGGCAAGGTGGCCTACACCGCGCAGGCGGAGCTCTCGCCCGCCGAGAAGGCGCAGCGCCTCCACGCGACGCGCCTCGTCGGCTCGTTCATCCAGCGCTTCGGCGCCCGCACCATGCCGGGCGGCGACATCCAGAAGGTCGACCTCGTCGAGAAGATCTTCGTCGACCTCGCCAAGCGCTTCGCTGGTCGTCCGGGTGGCTACACCCGCATCGTGAAGCTCGGCGTCCGCAAGGGCGACGGCGCGCACATGTCGATCATCGAGTGGGTCAGCGCCGCCGCCGAAGCGCCCGCCGCCGAAGCCAAGGCCTGAGCCCTTCCCTTCGTCACCACCGTCGCGCCGCGCTCCGACAGGAGTCGCGGCGCGGCTGCTTTTGTGGCCGTTCAGGCCGTACGCGCGTGGTGGGCCGGCGGCGTCTTGGGCGTCGTCTTCGGCGGAGACTTCTTGCCGACGAAGAGCAGCGCGAGGATCGCAGCGAGCAGCCCGGCCCCTCCGGCGAGGGCGTAGCGGCGGAGGCGATCGTCGGCGCGACGGCTGTCCGCGTCCATCCGGGCGAGGAGCTCGCGACAGCGCGCGTGATCGGGGGCGCTCGCGAGCGCGCGCTGGAGCAGCGAGGGATCGGCGACGCCGCGGTCGAGGAGGTCGAGCGTGTCCAGGTAGGCGACGTCGGCGTCGATCGTCGCGCCGAGCGGGGTGCCCGCGGCGAGCCGGGCCGCCTTCGCGTAGTGGGCGCGCGCGGCCGGCCGATCGGTCGACTCCTTCTTGCGGGCGAGATCGACGTAGGCCCCGGCGAGCTCGGCGCGCCGCTCGAACAGCGGCGCGCGCGCGAGGAGCGCGTCGTACGAGGCGACGGCCTCCTCGAGGCGGCCGGCGTCGCGGTGGGCCTTGCCCTCGTCGAACAGCTTGAACACGTCGGCGAGGCGCACCTTGTCGTGCGCGACCACGAGGGCCTCGAGCAGCCGCTTGGCGGACCAGTCGTCGCCGACCTTCTCGCTCGTGAAGGCCTCGTACGCCTCCTTGAGGGCGAGGCGACCGTCGTTGCCGTACTGGGCGATCGCCCAGCGCGCGGCGTCGCGGACCGGGGCGCGATCGGCGTTGAGGTACGAGGTGAGCACGCGCGCCGCGTCCGGGTCCTTGGTCTTGCCGAACGCCGTGAGCACGTCGGCGAGGGCCTGCGGGTCCTTGACCTGCACGGCGTCGCTCGGGAGGAACTTGCCGAGGCCGTCGAGGGTCTTGTTGGCCCACCCGCGCAGGTCCTTGTCGGCGTCGTTGCGGACCTCGAGCAGGGCGGCCACGGCGTGATCCCCCATGCGCTTGAGGCCGGTGGTGGCGGTGCTCTTGAGCATGCCCTTGTGGGCCACGGCCACACGGACCAGGAGGCGCGCGCCCGCCACGTTGCCCTGCTTCTCCGCGGCCTTCATCCCCGCGAGCACGAGCGCGAGCGCGCGGTGGGCCGGCGTGTTGCCCGCGGTGACGACCGCGATGAGGACGTCGGCGTCGTCGGGGCTGCCCGGCGGCAGCGACTTCTTCGCCTTGTCGAGCACGAGCCACATGGGCCCCGGCCCGCTGCCCGGCTCGAGCACCCGGGCCTCGAGCGCGGGGAAGGCCTCGGGCGCCGTCGTCGAGAGCGCCTGCGCGGCGCCGATGCGCACCGACGGCGTCGGGTCGGCGAGCTTGGCAATGGCCCCGTCGACCTCGGCGGTCGGGACCGCGGCCGAGGTGGAGGTGGAGGGCACCGGCGGCGCAGCGGACGCGGGAGCGGCGAGCGCCGTCGAGGCGCAGAACAGAGCGGCGAGGAGACGGAGCTTCTGCATGGGCACCTCAGTCCGTGATCCGAAAATCCGGGAAGTCACCGACGTAGGAACGCCAGCGGACCTGGACGTCGTCCACGCGGGCCGCCGAAGGGCCGCGCTCGGCCCAGAGCTGGAGCTGCTTGAGGGAGGTCTCCTCCCCCTCGGCCAGCATCTCGACGGCGCCGTCGGAGCGGTTCTTCACCCAGCCGGTGAGGCCGAGCCGCCGGGCCTCGCGCTGGGTGGAGGCGCGGAAGAACACGCCCTGCACCCGGCCGCGCACGAGGACGTGGAGCTGCTTCATCGACATCCTGGCCCGGCTTAGCAAGGGCTCTCGGGTCGGGCCAACGTTCCGGTACCATGCGGTGACATGGCCGATCCGAGCGCGCCGACCGTCGCGGTCCAGAAGACCCCGCGCCTCGGCATCGGGGCGCTCCTCGGGGGTCGCTTCCGGGTCGAGGCCGCCCTCGGCGAAGGGGGCATGGGAGCGGTCTACCGCGCCCGCGACGAGGACCTCGACGACCTCGTCGCCCTCAAGGTGCTGCGCCCCGAGGTCGCGGAGGTGCCGGGGATCCTCGAGCGATTCCGCCGCGAGGTGAAGCTCGCGCGGCGGGTCACCCACCCGAACGTCGCCCGCACGTTCGACCTCGGCGTGGACGGAGAGGTCCGCTTCCTGACCATGGAGCTCCTGCAGGGGACTCCGCTGTCCCGGCGGACCCGCGCCGGCGGTCTCCCCGACGTGCTGCGCATCGGCGCCGAGATCGCGCGGGGCCTGGTCGCCGCCCACGCCGCGGGCGTCCTCCACCGCGACCTCAAGCCCGACAACGTCATGGTCGAGGCGTCGGGGCGCGTCGCGATCACCGACTTCGGCATCGCGCGGGGCCTCGATCCGGACAGCTCGCGGATGACCCAGACCGTGGGCCAGACGCTCGGCACGCCCGCGTACATGGCGCCCGAGCAGGTCGAGGGGCGCCCGCTCGACGGTCGCGCCGACGTGTATGCGCTCGGGGTCGTGCTCTACGAGCTCATCACGGGTGAGCTGCCGTTCACGGGCGACTCGGTGTTCGCCATGGCTGCCGCGCGGCTCACCCAGCCGGTGCCCGATCCGAGAGAGAAGCGCCCCGATCTACCGCTCGCCGTCGCCGAGCTCGTCCGCGCTGCGATGGCGCGTCGACGCGAGGACCGCCCGAGCGCTGCCGACGTCGGGCGCCGGCTCGACGCGCTGCGCGGAGGTCGGGTCGATCGAGACGTGCAGGGCACGGAGCCCACACCGACCAGCGCGCGCGCCTCGCTCAGCCCCGTGAGCTTCTCGGTCGTCGCGCCCCCCCTCGTCGTCGTGCGGGGCCTCGACACCGAGGACGACGCCCCCTCTCACGCGCGGACCACGCGCGCGGTCGAGGCCGTCGCCGACGCCCTGGCCTCCACCCGTGGAGTTCGCGTGCTCGTCCCCGGCGGAACACCCCCCGGCCCGCCCGGGTTCGTGGTCGAGGTGTCGGTCCGGGTCGCGAGCGGGCGGGCACGGGGGCGTGTGCGACTGCTCGACGGGCGCAGCAGCGAGCAGCTGTGGTCGCAGCGGATCGACGCGGAGGCGCAGGCCGTCCTCGCGCACGAGGAGCAGCTCTCCGAGGCCGTGCGCGGGGCGCTCTCCGCGCGGCTCGTCGACGCCGATGGCCGCCGGGGCCCCTCCGATCCGGAGGTGCGCGCGGTGTATCTGCAGGCGAGCGTCGACTACCAGTCGTTCGAGCACCCGCGGGTCAAGAAGGCGGTGTTGACCCTCGAGGCCGAGGCCCAGCGTCACCCGAGCGACCCGTTCCTGTGGAGCGCGCTCGGCGCCGCGCGCACGCGGAGCTGGCTGCTCTCGGGCGGCAGCGACCGCGCCGCGCTCGCCGAGGCCGAGGAGACCTGCCTGCGCGCGCTCACCCTCGACGCCACCATCGGCGAGACGTTCGAGGCCATCGGCATCCTGCGGCTGCAACAAGGCGAGCTCCGCGCGTCGGCGCAGGCGTTCCAGGAGGCCATCGCGCGCTCGCCGCTCGCCCTCGAGGGTCACTTCTACCTGGGGCGGTTGCTGTGCGAGTGCGGCCACACGACCGAGGGGCTGCGTCACCTCGACCTCGCCCTGCGGCTCAACCCCCGGCACCCGCTCGTACACGGGGAGCGCATGCGCACCCTCGCGCTGATGGGCGATCGCGCCGGCGCCGAGGCCTGCGCGGCGCGGATGGACTTCGCACGCGGTCAGATCATCACCCACCTGCGCCTCGCGCTGTGGTGGCAGGATCTCCCGACGATCCAGCTCCTGCTCGCCGAGATCGAGAAGGAGGCTGCCACGGGGCTTTCGGCCAGCTTCGTCCCCGCGCTGCCGGCGGTGCTCGCGCTCCGCGACCCGTCGGTGCTCGGCCCGGTGGTCGTGCAGATGCGCGCGCAGATCAGCGGCCTCGGCGCGGCGCCCCGGTTCCGCACGTTCATGGGGCAGATCCTGGTCGAGCTGCTCGCGGCCGCCGCGGACCACGACACCGCCCTCGCCGAGCTCGAGGTCATCGCGGAGTTGCCGCTCGTCGACGTGCTCTGGCTCGATGGCTGCCCCCTGCTCGCCGCACTGCGCAAGGAGCCGCGCTTCGCCGCGGTGCGCGCCCTCGTCGCGGCACGTGCGGCCTCCATGTGGTCGTAGTAGAGGCGGGCGATGGCGTTCGACCTCTCGCTCGTGGGCAAGCCCTCCGAACCTTCGACCTTCGACTACACGTGGAAGGACGCGTCGCTGTACGCGCTCGGCATCGGGGCCAAGGCAGAAGAGCTCGACTACCTGTTCGAGGGCAAGCCGCCGCGCGGCGAGGCCAGCGGCGAGGGCCCGCTCGTCTACCCGTCGTTCGCGGTGGTGCCGGCCTACGCGCCGATGATCGGCCTGCTCGCGCGGAGCGGCGGCAACCTCGCGATGGTGGTGCACGGCGGCCAGAAGGTGCGCATGCACCGGCCGCTCCCGCCCGAGGGATCGCTGCGCACGACCGCGACCATCCGCGGCATCTACGACATCAAGAAGTTCGCCTCGATCATCACCGACACGCACACGGTCGACGCCAAGACGGGCGAGCCGCTCTTCGACACCACGTGGACCATCATCTTCCGTGGCGAGGGCAGCTTCGGTGGCTCGCCGCCCCCGAAGGACGAGCCCATCGTGATCCCCGCGGGCGCCGCGCCCGATTTCTCGGTGCGCGAGCCGACGAGCAAGGAGCAGGCGCTCCTCTATCGCCTCTCGGGCGACCTGAACCCGCTCCACGCCGACCCGGCGTTCGCCGCGGCCGCGGGCTTCACGCAGGGCCCCATCCTGCACGGCCTCTGCACCTACGGGCACATGGTCCGCCACGTGGTGAAGAGCCTCTGCGACGGCGACGCGCGCAAGCTCAAGGGGTTCGACGGCCAGTTCAAGCGCCCGGTGTGGCCGGGCGACGTGCTCGTCACCAACGGCTGGAAGATCGGCGACAACCGCTGGGCGCTCCAGGTCGCGGTCGAGAACCGCGAGGGCGAGGTCGTGATCGGCAACGCGCAGGCGCTGCTGTAGCTCGCTGGATCATCCGCGCTAGATCACCCAGCGGGCAGCGGGCAGCGGCGAGACGACGTCGGGGAACCCCTCGGCGGCGAGGCGCTGGGTGAGCGCGGCCTGGGACTTGGGCTCGCCGTGCACCAGCGCGACGCGCCGGAGCTTGCCGCGATCGCGGGCGGCCACGGCGAACTCCACGAGCTCACGCTGGTCGGCGTGGGCCGAGAAGCCGTTGAGCACCACGACCTCGGCGCGTCGGTCCCGCTCGACGCCGAAGATCTTCACGCGGGCGCGCTTCTCGACGAGGCGCCGGCCGAGGGTGTGCTGCGCCTGGAAGCCCACGATGCAGACCGTGTTGCGGTCGTCCTCGATGGTGGCCTTGAGGTGGTGGAGCACGCGGCCCGACTCGCACATGCCGCTCGCGCTGATGATGACGCAGGGGGAAGGGTCGGCGTCGATGCGCACGCTCTCCTCCTTGTCGGCCACGTAC
>JAEUKC010000012.1:0-7606 GCA_016794445.1 Myxococcales bacterium
CAGATGGGCACGCGCTGCTCGACCCCTCGCAGCGCCCGGTACCGCGCGAGCCCGGGCGGACCGTTCACGGCGGGCGCGCCGCGGTCCGAGCGCACGAGCGCCGCCGCGCTCCACTGCACGAACCGCGCGGCGTCGACCGCTCGGGCGAGCCCCGCACCGGCGAGCACGCCGTGGAGGAACCGCACCTGCCCCACCACCGCCTCGCGATCGCTCGCGTCGATGCGCTGGAAGATCGCCGGGACGAGCTTCTCGATGCGCGGGCCGACGACCCGCTCCTTGAGCCGCGACCGCTCGCCGCCGGGGAGCAGCGCGGTGATGCGCGTCGCGAAGGCGTCGAGCTCGGCGAGATCGGGCGCCAGGTTGCTCAGCACCTCTCCGAGCTTGTCGGCGGGGGTGGTCCGGAGCGCGGTCGTGATGGCGTCGCGGAAGCCCGCGTCGAGCAGCGTCGCGCAGTCCTGCTCGAGGCGCAGCACGGCGTCACGGACCGAGCGCTCGGCGCGCGCGCGGTCGGCCACCTCGCCACCCGCGGCGAGCAGTCGCTGACGGAAAGCGATCACTCGCTCGACGTGCCCGAGCTTCTTCTCGACGATCGGGCGCACGACGGCCGAGCCACCGCCACCGGCCACGGCCTCGACCTCGCCCGCGGTCGCGTCGTCGAACCCGAACGCCTCGTCGATGAGGGTCAGCGCGCGACCGCGGAGGAACCGCGCGAGCTCGCGCGCCCTCGGCGACTCCTCGCGGCTCGCCTCGGTCATGCGCTGGGCCAGCTCCTCGAGCTCCGCGATGGCCGCCGCGAGGGCCTCGGGCTCCGGGGTCGCGCGGGCCCGGAGGGCCGTGCGCAGCGCGCGCGCCGTCAACGACTCGCCCACCTGGCGCACGAGCACCGCCGCGCGCTCGGCGTCCGGACCGCCGCCTTGGGCGAGCGGCACGAGGGTCTTGAGGGTGCCCGAGAGCTTCTTCGGATCGTCCGAGCCGAGCGCCTCGCTCGTGGCGATCTCGAGCGCGGCGAGCTCGTTCCTGGGCGCGCGCGGGGAGAGGCCGAACTGCGGCAGCTTGGCGATGCACCGGTCGAAGGCCTCGCGCTCGGTGCGGACGATCTGGAGCTGCCTGCGCTCGCGGGGGTCGGTCTCCCGCGCGAGCAGCTTCTCGACCATCTCGGGCGAAGGCCCGGACAGGAGGAGATTCAGCCGCAGCCAAGCGAAGTCGCTGGGCATCACCTCGAGCGGGCGGTCCTTGACCCGGAACAGCCGGTCGAGGACCACGATGGCGCGCAGGATCCGGCCGCAGCGCACGGCCGTGCGCGTGGACACGTACCGCGTGGGCACGAACGAAGGGTCGGCCTTGGCCGCCTCGGAGAGCTCGAGCTCGAGCGACTCGAGCAGCTGCGCGATCGCGTCGCAGGCGGCGTCGCCCACGTAGACCGAGTCCACCTGGGCCTGCAGGGCGTCGAGATCCTGCACCGAGAGCTGCCGCTGCAAGGTGACCTTGCCCGTGCCCCCCACGTGGCGCCGCAGCACGGTCGCGAGGTTCTTCGGGTCGGCGAAGGCGCGCGGCATGAACGCGACGAACGCGACGCGATCGACGAACGCGAGCAGGGTGTCCCGCGAGCCCTCGAGGATCTCGGCGAGGTAACGGTTGCTGGTCATGACGGCGCACTCGATGAGGCCGCGCACGGTGCGGGTGCCCTCCTTGAGCTCCCGCTCCTGCAGCACGTTGAGCGCCGAGCGGAGCAGCATGTCGCGCCCGTCGAACACCTCGTCGAGGAACGCGTGCACCGCGCCGAGCATGCCCTGGTCGGTGAAGTGCTCGGTGCGTCCGGTCTCCATCAGGGTCTTGAAGTTGATGGGGCCGACGAGATCGGTCTGCACCGTGCTCTCGGTGAACTGCCGCGCATAGAGGCTCGGGAGCCCCGTGCGCTCGTCGAGGATGCGCCCCAGCACGGCGGCCGAGACCTGGCTCTTGGCGGTGCCCGGTGGGCCCGTGAGCAGCACGTGCTCCTTGGCGAGCAGCCCGAGCGCGAGCTGCCCGAGCAGCGCCTCACGCTCGACGAACACGTCCTGCAGTTCGCGGAAGAACGCGGCAAAATTCTCGCTCGCCGAGGCCAGGCGCGCGGGCTCGGGCAGGTTCAGGGGCATGCGCACACCTCGCGGAGGGCGGTCACGCCCCGGTCGATCTCGTCGTCGAGCAGGTAGGGGGCGGGGCCGAGGCGCACCGTGTCTCCCCGGGCGTCGACGAACACGTCACGCGCCCGGAGCGCCGCGACCACCTTCGCGGCGTCGTCCACGCGCACCGCGACGAAGCCGGCCCGCGCCGCGTCGTCGCGCGGCGTGCGCACGGTGATTCCGTCGGCGCCCTCGAGCCCGGCGAGGATGCGCGCCGTCTGCCGCAGCGACGTCGCGCGGAGGCGAGCGGGGGTGAGCCCTTGCCGCTCGAAGAACGCGAACACCGCGCGCGCCCGGTAGTGGCTCACGGGATCGTAGGTGCTCCCCGCGAAGCGATCGGCGGCGCGCGTCGGGTAGGGCACCTCGCCCGGCGTGCGCGGCGAGGCGAGCGCCCCGAACCCCGCGAACCAGCCGGTGTAGACGGGCCGGAGATCGTCCGAGAGGTGGGCGGGCACCCGCAGGAAGCACACGCCCTCGCCGAGCTGCGCGTACTTGTAGCCACCCCCCACCACGAAGGCGTCGGGGTGCGGGGCCTCGAGCTCGGTGACCTGGAAGGCGTGGTACGCGTCGACCAGCGCGTGCGCGCCGCGCGTGCGCGCGTGCGCGACCAGCTGCCCGAGCCCAGGCACGGCGCTCGCGGTCTGGAACAACACGCTCGAGACCAGCACCGCGGCCGTGTCGTCGCGGACCGCGGCCGACAGGCGCTCGGCGAGCGTGCGCGGCTCGCTCGCGTCGACGAAGGTGACCTCGACGCCGGCCTCGGCGAGCCGATGCAGCTGCCGATCGATGGTGTGGAACTCGCCGCTCGTCGTGACCAGGTGCGGCCGCCGCTTCAGATTTAGCGCGGAGAGGAACCGCGCCACGAGCTCGTGGGTGTTCGCGGCGAGGGCGAACTCGTCGGCGGTCGTGCCCCCGATCCGTGCCGCGATCGCCGCGCGCACGGCCTCGGCGGCCCCGAACGCCGGGCCCCACTTGTCGTCGACGTGGAGCGCTGCGTCGTCGAAGGCCCGCAGCATCGCCGCGCGCGCCACGTCGGGCCACGCCTGGTGCGAGTGCCCGGTGAGGAGGACCCGCTGCCTGTCGCCGAGGAAGGCCTGGTATTCGGGGCGGAGGGCGCGCGGATCGACCGGTTCCATCGGGGCACGAAGCTATCCCGAAGCCCCCGCGCACGCGAGCAGCACCTTGCCGCGGGTCTTCCGCGACTCGAGCGCGCGGTGCGCCTCGGCCGCGTCGGCGAGCGGCACCACCCGGTCCACGTGCGGGCGGATCGCGCCCTCCGCATACCAGGCGAGCAGCTGGTCCATCGCGCGCCGGAAGCGCGGCAGGTCGTCCCACAAGAGCAACACCTGCACGCCGCCGATCGACCGGTTGTCCTCGATCAGAGAGAACGGATGGAACACGCCGCCCCGCAGGAGCTCGAGCCCCGCGCGCAGCCACTCGTCGGGTCGCAGCCGCGAGGCCGGCGCGACCTGCGCGGCGCCGATCGTGACGAGGTGGCCCCCACGCGCGAGGCACGCGTAGCCCTTGCGCAGCCCCTCGCCGCCGAGCGAGTCGAGCACCACGTCCACGCCGCGCCCGCCGGTGAGGCGCATCACCTCGCCCGCGAAGTCGTGCTGCGCGTAGTCGATCGGGTGGTCGAGCCCCTCGGCCACCGCCACCGCGAGCTTGTCCGCGCTGCTCGCCGTGCCGAACACCTCGCACCCGAGGTGCTTGGCGATCTGCAACGCCGCGAGGCCGACCCCACCAGCCACCGCCTGCACGAGCACCTTGTCGCCGGCGCGCACGCGCGCGACCTCGACGAGCGACTGCCACGCGGTGACGTAGACGGCCGGCAGCGCCGCCGCGTGCTCGAGGGTCATCGCGTCGGGGACGCGGTAGGCGCGCGCGGCCTCCACCACGAGATCGTCCGCGTAGCCGCCGAACCGCGTGATCGCCATCACCCGGTCGCCGACCGCGTGGCTCGTGACGCCTGCGCCGAGCTCCTCGATCACCCCCGAGACCTCGAAGCCCACGCACGTCGGCGGCGGCGGCGCCCACTTGTAGAAGCCCCGGCGCGCGAGGACGTCGGCGTAGTTCACGCCCGCGAACGCGACCCTCACGCGCACCTCGCCCGCGCCCGGCCGTGGCACGCCGCGGGTCTCGACCTCCAGCGTCGTGACCTCGCCGAACCTTCGGAACACCACCCGGCGCGACATCAGCGACGCCGTCGTGCGCGCAGGCGATCGAGGGCCGCGTCGCGGGTCTCGGGGGCCAGCGCCGAAGCGAACGGCTTGCCGCGCGCGAGGCGCACCAGGCTCGATCCATCGCGCGGCGCCGACACCACGGCAGCGATGGGCTCGGGCTCGCGCGGCGGCTCCACGGGCTCGGGCTCGTGCGGCGGCTCCACGGGCTCGGGCTCGTGCGGCGACTCTACGGGCTCTGGCTCGTGCGGCGGCTCCACGGGCTCTGGCTCGTGCGCCGGCTCCGCGGTCTCGTCGGCCGGCACGGGGGCAGGCGTCTCGGCGACCGGGGGCACCTGCTCGGTGAGGTCGTTCGGATCGGCCGAGGCGATGTCCGCGTCGTCGATCTCCTCCACGTCCTCGTCCGTGACGTCCATCGTCGTGGCTGCCGGCGCCGGTGCGGGCATGGCGACCGGCTCGGGCTCCCCGTCGCTGGCGGCAGCGTGGGTCATCACCGGCGCGACGCTCGGCAACGCCACGCGCGGCGCGACCGAGGCCGTGGCCCGCGGCGGCAGGCTCGGGGGCGGCAGGCTCGGGGGCGGCGCCTCCTCGGATTCTGCACGCGCGGGCTCCTTCGGCGGCGGGGGCGGCAGCGAACGCCGCTCCTCGCGGAGCGCCACGGCGCGGTCGAGCAGCGACTTGCTCTTCACGTCGAGCCGCGTGAACCGCAGCATCAACGCGCCCTCTTCTTGCGCGGTCGGCGCGCGGTAGCCGACGACGCGCCCCTCGCCGCGCATCACCGCGGTCCCGTCCCGCAGGCAGACCTCGAACCGCAGGACGACCCCGTTCGGCCGACTCGGCGCGCCGATGAGCACGATCCCCGTTCGCGAGAACGCCCCGACCTCGGCGTCGAGCAAGGACTGCTCGTCGGCGAACGGTCGGACTACACGCACGGCGACGGGCGGGCTTCGCTCCTCCATCCCTCACGAAGGTCGCAAGGTTCACCGCGGCCCGCAAGTATCCTCCGTCCGATGCCCGTTCGCCCCGACTCGGCCTTCACCGTTCGCCTGCCGAGCGGCGCGCGGGCGAAGGTGACGGGCCGTCGGGTGTCCCCCCCACCGACCTCGTTGCCCGCCGCGCTCCGCGCCTCCGCCGTGGAGGCCGACGTCGACCTCGAGGGTCTCTGTCTCGCCGACGCCCACGTGATCGAGGCGCTCCTCGTCGCGGCCGGGGTCGTGGTCGTGCCCCCTCTGGAGCTCGAGTGCCGCAACTGTGCACGCAAGGTGGTGTTCGCCGTCGCCGAGGCGATCCCCACCCGCCCGCTGCTCGATCCACCCGGCGACGAGGAGCTCGATCGCGCGCTGCTCGGCGAGCAGGAGCACCCCTTGCGAGCGCCCGTTCCGATCCGCGGCGAACCGGCGCAGACGTTCCGCCTCGGCGCGCGCACCCTCCGCGACCGAATCCGCCTCGAGCAGCTCCTCGGCGACGACCCGCGCGCCCCCCTCCCGCTCGGAGGCCCGCTGATCCGCGCGATGGGCCTCGTGGCTCTCGGCGCGACGCGGAGCCCCACCGCGATCGCGCGCGCGCTCGAGGCCCTCGACGACGACACCTTCGAAGAGGCGTGGGACGCCATCGCCGAGGCCTTCGATCGCCAGCACTGGCCGCCCCGCCTGCTCGTGCCGACCGCGTGCCCGTCCTGTGGCGCGTGCCACGATCTCGAGGCCGCGGGGCCTCGACCGTTCACGTTCTTCGGCCCGCGCACCGCCAGCGGCGCGCCGTTTCCTCCGCTCGAGACCTTCCAGGCCCGCGCCGCCGAGCTCGTGACCGCCATCTTCGCCGACGAGGATCCGGCCGATCTGGCCGGCCTCGAGGTGACCGTCGAAGAGGGGGTTCCCCCCTGCGACGACGGCGGCGAGCCCCTGCTCGGGAGCTACACCCCGAGTCCGGAGGCCGACGGCGACGTGCGCGGGCCCGCCGCCCCCTTTCGCATCCAGCTCTACTACCGGACCTTCCAGAGCATGTACGCCGACGAACCGTACGACTGGGAAGCCGAGATCCGCGACACGATCGAGCACGAGCTCGAGCACCATCACAACTTCCTCTCCGGCCACGATCCACTCGACGAAGCCGAGCATGCCGCCATCGCCCACGAGCGGGAACGCCTCCACGGCCGCCCCGGCGCGCGCGAGCTGACGGCCCGGCTCCCCTTCCTGTTCGCCGACTTCGCCCGGTTCGTGCGCGCGATCTGGCCACTCCTCGCGCTCGTCTTCGTCGGTCTCCTCGGCTACGAGATGTGCGGCCGTTAGGTCGTTCCGATGTTCGCGAACTCACCCCCGAACAACCGGGTTTGACATCGACGATTGCTCCGGCCTACGTTCAGGGCCGATGGCCACCACCCGCACCCCGAAGAACCGTCGCGGCAGCCCCGAAGCGATCGAGAAGCGTCGCGCGGCGCGGGCGTTCAACCAGCTGCTCGCTGGCAAGGTCAAGGCCACCAAGGTCGACGGTCGCACCGAGAAGCGGCGCGCCCGGCTGCTCGACGAGCTCGGCGAGGGCACCGCGCGCGGGGGCCGCGCCCTCAAGCCGATCGACGTGCTGTCGCGCGTCGAGGAGCTGCTCTCTCTCGGCGAGACCGTGGCCTCGATCAAGAAGGTCCGCCGCATCCCTCGCCCCCTCCGCACCGACCTCGACAAGGTGGAGCTCGTCAAGCGCCTCCACGCCGCCTACGGTTTCCACCCCGAGGTGTATCGCTTCGTCGGCTTCGGCGAGGACGCCCTGGTCAAGGCTGGCCTCGTGGAAAAGCCGCCGCGGAGCGCCGCCAGGCCGCGCAAGGCCAAGGCCCGCAAGTAGCCCGGCGCCGTCGCGCCTTTCCCAGCGCCCCCCGCCGATCTAGACCTCCTGCGATGTCTGCGTCCCGTCTCCTGCGCCGTGCGGCCCCCGTGGTCGCGCCGCTCGCCTGCGTCGGCCTGCTCCTCGCGAGTTCCAGGGCCGACTCGGCCGCCGGGTCGCCTGCGGCTGCCGCGGCCGACACGAGCCCGGTCGTCGTCAAGATCGGCGACCGCACCGTGCGCGTGAGCGAGCTGCGCAAGGCGCTGGCCGGGGTCCCTGCCTTCGAGCTCCTCGCCCTCGGCACCACCAAGATCGACGTGCTCCACAAGTACGTCGACGAGGCCATCGTCCGCGAGCTGCTCGTGGCCGAGGCCGCCAAGACGCGCGGCGCCCTCGCCGATCGCGGCGTGCAGCTGCAGCTCATGAAGGCGCTCGCGGGCGCCGTGGTCCGCAAGG
>JAEUKC010000031.1:0-8916 GCA_016794445.1 Myxococcales bacterium
TGGAGCGCGCGGGCGGTTCGCAGACGAGAAGAACTCGTTACTTGAGGGCGATCTTGGCGCCGGCCTCTTCGAGCTTCTTCTTGATGTCCTCGGCCTCGGCCTTGGCGACGCCTTCCTTGACGGGCTTCGGCGCGGCCTCGACCAGGTCCTTCGCCTCCTTGAGGCCGAGACCGGTGATCTCGCGGACGACCTTGATGATGCCGATCTTCTTGTCGGCCGCGAACGAGTCGAGGACGACCGTGAACTCGGTCTGCTCGACGGTGGCGGGGCCGGTGGTCGCAGCGGCGGGCGCAGCGGCGACGGCAACCGGGGCAGCCTTGACGCCCCACTTGTCCTCGAGCTGCTTGATCAGCCCGGCGAGCTGGATGACGGGCATGTTGCTGAGGTGGTCGATGACCTGCTCGGTGGTGATGTCGGCCATTTTAACGTTTGCTCCTTGATGAGTCAGAAAGTCTTGTTGGTTTCAGAGAGAGTCGAGATCAGGCCTCGGACGTGCCGCCCATCTCACGATGCTTGGCGTCGAGGAGGTACGCGAAGTTCTGCGACGGAGCCGCGAGCAGCGCGACGAACTGCTGCAGGGGGGCCTGCATCGTCGCGAGCAGCATGGCGCGGAGTTCGTCCTTGCCAGGCATGGTCGCGAGCTGTTCGGCGACGGCCTTGCCGTCGAGGAGGGTGCCGTCGATGACACCGCCCTTGATGGCGAGCTTGCCCTCGTTGTCCTTGAGGAACGCCTTGACCACCTTGGCGGCGGCGCTGGGATCCTCGTAGCACCAGGCGAGGCCGGTCATGCCGGTCATCGACTTGGCGAGGGTGTCGCCGAGCTTCGTGCCCTTGAGGGCCTGCTTGACGAGCGTGTTCTTGACGACGCGGTACTCGACCCCGGCCTTGCGGAACTCGGTGCGGAGCTTGGTGACCGTCTCGACGTTGATGCCCTTGTAGTCGAGCATGACGACCGAGGTCATCTTGTCGAAGCGGGCCTTGAGCTCGCCGATGGCGACCTTCTTGGCTTCGCGAGCGGCGTTGGTGGCAGCGGCCATGATCAGGACTCCTCTCCACCCATCAGCGCCGCCGTCTCGATCCGGACGCCCGGACCCATCGTCGACGAGAGGGTGATGGAACGAAGGTAGGTGCCCTTGGCCGTCGACGGCTTGGCGCGAACGAGCGCGTCGATGAGCGCCGAGGCGTTCTCGGCGAGGCTCTTGGCGGGGAACGAGGCCTTGCCGATGCGGGCGTGGACGATGCCCGCCTTCTCGACGCGGTACTCGACCTTGCCGGCCTTGGCCTCGCGGACCGCGGTCTGCACGTCGTCGGTCACGGTGCCGACCTTCGGGTTCGGCATGAGACCACGCGGACCGAGGACGCGGCCGAGCTTGCCGACCGCACCCATCATGTCGCGCGTCGCGATGACGCGGTCGAAGTCGAGGAAGCCCTCGGCGACCTTCTGGACGAGCTCGTCACCCCCGGCGATGTCGGCGCCGGCCGCCTTGGCAGCGGCTTCCTTCTCGCCCTTGGCGAAGACCAGGACGCGAACGTTCTGGCCCGTGCCGTGCGGCAGGACGATGGCGCCACGGACCATCTGGTCCGCGTGCTTGGGGTTGACGCCGAGACGGACGGCGATGTCGACGGTCTCGTCGAACTTCGCCTTCGCCCGGGACTTCACGAGCTCGACCGCCTGATCGACGGTGTAGCGCTTCGTGATTTCGAGGCCTTGCATGGCCTCGCGGCGCTTCTTGCTGAGTTTCTGCGGCATGATCCTCCTTGCGGCGTTGCCTTCCACCCGTTGGGCGATGGCCTGGGGTGGTGGGGGAGGTGAATGCGAAGGCCGCCGGCGAATTCCGGCGAACGCCTTCATCCATGATCGAGCGCGAACACCGCCGAGGCGGTGGCCGGCGGGATCTTCACTCCTTGATCTCGATACCCATCGAACGGGCGGTGCCCGCGATGCTCTTCATGCAGGTCTCGACCGAACCCGCGTTCGTGTCCTGGATCTTCATCTCGGCGAGCTTCTTGAGCTGCGCCGTGGTGATCGATCCGACCTTGTTCTTGTTGGGCTCCTTGGAGCCCGAACCCGGCTTCTTCTGCGTGGCGAGGCCCGCCTCCTTCTTGAGGAGGACGGCCGCCGGCGGAGTGCGGGTGATGAAGGTGAAGCTGCGGTCGGAGTAGACCGTGATGACGACGGGGATGATCATGTCCCCGCCCGCGGTCTTGGCGTTGAACTCCTTGCAGAACGCCATGATGTTGACGCCGTGCTGGCCGAGCGCCGGGCCGACGGGCGGCGAGGGGTTCGCCTTGCCCGCGGGGAGCTGCAGCTTCACGTATCCGGTGATCTTCTTCATGGGTGGCCTCGATGTCCTGGCTGCCGCATGTCCACTGCCGTCGCCGGCTTCGTTCCGCTGCGGTCGGCGGAATCGGGGACCCCCCCTGGAAAGAGGGGGGCGGAGCTAAGCAGATGTCCGGGCGGTGTGCAAGGCGCCTTCGATTTCACCCGCAAATGCACTTCGTGCTGATCTCGAGGGCATGCGCATCGCGGTAGGCGACACCACGGTCTCGGCCGTCCTCGACCGTCCGCGCTCGGCCCGCGCGCTCCTCGTCCTCGCGCACGGGGCGGGCGCGGGCATGCACCACGCGTTCATGACGTCGCTCGCCGAGGCGCTCGTCGCGCGCGGCGTCGCCGTGCTGCGCTACCAGTTCCCCTTCACCGAGGTCAAGAAGAGGCCCGATCGCGCGCCGGTGCTCGAGGCCACGGTGCGCGCGGCGGTGGAGGCCGGCCGAGCGCTCGGGTTGCCGATCTTCGCCGGAGGCAAGTCGATGGGCGGACGGATGACCACCCAGGCGGAGGCGAGCGCGCCGCTCGACGTGCTCGGGATCGTCCTCGTGGGCTTCCCGCTCCACCCGCCGAAGAAGGCCCGGAGCGGAGGACCGGACAGGGACGGTCCGGGAGCGACAAAGAAGGCAGGGAGCGAGCGGGCGCGGCACCTGGTCGGCGTGGGGGTGCCGATGCTGTTCCTGCAGGGCACGCGCGACGCGCTCTCACCGCTCGCGGACCTGCGGCCGGTGCTGCGCCACCTGACGCGCGCCGAGCTCTCCGTGATCGACACCGCCGATCACGGCTTCGCGCTGCTCGCGCGGCGCAAGGGCGACGACGTCCACGCGGAGCTCGCGGACGCCATCGTCGCCTTCGTCGACCGCCGGCTCGAGGTCAGGCCGGCGGTTTCGCGCGGCAGATCGGCGAGCCATCCGGCCCCGGCAGACAGACCAGCGGCGCGCAGCACGCGTCCGCGTCGCCGCACGCAGCGCCGAACGGAGTGCACGACCCACCGTCCGGAGGCGGCGGAGGAGGCTTGCCGGCGCAGCCGAACTGGACGCTGACCTTGCCGCCCGGGTCGGCCTTGAGGCCCGAGCAGGCCGTGCCGCAGAGGAAGATCTTCTTGCCGTCGGTCGAGTACTGCCAGCCGTTGGCGCCGCCCGCGCACGGCTTGCTGTCGTCCTTGGCGATCGGCACAGTGCCGCCCGTCGACGGCGTGTAGAGCACGTTGACCTTGCCCGGATCGAACACCTCGCCGGCCGGGGGCGGCGGCACCGTGAGCTCGCACGCGACCTTGCTCGCGATGCTCTTGGCGATGTCCGTGAACAGCGGACCGAAGTCGGTCGCGCACAGGGGGAACCACTTGCCGCCGGTGAGCTTCACGAGGCTCACGTATTGCGGACCGTTGTTGACCATCGTCGTGCCGCACTTGACCTCCGAGGGGTAGGTCGAGCTGCCCATGATCGGGAAGGCCGCGTAGTTGCGCGCGGTCGCGGTGCCGAACATGCCGGTCGGGGCCTTGGCGAGCAGCGAGGTGTCGAACGACGCCGCAGCCAGGGCGGAGTTGTCGTCGGTGATGGGGATGATGGCCTTGAACGCCTCCGGTCGCAGCGCGTCCTTCCAGCCGATGCCGACCGTGGTGCTGTCGTAGGTGCTGAGCAGGAGCGAGAGCGCGTTGGTCGAGGCGATGACCTGGTTGCTGGTCCGGTAGATCGGCGGGTTCGAGTTGCGCAGCGGCTTGGTCGTGTCGGTGCACAGCGTGGCCGCGCCCCCGAGGGGCGGGGGCGTGCACATGTCGTAGGTGCCCGTGCCCACCCTCGCGATCATCACGACGCGGTAGTCGAGGCCCGTGGCCTTGAGGTAGTCCGAGAGCTTGTTGATGTTCGCCTTCACGCGGGCGATGTCGTCGGACATGCTGCCCGACTGATCGATCACGAGGATGACGTCGACCGGGGGCTTCGCGGCCACGACCTCGGTGGTCGCGCAGGTGGTGTCGCCATCGACGTCGAAGATCGGCGCGTCGCTGATCGGCCCCGTGTCGGTCGGGGTGTCGCCGAGGGTCGAGTCCTCGACGACCGAGGTGTCGTCCCCGATCTCGAAGCTGCCCGTGTCGTCGACCGTGCCGCCCGTGTCCTCACCCGTCCCGCCGGTGTCGTCGAGAGTGCCTGGCGCGGTCTCGCCGCCGCTACAGCCGAACGTGAAGAGGCCGAGGGAGAGGACGAAGGAGCCAAGACGGGTCTTCATTCCATCTACGGTGCAAGATTCTAGTCCTTCTGGCAACGTGGGCCGAGGTGGGACGCACACTCACCGCCGTTCCAGCCGCTCGATCCGCAGCTTCTGCTGCCATTTGTCGAGGACACCTTCGAGCGGGACCTCGAGCGATGCACCGTCGGCGAGCCCGACCAGCGCCACGAGTCGCTTCAACACCGCAGCCCGTGTCGGCCCCTCCGTGCGCACCGCGAGATCGAGCAGCGTGAAGTCGTCCTCCTTGCGCGCCAGCGAGAGGATCGGGGCCACGTCGGCCGCACCACCCTCGAACGTCGCCAGCGCGGCCCGCAGCGCAGGCGGCGCGTCGTCCTCGATCGGTGTCGCGATGCGCCCACCGCCGAAGCTGGCGCGGGCACCACGCGGCACGATCACCTTGCGTGCGCCCCGCTCCAGCTGGACGAAGCCCGAGGTCACGCCGAGCGAGCCCGCGTGGGTCTTGCCGTCGACGACCAGCACGTAGGCGCACCCGAGGTCGACCACGCGGACCTCGGGGGTGTCGATGACGAACGTGAAGGGCGGCGCGCGGACCTTCGCCGACAGCGTGCCGCGCGCGAGCTCGACCCGCTGGTGCGTGGCGTCCATGGCCACGATCCGCAGCGCCGCGTCGGGCTCGAGATCGAGCGTGCCGATGGCCATCGTCAGGCGAACCCGCGCTTCGCGCGTCTCGAGCCAGGCGCTCGAAGGGAGCATGGCACCCGGGGCGGCGCCGCCGACCGTCGCGCCCTTGCCCTCCAGGATCGCGAGCGCGGGCCCAGGGGTCACCGGGCTCATCTCGGACGGGACTCCGCTCGGGCTCGTCGCCACCGGCCGCCTCTTGTCGAGGCCGAACGACACGGCGATCACCACCGCGGCCGCGGCCGCGAGCGAGAGCGGCACCGCCCAGCGCGCGCGTCGCAGCGGCGTCGGACGGGGCGCGAACGAGCCCGGCACGTAGCGCTGCTCGCCGAGCAGGGCTTCCAGGCGCTGCACCTCCTCGTCGGGCGCCCCGCTCCGGTCGAACAGGTAGTCGTCGTCCTTCATGGGGCCTCCGATCCGGCGCTGTGGCCCGAGAGCTTCTCGCGTAGCAGCCCCATCCCGCGGTGCAGGTTCACGCGCACCGACTCGGCGGTCAGGCCGACCTCCGCGGCGATCTCGGGGCCACTCATGCCCTGCACGAGCCGCAGCACGAGGGTCTCGCGGTACGCCTCGGGGAGCGTGCGGATCATGATCAGCACCTGCTCGGCTTCGCTCCGGTCCGCGTGGTGCACGGCGATCTCCTCGGGGAGCTCGTCGTGGCGCTTGCGGGTGCGGAGGTGATCGGTGGCGCGGTTGCGCGCGAGGGTGGCGAGCCACGCCCCGACCGCGCGCGGCTCGCGCAGGCTGCGGATCCCGGTGAGGGCGGACACGAACACGTCTTGCATGAGATCTCGCACCTCGCGCCGGTCGACCCGGCTGAGCAGGACGCCGTGCACGAGGCCGGCGTACCGTTCGAACAGCACCCCGAACGCCGCGCGATCCCCCGTGGCGGCGGACCGCACGAGGTGCTCGGTCGACGGCTGTTCGTCCCCCATCTCCCCGGAGTAGACGATCCGGGCTCCCTTTCGTGAACGACCCGCCGTCGCTTTGTCGGTCCGGGCGCGAATCCCGCCGGTCACGACTGGGTGACAGCCACAACGCGGGCAAATCCCTCCCATTTCGACTAGACTCCTCCCGCTTGGCCGCCGCTCCGCCCACCCCGCCCTCGCCGCCCGGCTCGCCGGACAGCAAGAGAGGCTCCTCCGGGCCCCAGAACCCCTCTCCTGGACCAGGCTCAGGCGGGGCGTCGGGCCCGCAGGAACAGGAGGTCACGCGCGCCAGCGGCCCGTCCCAGGGACCGGGTCGTGAGAGCCGCGATCGCACCACGACCACGACCCTCGGCGACGCGAACGCGCCGCAGATGTTCGGGCGCTACGCGCTCTACGGCGAGATCGCGCGCGGCGGCATGGCGACCGTCCACTTCGGCCGCCTCGTCGGCCCGGTGGGCTTCTCGCGCACGGTGGCCATCAAGCGGCTGCACCCCCAGTTCGCGGCCGACGAGGAGTTCGTCGGCATGTTCCTCGACGAGGCGCGCCTCGCGGCCCGCATCCAGCACCCGAACGTCGTGCAGACGGTCGACGTGGTGGCCGGCGAGGGCGAGCTCATGCTGGTGATGGAGTACGTGCAGGGCGAGTCGCTCTCGCGCATCCTCACGGCGCTGCGACACGCCAACGAGCGCGTGCCCTACCGGGTCGCCGGCGCGATCATCAACGGCATCCTCGTCGGCCTGCACGCGGCACACGAGGCCAAGAACGAGCGCGGTGAGCCGCTCGGCATCGTCCACCGCGACATGTCCCCGCAGAACGTGCTCGTCGGATCCGACGGCGTCGTGCGCGTGTTCGACTTCGGCGTGGCCAAGGCCCACGGTCGCATCCAGGACACCCGCGAGGGCATCTTCAAGGGCAAGCTCGCCTACGCCTCGCCCGAGCAGCTCATGGGCCAGGATCTCGACCGGCGCCTCGACATCTACGCCGCGAGCGTCATCCTCTGGGAGATCGTCTGCGGTCGGCGCATGTTCAAGGCCGACAACGAGATGCAGCTGTTCCACATGGTGCGTGAGGGCCAGATCGACCCGCCCTCTCGCTACACCGCGGACCTCCCCCCGGGGCTCGAGCCGATCATCCTCCGCGGCCTCGCCACCGACCCGAACTTCCGCTGGGGCTCGGCGCGCGAGATGGCCATCGCGCTCGAGGA
The DNA here is from genome assembly GCA_016794445.1 of Myxococcales bacterium. Lineage (GTDB taxonomy): Bacteria > Myxococcota_A > Polyangia > Polyangiales > JADJMO01 > JADJMO01. The sequence goes on from JAEUKC010000031.1 coordinate 7,322, forward strand.
GGTGCTCCCCCACGCGAGCGCGCGCGAGGTGGCCGAGTGGGTCAACCGCATCGCCTCCAACGCGCTGAAGAAGCGCGCCACCATCGTCGAGGAGATCGACCGCAGCGGCCCGATGACCGACAGCGGCGTGCGCGATCTGCTGCCCACCCTGGTGCGCGGCGCCACGAGCTCGCGCCCGGGCATCGGGAACGGCGCCGGTCCGAACTCCGACCGCAACTCCGTGCCGGGCACCCAGGTCTCGACGCTGCCTGCCGTCGCGGTCGATCGCTCGGCGTCCTTCGTCGACAACACACAGGCGCAGGAGAAGCGGCGCGGTCGCGCGCTCGTGTTCGTCGCGCTGCTCGTGCTGATCTCGGCGTTCGGCGGCGTGCTGCTCGCGCTGACCAAGCCCTGGGAGACCAAGACCGACAAGGTCGAGGCCAAGAAGGAAGAGAAGAAAGAGGACAAGGCGAGCTCGAAGCAGGCCAAGAAGTCGAGCGACGACGACGAAAAGAAGAAGGTCGTCGACACGCCGCCGCCCGAGCCGCCGAAGTCTGCGGAGCCGAGCACCCAGCCCAAGATCGACCCGCCGAAGCCGGGGCTCGTCGTGCCGCCGAAGCCGTTCGTCCCGCCGCCGCCTGGCTCGAGCGCCGCCCCGAAGCCCAGCGCCTCGCCACCCCCTCCACCCGTCAACAACTGCAATCCGCCCTTCACCATCGACGCGGATGGCATCCGCCACCCCAAGCCGGAGTGCATGTGAACACCTCTCTTCGCTCACCCTCGCGTCGCCCGCTGGCTGCCCTGCTCGTCGTGAGCTTGCTCGGCCCCACCGTCGTCGCGCCGACCCTGCTCGCTCCGCGGGCCGCGTACGCGGCGGACAAGCAGGCGTGCATCGCCGGCTACGAGGCCACCCAGAAGCTCAAGAAGGACGGCAAGCTCTCCGAGGCGCGCAAGCAGGCGCTGGTCTGCGCGCAGGATGGCTGCCCGAGCGCGCTGCGCGACGAGTGCGCGGGCTGGGCGGTCGAGCTCGAGAAGGCGATGCCCTCGATCGTGATCGTGGTGACCGACGCCGACGGCAAGGACGTCACCGACGCCACGATCTACCTCGACGGCGCGAAGGTCACCATCGACGGCAAGGCGTTCCCGGTCGACCCGGGCACGCACAAGGTCCGCGTCGAGCGCGAAGGCGTCGCCACCCTCGAGCAAGACGTGGTCGCGCACGAGGGCGCCAAGGGCAAGGTCGTCACGCTCAAGTTCGGCAAGGGCGACAAGAAGGCCGACCCGGTGAAGCCGGATCCCGACCCCACACCGCCCAAGGTCGAGGACCACCCGACCCCGGTCGCCACCTGGGTGCTCCTCGGGGTCGGCGTCGCGGGCCTCGCGGGCTTCGGCGTGTTCGCGCTCTCGGGCTCCTCGAAGAAGCAGGCCCTCGACGACTCCAACTGCAAGCCGGCGTGCGCGCAGGGCGACGTCGACGCGGCCAAGCGGAGCTTCTTGCTGGCCGACGTCTCGCTCGGCGTCGGGCTCGTGTCGATCGGCGTGGCCATCGCGCTCTACGCGACGCGTGGCCCTTCGGAGAAGCCCGCCGAGCCCAAGGCGGGGGCGTGGAAGCTCGA
>JAEUKC010000042.1:0-24222 GCA_016794445.1 Myxococcales bacterium
CAAGAAGGAAGAGGGCGACAAGAAGGGCGCCGCCGAGACCCGCAAGCCGCGCTCGGGTCGGCCCCTCAACGAGGTCACCCTCAGCAAGATCTACGCGGGCAAGCCGGTCAGCGGCCCCACCAAGACCCGCCTCCTCCGCGCCGTCAACACGATCCTCGAGCGCAAGAAGGCCGACAAGGTCGAGCTCGTCGCGCTGTTCGATTTCGCGCCGAAGGCCTGACCGTCAGGGGTGCAGGGCGGTCGATGCACGTCGTAGCCGCAGAGCAAACCGAGCAACTCTCGGTGGGCTCGCGCCGACGACGGGCATGCTGCGCCTGCACCCGCTCGATCCACGATTTCCTCGTCGGCTGAACGACGCCGATCCCCCCGCGGTCCTGGTCGCCGAAGGTCCCCTCGCGACCCAGCTCGACCACCTCGCCGCGGTCGCCATCGTCGGGACGCGCCGGCCGTGCAGCGAAGCCCTGGAGTTCACCCGGCGCCTCGCGTGGTCGCTGGCCGAGGCCGGGATCGTGATCGTGTCGGGTGGTGCGCGCGGCATCGACACGATGGCCCACCGCGCTGCGCTCGAGGCGCGGGGCAAGACCGTGGCCGTGTTGCCGGGGGCGATCGACGCCTGGGTGCCGGCCGAGAACGCCTCGCTGTTCCGCCGCATCCGCGAGGACGGCGCGCTGGTCGCCATCGTGGAGCGCCCCCAGCGCCCACGCTTCCACGCGCGCAACGCCGTCATCGCTTGCCTCGCCGATCACGTGGTGGTCACGGCGGCGCCGATCGAGAGCGGGGCCCGGAACACGGCGAACTTCGCCCGCAAGGCCGGGCGTCGGCTCTGGGTCGTGCCCGGTTCTCCCTGGGACGAGTCGATGGCCGGGTGTGGCCTCGAGCTCTCCATCGGCGGCGCGCAGCCCCTGCTCGCGCCCGAGCAGCTGCTGCGACACCTGCGCGGCGACTCGATCGTCCCCCGGGTGTCGGAGCTGCGTCCCGTGCGTGCCCGCGCCACGACGCAGGAGCTCTTGCCGTTCCTCGGCGCCGACGAGCACGACGTGCTCGCGCGGCTCGCCGAGCGACCGGCGACGATCGATCAGCTCGTGATGCTCACGCAGCGGAGCGCCTCCGCGATGACCGCGGCGCTCGGTGGCCTCACGGTGCGCGGGCAGGTCCGCGAGATCGAGCCCGGCCTGTTCGCGGTGGCGCGGCGTCCGACGACGGCCGTCAGGCCGTGAACTCCTTCACGACGAGCTTCGCCCGGTCACCGATCCCGAGCCCGAGGTCGGCGGCGGCGGCGATGTAGCTCGGCTCACGCCCCGCATCCTTGAGGGTCTTGAGGCCCTTGTCCTTGCGGACCTTCTCGACGAGCTCCCAGCCGTAGAGGTCCATCGCGACCGGATCGGTGGCCACGTAGACGGCCTCGTGCGGCACGTACGAGACGACCTCGACCGGCCCACCGTCGTACATCAGCTTGTAGCCGTCGGTGATGTGCAGCCGCACGCGGCTCTTGATGGCCTCGTGCGCGTAGAGCTTGGCGATCTGCGGGCTCGCGTGGTGCCCGTGGTGCTCGTGCGGCACGTCGATCGAGCCGTGGGTCATGTTCTTGAGGCAGCCCGTGTACCCGCAGATCGCGTGGTCCTTGATGAGCGAGACGTTGATGACCGCCGTCGCCTCCATCAGGGGGCGCGCGAACTTGGTCATGATCTTCCCCTTGCCGTCCAGGATCGGGATGGCGGGGGTGACCATGTCCTTGTTGTTGTGGGTGGCCGTCTTGACGCCGGCGGGGACGTTGCTCGCGTCGACGCGGGTGCCCGCGAGGAACGACGGATACTGCTCGTAGACCACGATCGAAGAAGCCGGGATGCCCGCCTCGAGGAGACCCGCGAGGATCGGGTCGACCAGCTCCTTGTTGGTGCCGAACTTCTTGCCCTTGGCGATGCCGTTCAGCTTCACCGCGACCTTGTCGTCCTTGTGGACGAAGCGCGCGAACGCCTTGCCCAGCGACTTCTCGCCGGTGAACTCGAACATCGCCTTCTCGAGCATCGCCTTGGCGTCGTTCGGGTTCGGGTAGAGCCCGTTGGCCTGCAGGGAGCCTGCCTTGTTGACCCGCACGATCTTGCCGGGGATGGAGAGCGGCGTGAAACCGGCGGGCGGGCTCGCGGCGAGCGACCCGGTCGGGGCGGGGGGCGCCGCGGCGGCGTCGCCGACGACACCCAGCGTGGTGAGCGCGGCGGCGGCGGTGGCGCTGGCGGCGACGAACGCCCTCCGGGTGAGATCACCGTGGCTCGGATCTCCGTTCGACTCGGACTCGTTGCCGCTGGCCTGCTCGGGCGCCTGATCATCCATCATGGGCGGGCAGTCTAGCGGCCTGGTCGTGGGGCCGGCCAGCCCTCGGCGGCGGCCGCCGGCGGAAATCGTCCACCGCCGGCGGCGCCGAGCGGATTCGCCGAGAAATCGGGGGTCTCCGACCTGGCATCGCTCGCGCAATGGCTGGGCTCGCGCTCTGCGCAGAAAGCGAGAACCCCATGTTGGACATCGACACCATCCCCATGCAGAACCCCAGCCGTGCGAGCAAGGCCGTCTACACGATCGTGGATCGGCCTGGCTCCAAGAGCATCTGGGTCCACATCGGCTGGGCCCACATCAACCACGACGGCTCGTTCAACCTGCACCTCGATGCCTTGCCGCTGAACGGCAAGCTGCAGGTGCGCGACTGGACCCCGCGCGATCAGGCCGCGCCCCGTCGCGACGAGCGGCGCGACGAGCGGCGCGACGACCTGCGGGCGGCGCTCTGATCGCGGCGCGCGCGAGGGCCTTCGTCGGTGGGGCTGGTCTCACCGGCGGGGTCCCTCGCGCGCGACGCACTCCTCCGGAGTCGAACCATGACCCGCACCCGCGTCCTCCTCGTCCTCGTGCCGGTCGTCGGCGCGCTCCTGTTCTGGTTGAGTCGGCCCGCGTCCAGCGCTGGCGTCGCGGGCGCTCCGCCCGCATCGCCTTCCAGCGTCGAGATCGAGGTCGGCCCCTCGTCTTCGTCCGTCGACGCCGCGCCCGAAGCCGAGGTGGAGGCCCAAGCTGCCGACAGCAAGCCGGCGCTCGAGGTCCTCGGCGACGGCGCCCTGATCGTCGATCTCAACCGCGCGAGCGAGCAGGACCTCCGCCGCCTCTCCGGCATCGGGCCGGGGCGCGCGCGTGCGATCCTCGCCCTGCGCGACAAGCTGGGCCGGTTCAAGTCGATCGACGACTTGCTCCGGATCAAGGGTTTTGGAAAATCCACCCTCCGTCGGCTCCGTCCTCAGCTCCGCGTCTAGCCACGACTGCGCGCAATGAGCTAGGCGCAATCTATTCGCCTCATGTATGCTCCCTTTGTCAGGCAAAACGCCTGGCGGGGAGGGGACTTTGACGCCTGGAATGAGCCAAGAAGTGGAGGATGCCGCGTTCCGGCACCGACCATCGGATGCCCGGCTGTTCGCGCATCCGCGCCTCGAGATCGTCGCCGAGATCGCTCGTCGTCCGGGGGTGAGCTTTCGCAACCTGTGTGAAGACCTCGCCCTCTCCGACGGCAACCTCAGCGCGCACCTGCGCGCCCTGGAGGAGTCCGGCGCGATGCGCGTCGAGCGCACGTTCGACGGCCGCCGTCGGTTGTCGCAGTACCACTTGACCGACGACGGTCGCGCACGGCTTCGTGCCTACGTCGACTGGCTCGGGCGGTTTGCGCAAGCGATGCGTCCACTCGTGTGACGACCTCGTCGACCAGCGATCGCGCCGTTGCGGCGAGGTGAACCTGGGTCTAGCGTCCGCCGCCCATCGACGGAGGAATCGCCATGGCCACCAAGATTGCGATCAACGGGTTCGGACGTATCGGTCGTTGCATCGTTCGCGCGATGCTGGAGCGCAACGAGTCGGATCTCGAGCTCGTGGCCATCAACGATCTCACGAGTCCCGCCACGCTGGCCCACCTGCTCAAGCACGACTCCGTGCACCGCCGCGCGCCGTTCAGCGTCGAGGTGAAGGACAACGCCCTCGTCATCGCCGGCAAGACCATCAAGGTCACCGCCGAGAAGGACCCGAGCAAGCTCCCCTGGAAGGCCGACGACGTCGCCATCGTGCTCGAGTGCACTGGGCACTTCCGCGACCAGGCGGGCTGCAAGGCCCACCTCGCGGCCGGCGCCAAGAAGGTCATCATCTCGGCCCCGGGCGAGAAGGACATCGACGGCACGTTCTGCGTCGGCATCAACTCGAACGAGTACGACCCGAGCAAGCACCACATCGTCAGCAACGCGAGCTGCACCACGAACTGCCTCGCGCCGGTGGCCAAGGTGCTGCAGGAGGGCTGGGGAATCCTCCGCGGCCAGATGACCACCATCCACTCGTACACCAACGACCAGATGGTGCTCGATCTCCCGCACAAGGATCTGCGCCGCGCCCGCGCCGCCGCGCTCTCCATGATCCCCACCTCCACCGGCGCCGCCAAGGCGATCGGTCTCGTGCTCCCGGCCCTCAAGGGCAAGCTCGACGGCCTCGCGATCCGCGTCCCCACGCCCGACGTCTCCATCGTCTCGCTGACCGTGCAGGTCGAGAAGGCCGCCACCCGCGACGCGGTCAACGCCGCGCTCCTCGAGGCCAGCAAGGGCTCGCTCGCCGGCATCCTCGGCTACACGACCGAGGAGCTCGTCTCCAGCGACTTCATCGGCGATCGTCACTCGTCCATCGTCGACAGCAAGCTCACCCAGGTGATCGGCGACCAGCTGATCTCGATCCAGACCTGGTACGACAACGAGATGGGCTTCTCCCACCGCATGGTGGACCTCGGCAAGATCCTCGCCGCGAAGCTCTGAGAGAAGGAGGCCCCCATGGCGATGCTCGACGGGATCCACTCCATCAAGGACCTCACCCTCGAAGGGCGTCGCACGTTCGTGCGCGTCGACTTCAACTGCCCGCTCGAGGAGCAGGACGGCAAGATCGTCGTCTCGGACGACACGCGCATCCGCGAGGCGCTGCCCACGCTGCGCCACGCCCTCGAGCACGGCGCGCGCCTCGTGCTCGCGTCGCACCTCGGCCGGCCGAAGCCCGGCAAGGACAACAAGAAGCTCTCGCTCGAGCCCGTGGGGGCGCGCCTCTCCGAGCTGCTCGGGGTCGAGGTGCTCCTGCCCGACGACTGCGTGAGCGACGCGGCCCGCCGCATCGTGAAGGAGCTGCGCACCGGCCAGGTCTGCCTGCTCGAGAACCTGCGCTTCCACGCCGAAGAAGAGGCCGACGACGAGACGTTCGCCCGACAGCTCGCCGAGCTGTGCGACGTCTACGTCGACGACGCCTTCGGCGCCGCTCACCGCGCCCACGCGAGCGTGCACGCGCTCGCGCGGCTCGTCCCCGAGCGCGCGGCAGGCCTCCTGATGATCAGGGAGATCACCGCGCTCTCGAAGCTGATCGAGGCGCCGCCGCACCCCTACGTCGCCGTGCTCGGTGGCGCCAAGGTGTCCGACAAGATCGAGGTCCTCGACCAGCTGCTCGAGCGCGTCGACGCGCTCCTCATCGGCGGCGCGATGGCCAACACGTTCCTCGCCGCGCAGGGCGTCGACGTGGCGGCCTCCAAGATCGAGGCCGACAAGCTGCCGCTCGCGCGCACCATCCTCGAGAAGGCCAAGAGCAACCGGCGCAAGGTGGAGCTGCTCCTGCCGACCGACGTCGTCGTGGCCAAGAGCCTCGACGCCACCGAGGGGTCGATCGTCGACGTCGGAATGGCGCTGCCCGCGGGCACGATGGCGCTCGACGTCGGTCCGCGCACGGTGGCGGCCTTCGCGGCCACCTTCGCCAGCGCGCGCACGATCCTCTGGAACGGCCCGCTCGGCCTGTTCGAGAAGGCGCCGTTCGCGGCGGGCACCTTCGGGATCGCCAAGGCCATCGTCGCCGCGACCGCGCGCGCCGAGTCGCCCGCGTTCTCGGTGATCGGCGGCGGTGACTCGGCCGCGGCGGTGCACGCCGCCGGCGATGAGGTCGCGGCCGGCATCTCGCACATCTCCACCGGCGGTGGCGCTTCGCTCGAGCTCCTCGAGGGCAAGAAGCTCCCCGGCATCGAGGCGCTGCGCGGCGCCGCGGTGGGGCGCTGACATGAACGCGGCGCGCATCCCGCTGGTCGCCGGCAACTGGAAGATGCACCACGGGGGCGCGTCGGCGATCGAGCTCGCCGCCGAGCTCACCCGCCGCGCGGCGAAGATCGACGGGGTCGAGATCGTCCTCGCCCCGCCGTTCACCGCGCTCGCGGCGGTCGCCATGACCTGCGCCGAGATGGCGGAGATGGAGCACACGACCCCGCTCCGCGTCGCCGCCCAGAACGTGCACGCCGAGGACAAGGGCGCGTTCACCGGCGAGATCTCGCCGCCGATGCTGCTCGAGGCGGGGTGCACCTGGGTCATCGTCGGCCACAGCGAGCGGCGTCAGCTGTTCGGCGAGACCGACGCGATGGTGGCGCAGAAGGCCAAGGCCGCGCTCGCCCACCGGCTGCACCCCATCGTCTGCATCGGCGAGACCCTCGCCGAGCGCGAGGCGGGCCGTGCGCTCGAGGTCGTGCTCGGCCAGCTCGCCGCGGTCACCGACGTGCTCGTCGCCGGCAAGGGAGCCGTCGTGGTCGCCTACGAGCCGGTCTGGGCCATCGGCACCGGCAAGACCGCCACCCCTGCGGACGCGCAGGAGATCCACGGCGCGATCCGCAAGGCCCTCGCCGAGCGCGACCCGGTCCTGGCCGGCAAGACGCGCATCCTCTACGGCGGCAGCGTCAAGCCCGACAACACGGCCGAGCTCCTCGGACAACCCGACATCGACGGGGCGCTGGTCGGTGGCGCCTCCCTTGATGCGGCGTCGTTCGAGGCCATATTGCGGGCGGCACGCCAGCTCCTCGACCGTCCGGCTCGGACGGAGTAAGGGGCCGGCTGCTTTCCGCGGCTTCCGCGCGCTTTCCTACGCCACGTCTCTCGGACCCTCGATGACCATCCTCGTCACCATCATCCACGTCTTCGTCTGCGTGTTCCTCATCCTCGTGATCCTGCTCCAGCAGGGCCGTGGAGGCGGCATGGGCGCGGCGTTCGGTGGCGCGAGCCAGCAGGTCTTCGGCGGCGCCGGCGCGGGCAACTTCCTCACGAAGCTCACCGAGGTCTGCGCGTTCACCTTCATGTTCACCTCGCTGCTCCTCGCCGGCCTCGCCTCGCAGCGCGGCCCGTCGAAGTACGAGGAGGCCGCCAAGGTCGTCTACGCCGGGCAGGTGGCCGTGCCCTCGGCCAGCGCGCCGCCGATCGTCCCGCCGATCGTCCCGCAGCCGACGCCCCTCGAGATGCCGCTGCCCATCGCGCCCGGGACTTCGGCTCCCTCGGGCGGCGCGTCCAGCGAGCCGCTCGTGCCCGCGCCGGGGAGTGCCGCGCCTTCCGCTGCACCGATCCTCCCCCTGATCCCGGCGCCGTCCGCGAGCCACTGAGTCCCGCCGTTCTCTGACGGCGTCACCCATGGTCGGTCGGCCGGACGATCGATCGCGCCTCCTGCGCGACCTCTTGCTGGTCGCCGTGGGCGCCGCGGTGGCGCGCGTGGTCGGCGCCATCCTGATCCGCGCGCTCGGCTTCTCCGTGGTCAGCGACGACGACTTCGCGCGCGTGGTGCTCGCGCAGAAGCAAGCGGCCACACCCCACCTCGACCCGACCGGCACGAGCTGGCTGCCGCTGCCGTTCTGGGTCGTCGGCGCTGGCCTGCGGGTATTCGGCGCGAGCCTCGCAGCCGCGCGCGCGCTCTCCTTCGCGGCCGGGCCGCTGTTCGGCGCCCTGCTCGGCGCGTTCGCGGTGGGCGTGGGGATGCGGCGCTCGCGCGCCCTCGCGGCCTCCGCCGCCGCGGCCGCGATGCCGTGGTCGATGCAGCTCGGCGTCGCCACCGTGCCCGAGGTGCCGGCCGCGGTGTGCGCCGCCATGGGGTGCCTTTCGCTCGCCTCGTCGAACCCGCGGGCGCGGCTCCTCGGCGGCGCGGCGCTGCTCGTCTCGACGCTGAGCCGGTACGACGCGTGGGTCGTGGCGGGCGCGTTCGCCCTCCTCACCACCGTGGACGCGCTGCGGGGGCCGAAGGGGACGCGAGGCGTCTTGCTCGCGGCGGCCACGCTCGCGCTGCTCGGTCCGGTCGGGTGGACGCTCTACCAGTGGCGCGCGTTCGGTCAGCCGTTCCGCTACCTCGGGCTCGTGCGCAGCTACCGGCGCGCGCTCGGGCAGGGGCCGCCGCTGCGCGCCCGACTGCTCGGATACCCGCTCGGGATCGTGGAGGAGATGCGCGAGGTGCTCGGCGCCCTCCTCGTCGGCGCGGTGTCCACGCGGAGCGGCGTGCGCGATCTCGCCTGGGGGCGCCCCCTCGCGCTCGCCACGCTGCAGCTCGTCGTGCTCGTGGCGGGCGACGTCCGCGACGGCGCGCCGACCCACCACCCGGAGCGCGCCCTCTTGGGTCCCGCCCTCGTGGTGGTGTTCTTCGCGGCGGACACGCTCGGCGGCGCGCTCGCCGTCGTCTCGCCCCGACGCGCCCTTGGCTTCGGGGCAGCCGCGGCGTTGGCCTACGCGGGCTGGGTCGGGGTGCGCCTCCACCGCTCGCTCCGCTGGTACGACGCGGCGCCCCGCGCCCGCGAGGTGGCCGCGGGCGCGGCCCTCGCCAACGCCGTGCCCGTGGGCACCAAGGTGCTGCTCGACACGCGCGATTTCCCGGGCGGCGGGCTCGACTACGGCTACTACGCGGTGCTCGCCGCGCTGGGACGGCCGCTCGACGCGACGGTCGATCGCGACCAGGATCCGCGCAAGCCCCGCCGCGCGTCGGCGTTCGTCTCCGAGGCCGCCCTCTCGGCCCGACGCCTGGAGATCGGCGCCCGCGCCGCGCTCGTCTGGGGCGACGTGCGGGCCGGGGTGGCCGTGGCCACCGGGGCCCGCGTGGTCGCGCGCGATGGAGACGCGGAGGGCTGGGTGGTCGTCGTCTGGCCCTGACGGACCAGGAATGTCCGCCGGGGCGGAAGGAGGCTCCAAGGCGCGTTGACGGCCATGGCCGCGCGGCTTAGCGGAATCAGATGGCTGAAGGGCTCAACCGCGTCATGTTGCTCGGAAACCTCGGTGCTGATCCCGAGCTCCGTTTTGGTCAGTCGGCAGAGCAGGCCGTGCTCAAGCTCCGGCTCGCCACCACCGAAAGCTACTTCGACAAGCGCACCAACGAGCGCAAGGAGCGGACCGACTGGCACAACGTCGTCGTGTTCGGCAAGCGGGGCGAGGCCCTGCAGAAGATCCTGTCCAAGGGCTCGACCATCTTCGTCGAGGGCCGCATCCAGACCGGCAGCTACGAGAAGGACGGCCAGAAGCACTACCGGACCGACATCGTGGCCAACAACATCATCCTCGCCGGGGGCCGCGGCGGCGGCGCTCGCGACGACGCGGGCGGTCCACGGGGTGGTGCCGGCGGCGGTGGCTTCCGCAACGAGCGTCCGAGCTTCGAGCGCGGCGGCGGTGGCGGGGGTGGAGGGGGCGGACGTCCGGCGCCCCCCGCCGACGACTTCGGCGACGATTTCGGGGGTGGTGGCGGCGGCGGGGGTGGCACCGACGACGATATTCCGTTCTGAACGGCAGCCGGAGCGCGATGGAGGGGGTGAATCAACCCACCGACCCTCCCGTCGTTCTAGAAAGAAGTGGGACAGCAACTGGAAAGGTCGCTCCGGCGAGGTTATCGATGAACACCATGAAGCGCATCGCGGTCGTCTCCAGCACGGCACTCCTCGGCCTCTCCGTCTTCGTCGTCGCGTGCGACAAGAGCGCGGGGGCCGCTGCCGGCGCCGTGGGTTCTCCCGCTGGCGCGCCGCCCGTGGGCGCAGCCTCGGTCGACGCCACCAACTACAAGCTCGAGCTCAAGCCGGAGGCCTCCTACGCCGCGGGCAAGGAGGGCACGTTCCAGATCATCGTCAAGACCAAGGGCGAGTACCACGTCAACGACGAGTTCCCGAGCAAGTTCAAGGTCCTCGAGTCGGCCAACGTCACCTACGCCCAGGCCAAGATCGAGAAGCTCAAGGACGCCTCGGCCTTCGCCCTCACCAAGTGCAGCAAGGACTCCAAGGACAGCTGCACCATGGTCCTCACGGTCAAGTTCACCCCCGCCAAGGGCGCCACCAAGGTCGGCGGCGAGCTCTCGTTCGGCGTGTGCAACAAGGACTCGTGTCTGATCGAGAAGAAGTCGCTCGACTCCGACATCAAGGTGAACTGAGCCTCCGCGGCGCGCGTGGCTTCGGCCGCGCGCGTCGTGGTGGGTGGAACGAAGAAGGGCGCCTGCTCCCAGGGGAGCGGCGCCCTTCGCGCTCGATCGGCCGCGGGGTCGTCGGCCGTCAGCCGGCGACGGCGGCCCAGGCGCGCTGGTAGTCCTCGAAGGTGTCGACTTCCATCCAGCCCTTGAAGGTCTCGACGGCCTTGACCGGCACCTTGCCGTCGTCGATGACCGCCTGGAGCATGTCGGGGAGCGACGCGGTCTTGGGGTCGGCGGCCTCGCCGAACTTCTTCCCGGCCTCGAGGGCGCGCTGGTAGGTCTCGACGAGGGCGCGGGCGCCCTTGTCGGTCACCATGACGATGCCGACGAACTCGGCGTGCGCCTCGGCGACGGCGATCTGCTGGCCGACCCGCTTCACGTCGGGGAGGTCGCCGCTCGCGGAGATCGCGCGGGCGCCCGTGGTGGCGGGGGCATTGGCGAGCTGGACGAGGTCGAGCCGCGGACGGGCCTCGATCTCGGCGCGCGCCTGCTCGAGGGTGCGGTCGACGAGGATGGCGATGTCGGCGTCGGCCGAGAGCAGCTTCTGCACGATGACGGTGTCGAAGAGGATGTCGCCGTACAGGACGAGCGAGCGGCCCTCGCCGGTCTTGCTGTGGCCGACGATCTCCGCCGAGGCCTTGAGCAGCGAGACGGCTTCGCCGGTGGTCTCGTACTCGGTGTTCTCGTAGTAGCGGACGTTGGGCAGGTTGATCTTGGCGGCCTGGAAGCCGCGCACGACCGCGATGTCCTTGACCGCGAGGGTGTTGAGCGCGCCGACCTGGCGCTCGAGGATCGACTTGCCCTTGAGGTCGAGCATCGCCTTCGGGATCTCGGCGCCGACGGGGCCGACGGCCTTGCCGCTGCCCGCCGCGAGGACGACCGCGTTCACGCGCTCGCCGCCGGCCGGGAGGAACGACTCCTCCTGGTGCTTCATGGTGTCGACGCCGACGAGGTCGTAGACCTCCTCGAGCGAGACGATCCACGGGTCGGCCGCGGCCGCCTTGTGCTCCTTGGCGATGGCGCCGAGGGTGTCGCGCATGGCCTTGATGGAAGAGCGCAGGGCGTGGTTCGCGTAGATGACCACCTTGAAGCCCGAGTCGTGGAGCTGCTCGGCGCTGATGCCCTTGTAGATGGTGGGCACGCAGACGAGCGGGGTCTTGGGGGCGAGCTCCTTCCAGGCCTTGGCGAAGCCGAGCACCTCGTCGGGCGACTTGCTCTTGCTGTGGATCAGCACGAGGTCGGCGCCCGCGTCGGCGTAGGCCTTGCCGCGCTTGAGGGCCTCGTCCATGCCCCAGCCCGCGATGAGCGCCTCGGTGCGCGCGATGACGACGAAGGCCTCGTCGCGCTGCGCGTCCTTCGCCGCCTTGATCTTGCCGGCGAACTCCTCGGCCGACTCGAGCTCGCGCTTGACGCCGGCGTAGAACGAGCAGCGCTTCGGGAAGATGTTGTCCTCCATGCAGATCGCCGCGATGCCGGCGCGCTCGTAGGCCTGCACGGTGCGGATCACGTTGATCGCGTTGCCGAAGCCGTTGTCGCAGTCGGCGATCACGGGGATGCCGGTGACGCGGTCGATCGCCTCGGCGACGGCGACGTTCTCGCCCATCGTGAGGATGTTCGCGTCGGGGGTGGCGAACGAGGCGCTGATCTCGAACCCGCTGGCCCAGATCGCGTCGAAGCCCGCGCGCTCCACGAGCACACCGGAGAGGCCGTGGTGGGCGCCGGCGACGAGCAGAGGACCCGGCTTGGCGAGGCGCTCGCGGAGGAGCTGGGCCTTGCTGACGTTGCGACGCGGCTGGGAGACGGACATGCGGACTACCTTCTGGCTGGGGTTCGGTGAACGGAGCGTGAAGTGAACTGCGGCCGCCTCGTGGGCGGCCGCTCCAGCGACTGTGCGAAGTACCTCTCGGTAGAGGTACCGTCAACGCGAACGGACCTACACACTGCTTGCTCTGTTCGCCCTACGTGCCGCCGCTACGGCGCTGCGCCCCTTCGCGACGTCACTTCCGGGCTCACGGGTCTCACACCGGGTCACTTCTTGGCGTAGTCGTAGAAGCCGCGGCCGGTCTTGCGACCGAGCCAGCCCGCCGCGACGAGGTTGCGCAGGTTGGTGGCGGGCCGGTACTTGTCGTCGCCGAGCTCCTGGTGGAGCACCTCGGCGATCGCGAGGCAGGTGTCGAGGCCGATGAGATCGGCGAGCTCGAGCGGCCCCATCGGGTGGTTGAGCCCGAGCTTGGCGCCGGTGTCGAGATCCTCGGCGGTGCCGACGCCCTCCTGCAGCGCGAAGCAAGCCTCGTTGATGAGCGGGATGAGCACGCGGTTGACGAGGAAGCCGGGCGCGTCCCTGGAGACGATGGTGGTCTTGCCGAGCTTCTGGGCGAGGGCGGTGACCGTGGCGACGGTGGTGTCGCTCGACTGCACGCCGCGCACGATCTCGCAGAGCTTCATGAGCGGGACGGGGTTCATGAAGTGCATGCCGGCGACGAGCTCGGGGCGCTTGGTGGCCGCCGCGAGCTTGGTGATCGAGATGGAGCTCGTGTTGGTGGCGAGGATGGCGCCGGGCTTCATGGCGGCGTCGACCGAGGCGAGCAGCTGCACCTTGAGGTCGAACCGCTCGGTCGCCGCCTCGACGACCAGGTCCGCCTCGGCGAAGTCGGCGGGACCAGCCACCGCGCGCAGGCGCGCGCCGATGCCCGCGCGCACGTCGGCGGGCAGCTTGCCCTTCTCGACGAGCTTGTCCAGGGACCCGCCGAGCTTGGCGAGGTTCTTCTGGGCGAGCTCCAGGTTGGCGTCCGAGACGAGCACCGTGAAGCCCGCCTGCGCGGCGACCTGCGCGATGCCGAGGCCCATCTGACCGGCGCCGACGACGCCGAAGGTGCGGATGTGGGAGAGATCCATGGGCAGCCTGCTATGCCCGGCGCGGCGGGCTGGCAAACCCCTCTTGCCCTCACCTCCGCCGCCGAATCTGGCTCGCCCGGGTCCAGGTCTTCGCGTATGCTGAATCCCGTTCGATTTCGCCTGGCGAGGGGACGAATATGCGGCTTGGATCCTTCTCACGAGGCCTGCGCGGCGCGGGTCTCGGTTCGGTGATTGCCTTCTCCGTGCTCGGGGCGTCCTGCGCCCAGGAGTTCGACACCAAGCAGCGCTCCGGGGCGCTCTTGTCCCTCGGCGACGACCTCTACGCCGCGCTCTGCGATCGCATGGCGGCGGGCGCCGACCCGGCCGACCTCGAGGGCCGCAAGTCGCGCGCGGTCTGCCACGCGACGGCGGACGGCACCTACGCGAACGACTACGCCGAAGAGGACAAGCCCATGCCGCCGAAGGTGGCGGTGATGGTCCGCTACCGGCCGCAGCTGATCAAGGCGTTCAACGCCACGTTCCCCGACGTCAAGAACCCGGACGGCAGTTCGTCGCACAAGGACCTGCAGGACCTGATGGTGGCGCTCGCGCCGCTCTACGACGACGACACGCTCCCCGAGTCCACGCGCACGCTGTCGGCGATCTTCCAGACGGTGTTCTACGACGGCAAGGCCGACGACGGCGTCGAGCCCGAGGTGAAGAAGGCCAAGGTCCAGCGCGGCGTGGAGCTCCGCGCGGCGCTCGCGCGCATCGGTGGCCGCAAGGGGTATCGCTCGCTGCCGGTGGCCCTCGGCGCCGCCCGCCCGGTGCTCGCCTACGAAAAGCTCGACGCGCTCGCCGACGACGCCATCCGCGTCCTCGGGGCCGGTGGCTCGGCGGAGCCCGACCTGCGCAAGGTCCTCGAGGTCGCCCAGCTCGAGCTCGCGACCGCCACGCTGCCCACCGCTCGCAAGCCCATCACGGGCTACACCGATCGGTTCTCGGGCCTCGCCAACCAGAAGCCCAAGCTCACGAGCGAGATCCTCCGCAACCTGCTCGTCGACGCCCCCCCCGCCGGCTTCGCGCCCACCTGGGCCGACGGCTACGCGGAGGCGGGCGCGGCCACACTGCCCTTCCTGTTCCGCGACGGGCGTGGCTTCGCGAGCTTCACCGGTCTCCCCGCGGGCGCCGTGGACAAGGACGGCGACGGCCTGCCCGACGTGGACGACTTCGGCCGCTTCGTCGACGGCAGCAAGAAGCCGCTCACGTTCGCGAGCCCGTTCGCCTACCTCGAGGTCTCGGGCCTCAAGGGCGCGAAGGATCCGCGGGACGCGGCCGGTCGCGCGCTCGTCGCCGCGGGCGGCGCGCCGCTCTACCGCTACGGCGACGCCTCGCGCACGATGCTCAACGCGCTGCTGCGCGACACCAAGACCCTCGCCGCGCCCGCCACGGGACCGCTCCTCGACTTCCTGCACGTCGGGCGCGCGCAGTTCGGCGACCGCGTCGACGCGACCGGGACCTGGGACGACCCGGACCACGCCGGCAAGAAGCTCACGCTCCCCTACAAGAAGTTCGACGTCGGCAACGCGCCGCTCGCGGACCTCGTCTACGCCTTCGGCCGGTTCCTCGCGCTGCCCAAGGTCGACGACTACCTCGAGCTCACCAAGCAGCTCACCCGCGACCACCCGGCGGAGACCGCGCGCCTCCTCGGCGCGGTGATGAAGCTCCGAGAGATCGCCAACAAGCCCGAATACGCCGCCGTCGACCTCGACGACAAGGCCGCGCTCTGGGACGAGCTCGCCGGCGTCGCCGCGCAGATCGCCGCCGAGCCGGCGGTGCTCAAGGACGTCCTCGACGCGCTCGCCAACGACAACGTCCTCCTCTTGCCGAAGGGCATGGCGCTGTTCGCGGCGAACAAGGACGTCATCGATTACAACCCCGCGGCCGACACGTGCTGGGCGAAGGACAGCAAGCCGGACTCGAAGTGCCCCCAGCTCAACGACCCGTGGTTCAACGTCACGGGCGGCGGGTCCAAGAGCGACCCCAAGGCCAAGACCGACCTCGGCGCGGCCGACGCAGAGACCAACCGCAGCCTGTTCCAGCGGTTCCTCTCGCTGATGAGCGACGCGTGGGGCGTGCGCGCGTGCAACCGGCCGGGCGCCACCATCAACACCAAGCTCGGCCCCATCTCGGTCAAGCTGCCGCTGTTCGGCACCTACGACGAGTGCGAGGTGCTCAACGTCCCCGACCTCGCCGAGTTCTACCTCGGGTGCATCGCCGGCGGAAAAGACGAGATCTCGGGCAAGGACCGCTGCAAGTTGCCGGTCACCGACGGCCTCGTGAGCGCGCTCAACGCCATCATCGGCTCGGGCAACGTCGACAACCTGCTCGAGGGCTCGTCCGGCATCACCGGCCTCAAGCAGACGCCGACCATCGAGGCGCTCAACCGCCTGGTCATGTGGCGCAACCCGAACAAGTTCGTCAGCGACCTCACCGACCCGATCCCGAGCAACGTCTGCCCGCTCGTCGGCAGCAAGGGCACGCGCAAGTGCTCGTCGGAGGCGGAGCTGATCCGCGAGCGGCAGCGCGGCACGATCTTCATGGGCGAGGCGTTCGACGCCCTCAAGGGCCTGCAGCCGGTCGTGCTCCCGTTCGTGAAGAAGCGCGCCGACGGCAAGGGGCGCGAGCGGTACTTCCTGCAGATCATGCAGATCCTCCACCGCTACTGGTCGCCCGGCGGCAACCCGGTGCGGTGTGTCGATGGGGGCACCCCCGCGAGCAACCCGAAGTTCTGTTACAAGTCCAACGCGCGGGCCTACGAGGGCATCCTCGCCGAGGCGTTCGGCAGCGACCTCTTGCCCGCGCTCAACGCGGTCAGCAAGACGGCGAAGACGATGACCGTCAACGGCAAGAACGCGCAGGACGTGCTCGCCTCGCTGGTGGGCGACCTGCTCGATCCGGCCAAGAACGCCGGCCTCGTCGATCGCAAGGGCAGCGCCTCGACGACCTTCAACGACGGCCGCAAGGTCGACCAGGTCACGCTGTTCTACCTGTTCGCCAACGGGATCAACGGCCTCGACGCGCGCTGGACCTACACCGGCGGCGACAAGGACCACGCCACCTGGCGCGCGGCGCGCAGCAAGATCGTCGACGTGTTCCTCACCATCGACGCCCCCGGCGGCGACTTCACCAAGTCCGCCATGCGCAACAAGGGCGTGCAGACGGTGACCCCGATCCTCGTGGACCTGATCGCCGACCGCCTCGCGGAGCACCGCGCCAAGGGCGACCTCGACGCCTGGGCCAAGACCGGCCTGGTCAACTCGTTCACCGAGACGCTCTCCGGGCCCACCTTCGCGACGGCCATGGATCTGGTCGACAAGATCTACGCGGACGAGAAGGCGCGCACGTCGGTGCAGGATCTGCTCGTGTACCTCGCCGACCAGGCGTCGAAGAACGAGGCGCTGCCGAGCGTGCTCACCGCGTCGAACGACCTCTTGCAGGTCCTCGCCGACGACCAGAACCTCGTGCCGCTGTTCCACGCCTTCGCCGTGGCCGCGGCGCCCGACGGCGCGACCAAGCGCTCGCTCGACCTCCTGCAGCGGGTCTCCGCGCTCGAGAAGGGTGACTTCGGCGCCGCGCACGGCGGCCGCCGGGTGCTCTCGAAGATCCTCGCCAACGCGGTCACCCCGATGGCCAAGGGCGAGCCCGCGCCCATCGAGGTGTTCGTCGACGTGGTCGCCGAGATCCACCGCGCCGACCCGACCGGCGCCGCCGATCCGTTCGCCCCGCCCGACTACGGGAGCGTCGCCAAGAACGTCCACGAGTTCCTCAGCGACAAGACCCGCGGCCTCGAGCAGCTGTACACCATCGTCAAGAATCGCAACCTTCCATGAACCACTCTGCCCTCGGGCGTCGCCTCTCGTCGGCGGCGCTCGCCGCTTCGTTTGTCCTCGCCTCCGCCTCGAGCGCCACCGCCGCCGGCTTGTACTTCTCGGACCGCGGCGTGCGCCCCATCGGCCGCGGCGGGGCCTTCGTGGCGGGCGCCGACGACCTCGGATCCATCTGGTACAACCCGGCCGGCATCGCTTTCGCCGGAAACGCAGTGCTCGCCGACGCGAGCTGGCTCCGGTACTCGACCAGCTTCCAGCGCCGCACGCTGGTCAAGGACCCGGCCACCGGCGACGAGACGATCCAGGGCACCAACTACTACCCCGAGGTGAGCGGCACGACCCCGGTGCTGCCGCTGCCGACCCTCGCCGTCTCGAACAACCTCGGCGTCGAGAAGATGAACTTCGCGATCGGCGTCCTCGCGCCGTACGCCGCGCTCACCTCGTACCCCGAGACCGACATCGAGTTCCGCGGCAAGAAGGTGCCGCCGCCGCAGCGATACTCGCTGTTCACCCTCGACGGCTCCGCGCTCGCGGTGCTCGGCGCGTGGGCGAGCTATCAGCCGATCAAGGAGTTCACCATCGGCTTCGGCGTGCAGATGCTCACCGGCACGTTCGCCTCGCGGCTCGCCTTCTCGGCGTGTCCGCCCGAGAACCTGCTCTGCGCCGGTGAGGACCCGCAGTACGACGCCACCGCGCAGCTCACCGTGGGGCCGATCGTCGCGCCGTCGGCCAACGTCGGCGCCATCGCCATCGTCTCCGACCAGCCCGGCGCCGAGGTGCGGCTCGGGTTCTCGGCGCAGCTGCCGTTCTGGATCTCCGCGCGCGCCAAGAGCGAGATCCGGCTGCCGGGCGCCGAGATGTTCCGCAACGCCTACGTCGAGGGCAGCGAGGCCGAGGTGAAGTTCCGCCTCCCCGCGATCGTCCGCGGCGGCCTCGAGACCCGCCTCGGCGAGGGCAAGAAGACCCGCCTCGAGCTGTCGATCTTCTACGAGGGCTGGTCGATCCACGACCAGATCTCCATCACGCCGATCGGCTCCGGCATCCAGCTGCGCAACGTGGCAGGGCTCGCCGACCCATACCGGGTGGGTGTGCTCGCGCAGGCCCGCGGGTTCCGCGACACGTTCAGCATCCACGGCGGGTTCGAGCGCGCCTTCTCGCTCGGCGGATACCCGATGCAGATCCGCGGCGGCGCCTCGTTCGAGCGCAGCGCGGTGCCCGCCGAGTACCTCTCGGTGCTGACCGTCGACGTCGACAAGGTGCAGACCGCGATCGGCGCCTCGATCTACGTCGGCGACAAGCGCACGCTGCGGCTCGACACCGTGCTCGCGTGGACGTTCGGGTTCGCGGTCGACGTCGATCCGCGATCGGCGGCCATCACCAAGGTGAAGGCCATCCGCGCCAACGACCCGCCCGACGACCGTCAGGTGAAGATCAACGGCGGTCGCTACACGGCGAGCGCCCAGGTGGTCGGCGTCGGCCTCTCCTGGGCCTACTGACCACCCAACGTCGTCTCGAGAAAGTCTCCGGCGCCCTCGAGCACGCGCTCCGGGATGCCGTGGCCCCCGCCGAACGGCACCCACGTGACGGGGAGCCCGGCGGCCGTCAGCACGTCGCGGAGGGCCTCGCTCGTCGCGAAGGGGAGCAGCTCGTCGTCGCGGCCGTGGCTCATGAAGACGGGCAGGCCTCGCCGCGCGGGCAGCCGGGCGGCCCACTCGTCCGCCGCGAGGTGGGTGCCCGACATCAGCACGAGCCCCGCGAGCGCGCGGTCCGAGCGCAGCGCGACGTCGAGCGCCAGCATCGCGCCCTGCGAGAAGCCCCCGAGGACGAGCTGACCCTCGGCGGGGGCGAGCGTGCGCGCCACGTCGTCGAGCAGCCCGTCGACGAGCGCGCGCGCTCGCGAGAGGCCCTCAGGGACCTCGCGGACGTCCCTCCGGCCGCCCGCGCGCATGCGCGCCTCGAGGTCGATGAACCACCAGGCCCGACCGCCCGCGTACGCGCGGCCGAGATCGATGGGCGCGACCGGGAACACGAAGCGGGTGCCCGGCGGCGCGCGCAGCACGCGGGCGAGCGAGACCAGATCGTCTCCCGGGGCCCCGAACCCGTGGAGCAGCACCACCACCGGGCCCTGGCCGCCGACCGGGCCCACGATCTGCACATCGAGCTCGCCGAGTCGCATGCCTCCTGGTAGCGCACCGGCCGGGCCACCGCGACAGAGCGCGACAGATCGACGCCGCGCGGCGGCACATACCCTGATCGGGTGTCGAGATCGGTCGTGCGGGTCGCGCTGGGTTCGGGGCTCCTGCTCGCGGGCGCTTGCACCCTGATCGTACCCGCCGAGCTCGGCCAGTGTTCGACCGACGGCGACTGCACGAGCAAGGGGCCCGCGTGGGCCGGCTCCACCTGCTACCAGGGCGCGTGCGTGGCCGGCAGCAAGTCGGACACCGGCACGGCCGTCGACACCAGCGCCGACACGAGCGAGACCGTGCCTGCGGGGCCGTGGGGCTGCGTGGGCAGCATCAGCTGGCCCCTCGACACCACCGGCGAGAAGCGCACGACCCGCAACCGCATCGTCGACATCAGCGAGAAGCCCGTGAAGGGCGTGGTGTTCGTGGCGTGCGGCAAGCTCGACCCCGAGTGCACCAAGCCGATCACCGCCGAGGTCACCACCGACACCGACGGCATCTTCGCGCTCACCGTCCCGCGGGGATTCGACGGCTATTTCAAGGCCACCCCGCCTGCGCCGCTGATGCCGGCCATCATCGTCAGCCCCCCGCTCTACGACGACCAGGACTCGGTCAAGGCGGGTGGAGAGCCGCTGCACGCGCTCTCCAAGACCGACATCGACGCGCTGCTCGCGCTCGTCGGCGGCTCGGTCGACGACACCGCGGGCCACCTCCTCAGCCAGAGCCTCGACTGCGAGGGGAAGACGGCGGCGGGGGTCTCGCTGTCGCCCTCGCTCAAGGGCCCGAACACCAAGGGCTACTACTACGAGGGCGGCCTGCCCAACACCGACGCGCTCGCGACCGACGCCACGGGGCTCGGCGGGTTCGTCAACGTCCCCCCTGGCAACGTCACCCTCACGGGCCGCAACGCGCTCGGGCAGCTCTACGCCAAGCGCACCGTCATCGTGAAGGCCAAGACGGTCACGTACCTGACGAGCGCGCCGTCGCCGTAGGCAGCGGGGCCATCGCGCGCACGACGATGGCGTAGAGGTCCTCGCGCAGCCGCCAGCCGTTCGGGTGGCGCACGATCGGGGCCTCGCCCAGCAGCGGCGAGAGGATCCGGCGGGTGCGGGCGATGGCGAGGTAGACCGCGTTGCGGTGCCGGAGCGGAGCGTAGGTGCGCGCGTTCCAGACGCCGCGGAACAGCTCGTCGGCCTCGACCGCGCGCGTGCCGGCGCTCACCAGGTGGGCGAGCAGCGAGACGATGCGGGCCTGGCCGCGCACGACCGTGTTGCGGGCGACGAGCTCGCCGCGGTCGAGATCGACCACCAGATCGGCGCGGCCCTGCCAGCGCTCGAGATCGAGGGAGCCGACGAGCCGGGCGCCGGTGCCATCGTCGACGCTGAACGCCGGCAGGCTGGCGAAGCCGAGCAGATCGAGCAGCTGACGATCCCCGGCGTGGAGCTGATCGAGCGGGCGACGGTGCAGCGCGGCCTCGGCGAGCCGCTCGAGGATGGTGACCGTGGTGGAGGTCTCGAGGACGGTCTCGAGGCGCCGCTCGTGGGCGGTCGGATCGCGGCTCCGATCGGCAGCGAGGGCCTCGACGAGGTCGCAGCGCGCGGCGAGGTGCTGGTAGCCACGGTCGTCGCAGAGCCTACGGGCGAGGGCCAGCTCCTTCTCGGCGCGACGGCGAGCCGCGGCCGTCCCCTCGGCGAACGACGCGATCCCGGCGAGGATGCGCGCCCGCGCCTCGAGGTAGTGGCGCCCGTCGCGCGCACACGACGAGGCCACCGCGAGCAGCGGCGCGACGGCGACGGTGTGGCCGGCGAGGACCGCGACCTCGGCGCCGTCGAGGTGGGCCTCCGCGCCGGCCTCGAAGCTGGCGCGGCTCGGCGGATGACCGAGCAACACGTCGGCGAACGCCCGCAATCGCCGCGCGAGCACGCGCACGTGGGCAGCCTGTTCACCGCTGGCGAGCTGCTCGGCGCGCGTGCGCACCTGCTCGAGCTCGTCCCCTCCCGAGAGCATCGCGCGGAGCTCGTGCACCTCGACGAGCGAGCAGAGGCCGCTGCCGGGGCTCGTGAGCGATCGGAGCGCGGCGAAGCGGCGGCGACCCTCGTGGGCGTCGCCCATGCGGAGCACGGCCCGGGCCCCGACGATCCCGGCCACGACGCGGAGCAACGGGGCTTCGACGCTGGGATCTTCGAAGAGCGCGTCGAGCTCGGCGACGGCTTCCACGAAGCGCCCCGCCGCGACGTGGTGGCACCCGCGGGCGAGCCGATGGAAGGGTTCTGCTTCGGGACCCGCCGGGTGCAGGCACACGCTGCACGCGCCCGTCTCGAGCGCCCGGTCGAGCTCGAGGCGGCAGAAGGCGCCGAGCGCGTGTCGGAGCGGTGTCTCGGGGGGCTCGGAGCTCCACTGACAGAGCGCCTCGAGATCGGCCGCGCCGAGCAGGGTCCACGGATCGAAGGGCGCCTGGTGGGCCTTCGATTCGGCGAGGAACGCGACCAGGGCCTGCGGACCCCCCGGGACGGCGAGCAGCTCGGCGGAGCGCTCGACGAGAAACTCGATCGCGCCCGTGTGATCGTTCTTTTCCAGCCGAGCGGTCAGCGCTTCGAACCAGGGTCGGAGGTCCGAGGGCGGCACCCGTCAATTGTTTCGCGTCTTTGCGCGGCGAATCAAGAGCAGTGACTAGAAACGGCCCTCCAGGAGGATGGAACCTGGGCCGAAGCCCACTTTCGTGTCCGGCTGGCCCGAATCCGTGCGGCTCAGCACGTAATAGAGGGTGACGGCGCCGGCGAGGACGGTGGCCCCGGCGAGGATGTCGGTGGTGAGGGTGAAGCGCTTGATCTTGCGCTCCCGGTCGTCGACGTCGGAGGCGCTGAGCGGGCCCGCGTCGGCGGCGTTGCGGAAGTCCTGCCGGCTGCTGAGGGCGAGGTAGCCGAAGACGCCGGTTCCGACGAGCAGGGCGGAGGTGACCGTCACCCCGACCCAGACACCGGTCCTGCTGGGTGTCGACTTCGGCGCGAGCGGCGTCGGCTTGACGTCGACCCGGAGCTTCACCGTCGCGTGATCCCCGCCCGCCACCTCGACGACCTCGGGGCTCTGGCCCTTCACCGACACCTTGTGGCGGCCGGTGCCGACGACGACCTCCTTGGAGAACGGCGTCTTGCCGACCATCACCTCGTCGACCCAGATCTCGACGCCGGGGGCGTTGCACTCGATGGTGAGGTAGGCGACGCGTTGCCGGAGCTTCGGGATCTCGGCCTCGACCTCGGTGCGCTTGTCGGTCGGCACCTCGGCGCCGCCCTCGGCGAGGTAACGCTCGAACGCGACGAGGGCCGCGGGGTAGTCGAGCAGCTCGAGGTTGGCCTTGCCGATGTTGTAGAGGATGCGGAAGTTCGGGGCGATCTGGTAGGCGCGCTGGAACTCGATCAGCGCGCCACGGAAGTCACCGTCCTTGTAGAGCTCGACGCCGCGCGTGAAGTGCGGGCGGGCCTCGGCCACCTTGGGGTCTTCGCCGGCGTGGGTCGCAGCGACGACCGCCACGCACGGGCTCAGGATCGCGAGGCCGAGGAGGGCTTTCATGGCGCGTACGGGTCCTTGTCGTCGATGGTGTGTTTGCCCTTCTTCGGGGGCGCGGTCGCGGTCGGGACGGCGGACGGCGTGGGGGCGGCAGCGACCGTGGTGGCCGCGGCGGTCGAGGCGACGGCGACCGCGGTGGGCTTCGGCGCCACCGCCGGCTTGGCGTTCGTCGCGGGCTGCGCGGCGACGAGGGTGCCCGCGGCAGGCGAGGATGGAGGCGTGGCGACGACGGGCGCCGGCGCGTCGATCACCACCGGGTCGGCGGGTGCGACCATGGACTTCGCGGGCGCGGCCGCGCTGACCGCGGGGCTCGGGCTCGAGGCCGCGTCACGGGGCTGTTCGCGGCGCATCATCCGCACGCCGACGACGATCGCGACCGCGGCGAGCACGGCGCCGATCAGCCACGCCCGCCCACCCGAGCGCGCAGCCGGGGGGGCGGGGCTCGAAGGCGCGGGGTTGACACTCTGGGCCGTCTGCAGGCTCGGGGTCTGCTCGCGGTTCGGGGTGCGTTCGCGGTGCGCCGGGTAGACCGCGCTCACCGAGAGGTTCGCGCCGTGCAGGGCGGCGTCGACGAGCGCGCGTTGCTTCTCGCGCTCGTCCGAGAACAGCTGGCGGACGAGCGTCGAGAGCTCGCGGGTGCGCTCGCGCCGCTCGGAAGGGGGGAGGAACGGATCGAGGGCGTCGCGGAACGCGCCGCAGGTCGGGTACCGATCCGCGGCCTCGAACGCCATGGCGCGGTCGCAGATCTCGGCGAGGCGCGGGTCGACGTCGGGGGCCACGTCGCGGATGCGGGGCTCCTCGCGCGCGAGGCGCTTGGTGAGCAGGGTGACGTCGGTCGTTCCGAGGTTGATGCGCCGGCCCGCGAGGGCCTCCCACAGCATGACGCCCACGGCGAACACGTCGGCCGAGCGATCCACGGGCTGCCCGAGGGCCTGCTCCGGCGAGATGTAGGCGACCTTGCCCTTGAGCGTGCCGGTGAGCGTGGCGGTGTTGTTGCTGATGGCCTTGGCGATGCCGAAGTCGAGGACCTTGACCTGGGCGTCGTAGGTCACCATCACGTTCTGGGGGCTCACGTCGCGGTGCACGATGTGGAGCGCCTGTCCGTTGCGATCCGTGAGATCGTGCGCGTAGTCGAGGCCGGTGAGCAGCTCGCCGAGCACGTGCAGCTGCAGGTCGCGCGGCATCCGGTCGCGGGGGAGCTTCTTGTAGAGCGAGCTCAGGGCCTGGCCCTCGAGGTACTCCATCACGAGGAAGTGCCCCTGCTCGTCGGAGCCCACCTCGTAGGTGTGGATGACGTTGGCGTGCGAGAGCAGCGCGGCGAGGCGCGCCTCGTCGACGAACATGTCGATGAACGACTCGTCGCCTGCGAGCTCGGGGCGCAGCAGCTTGATGACCACGAGCTTGGAGACGCCGGCCGCGGAGGTCGTGAAGGCGAGGAGCACCTTCGCCATGCCGCCCTCGCCGAGCGGTCCGATCACCCGGTAGCG
>JAEUKC010000044.1:0-10450 GCA_016794445.1 Myxococcales bacterium
GGGAATCCCCGCCCTGGTCAACAACCGCACCTACCCCCGCGCCTCGTCCTACGAGCAGGCCAAGAGCGAGCAGCCCTGGCACACCAAGTCGGGACGGCTCGAGTTCTACCGGCCCGAGGTCGAGTTCATCGACAGCGGCGAAAACCTCCTCGTCCACCGCGAGCCCATCGATTCGACGTTCCACGAGCCGAACGTCATCGTCTCGGCGCCGCACCCCGCACGCCGTCCCAAGCAGCCGGAGGCCTACGGATTGAAGAGGGAGGACGTGTCCACCGAGACCCGACAGGTGCGCCACGTGATGATGAGCGTCGACACCATGATGGCGTCGAAGCACCCCTTGATGGCCAAGGGCTACCAGCACATCTACCACACGCCCAAGTACCGGCACGGCGCGCACACGACCCCCGTGGACACCGACTTCACCGGCGTGCTCTTCGGGCCGTTCGGCGACGTCTACCGGCACGACAAGCGCATGCCCTCGATCACCGAGGGCTACATGGACATCAACCCGGCGGACGCGCGGGCGCTGAAGCTCGACGACGGCGACTACGTGTACGTGGACGCCGACCCGGAAGATCGCCCCTACAGAAACCTGAAACCTGGCTCGGAAGAGGCCAAGATCTCGCGACTGATGCTCCGGGTCCGGTTCTACCCCGGCACGCCGCCCAACGTTGCCCGCACCTGGCACAACATGTACGGCGCGACCTTCGGCAGCGTGAAGGGGCACGAGAGCCGCCCCGACGGCCTCGCCAAGAACCCCGACACCAACTACCAGGCCATGTACCGATACGGCTCGCACCAGAGCGCGACTCGCGCCTGGCTCAAGCCCACGCTGATGACCGAGACCCTGGTCCACAAGGACATGTTCGGACAGGGCATGATGAAGGGATTCCTGGCCGACGTGCACTGCCCGGTCGGCGCGCCGCGCGAGGCCTTCATCAAGATCACCAAGGTCGAACCGAACGGGCAAGGTGGCCTCGACGGCAAGAGCCTGTGGCGCCCGGCCGCCCTTGGCATGCGCCCCACCTACGAGAGCGAGAGCATGAAGAGTTACATCGCGGGCCGGTTCGTCGGCGTGAAGTGAGGAAGGCAGACCCACCATGTCGAAGGTCAAGAACTGGCATCTGAAGCGCGAGGTCGAGTACCCGTACGACGGCAGTCGTCCGAGCCGTCAATGGGCGATCGTCTTCGATCTCAACAAGTGTATCGCGTGCCAGACGTGCACGCTCGCCTGCAAGACGACCTGGACCAGCGGCAAGGGCCAGGAGTACATGTTCTGGAACAACGTGGAGACCAAGCCGTGGGGCGGCTTCCCGTTGGGCTGGGACATGAGGGTGCTCGAGAAGCTCGGTCGCCAGGAGTGGAACCAGCAGGGCGAGTACCTCGGCAAGACCCTGATCGAGGCGGCGCCGGCCCACGAACGGGTGCTGCACTTCGCTCCCACCGACGAGGACTGGATGTACCCGAACGTCGGCGAGGACGACTGCGCCGGCGCCAAGATGGAGGGCGGCGGGCACATGGCGACGATGCCCCACGACAAGTGGTTCTTCTACCTGCCGCGCACCTGCGCCCACTGCACGTATCCCGCGTGCCTCGCCGCCTGTCCCCGCAAGGCGATCTACAAGCGGCCCGAGGACGGCATCGTCCTCATCGACCAGACGCGCTGCAAGGGGTACGGCGAGTGCGTGCGGGCCTGCCCGTACAAGAAGTCGATGTACAACCCACACACGCGCACCAGCGAGAAGTGCGTCGGGTGCTACCCCGCGGTCGAGGAGGGGGTGCAGCCGCAGTGCGTGGTGAACTGCATCGGCAAGATCCGGGTGATGGGCTTCGTGAGCCCGCCCGAGAAGGCCCGCGACGACAACCCCGTCGACTTCCTGATCCACAAGCTCGGGCTCGCGCTGCCCTACTACCCGCAGCTCGGCCTCGAGCCCAACATCTACTACATCCCGCCCATCCACGCGGACCGCGAGTACCTGCGGCAGATGTTCGGGCCCAAGGTCGACGCGGCCATCGAACGCTACAAGAAGCTGCCGGACGACGCAGTCGCCCAGGGGCTCCTCTGCCTCATCGGCAGCACGGACCGCATCATGCACCGCTTCGAGGTGAACAAGGGCATGGCGGTCGGGTTCGACGACAAGGGAGCCGAGCTGGTTCGGGTCCCTGTGGTGGAGCCGGTGATCGAGCGCGCCGCGTACGACGACAAGCTCGGCGCGATCCGCAACAACACCCCCTGAGGCCCGGAGTCCGACGATGAACACCCCCACCTGGGCCCTGTCCACTGCGCTCTCGCTCGGTCTCGCCGCGTTCGGCTGCTCGAAGTCGGCGCCACCCGTAGCCAAGCCGACGCCGCTCACCACCCTCGAGATCAAGAAGGTCTCGGCGGACCTGTCGAAGCCCGACCCCGCCGCCTCCTACTGGAAGGACGCGCCGGAGGGCCTCGTGACCCTGCTCGCGCAGCCCATGATCGCCCCGCGTCCGGAGACCACGACGACGGACAGCGTCATCGTCCAGGCCGTGCACGACGGCACGCGCGCCGCGTTCCGGCTCCGCTGGAAGGACACGGAGAAGAGCGAAGCCGGTCGCCTCGGCGAGTTCTCGGACGGCCTCGCGCTCGAGTTCCCTCTCCGGGATGGGCCGCCGCCACCTGTGATGATGGGCGCCAAGGACATGCCCGTCCACCTGTTCCACTGGCGCGCGCAGTACCAGCGCGACAAGGAGCAGGGCAAGCCCTCGATCAAGGACCTGTACCCGAACCAGTCCATCGACATGTACCCGCACGAGTACAAGGAGGCGCCGGTCGGGAGCCCTTCTGCCGCCGAGAAGTTCTCGCCGGGCGTCGCCGAGGGCAACCCCCAGTCCTACGCCAAGACCGGCGTCGACGAGATCGTGGCGGAAGGCTTCTCCACTTCATCGGTCCAGGAAGGGCACGGCAGCCTGGCGCAGGGCGCGTGGGCCAACGGCGAGTGGACCCTCGTGATCGTACGCCCGCTCGTCATCGACGGCGGCTCGACGCTCAAGCCAGGCGGCACCAGCAACATCGCGTTCGCGGTGTGGCAGGGTGGCAAGGGTGAGGTGGGGTCGCGCAAGTGCCTCACCATGCAGTGGACCCCGGTGAAGGTGCAGTGATGACCGCTCCTTTGGAAGCGACCGCCCGCGAGTTCGCCCTCGCCTCGATGGCCGCCGCGTACCCCGACGAGGAGTTCGCGGCGACTGTCCGCGCGATCGGCACCGGATTCAACGGACATGAGGGCGTGGGAGCCCTCTTCACCGCTCTCGAGCGCGAGGGGCTCGACGCGCTCCGCGGCCGCTGGATCGCACTGTTCGACCACGGCAAGGAGCGGGTCTCGCTCTACGAGACGGAGTACGGCCGCATGCGCGGCATGAGCAAGGGCAACGACCTCGCCGATCTCGCCGGCTTCTACCACGCGTTCGGCCTCGACCTCGACGCCACCGAGGTGCACGAGATGCACGACCACGTCGCGGTCGAGCTCGAGTTCTACGCCATGCTGCTCGCCAAGCAGGCCTACCTCGTGGCGCACCGCGACGAGGAGGGCGTCGCGGTGGTGTCCGACGCGCGACGCAAGTTCCTGACCGATCACCTCGGGGGCTTCGTGCCCGCCATCGCCGCCCGCCTGGGGGACGACGAGGTCTACGGTCCGACGCTCGCGTGGTGCGCGTCGCTCGTGGAGAGCGAGTGCCGGGCCCTCGGCGTCACCCCCACGCCGCTCGACTACTTCGCAGACGAGGAAGGCCGGCGGGAGATGAAGTGCGGGAGCCTTCCGGTCCTCCAGTGATGTGGACGCTCCGGGTCAGCGTGACGGACCAGTGCTCGTACCGCTGCCGGTACTGCCAGCCCGCCCGCGCCCAGGCGGCGCGCGCGCGGCTCTCGACCCGAGACTACGCCACCATGGCGCCGGCTCTCGCGCGGCTCGGGGTGAGTAAGGTTCGCTTCACGGGGGGAGAACCGCTGCAGCGGCCCGACCTCCCGGGCATCGTGCGCGAGTTCCGCGCCGCGATGCCGAGCGCCATGTTGGCCGTGACGACGAACGGCCTGCTGCTCGGCGCTTGCCTGGCCGAGCTCCACGGTGCTGGGCTGTCCAGCGCCACGGTGCACGTGGATACGCTGCGCCCCGAGCGCTACCGCGACCTGATGGGCGGACGAAGGCTCGACGCGGTGCTCGGCGCGACCCTCGCCGCTCGTTCGGTGCTCGACGAGGTGAAGCTGAACGTGGTGGTGCAGCGCGGTCGCAACGACGACGAGCTGTTCGACTTCCTCGCCTTCTCCGAGGAGCACCGCGTCGAGGTGCGCTTCATCGAGCTGATGGACACTGGCATCGCAGCGGCGTACGCGCATGATGCATTCGTCTCGGGCGCGGAGATCGTGGAACGGCTCGGCGCGACGCCCCTCGGGCGCCCGGATCCCTGCGCGCCAGCCGAGCGCTGGAGCACCTGCGGCGGCGTCGCCTTCGGGGTCATCGCCTCCGCGAGCGCGCCGTTCTGTGACCGCTGCAACCGTCTGCGCCTGTCCTGCGACGGGACCCTCCGCGGGTGCCTCTACGAGCCGGGCACCGTCTCGCTCGCGGACACCGAGGCAGGCGAGCTCGACGCCGTCGTCACCCACGTCGTGAACCACAAGAAGAGTCACCACCCGAGCCGCCGCTCGCTCCATGTCTTCAGCATGGCCGAGAGCGGGGGCTGACCACCCGAGGACCCCATGAAGATCGTGACCGCACTCGCTCTCCTCTCGCTCTCCCTCCTGACCGCTGGCTGCGAGAAGAAGCCTGACGCTGCTGCTGCCGCCAGCGCGATCTCGCCAGAGGCGGCCGAAGCCTACAAGACCCGCTGCGCCACTTGCCACGGCGACGACGGCAAGGGCTCCGGCTCGGCAGCCGCCGCGCTCAACCCGAAGCCGCGCGACTACACCGACGCCGCCTGGCAGGCGTCCGTCACCGACGAGCAGATCAAGACCGCGATCCTGAAGGGCGGAGCCGGCATCGGCAAGAGCCCCCTCATGCCCGCCGCCGCCGACTTGGAGCAGAAGCCCGAGGTCCTCAAGGGCCTCATCGCCAAGGTGCGGTCGTACAAGCCCTGAGGAGCCCGACGTGTCTGCGGCTGGGAGGCCTTGCGGTGAGCGGTGGGCACTCGCTCGCTCAAGGCCGAGTCCCCTCGAAGCGAGCAACCCGCTCAGAACCGCAGAGGGCTGGGCGCGGAGAGCCGGATCATCCCGCGCACCATGGCCAGGACGAACGTTCCAAGAGCCATGGCATGGAGCGCGGTGCCGATCACCCGCAAGCCCGGGCTGCTGAGGTCACCAACGACGCGGCCCACCGCTCCCAGCTGAAGGACCAGCAGCGCGGCCCAGGCAAGCCTCGACCACGCGAGTCCGTCGCGGCCAGCGAGCGCGGGCAGCACCTGGGGGCCGTGGGCGAACAGCAGCGTGAGCCCGAAGCCTCCGAAGAGCGCGTGGATGCGCGCGTCGTAGAGCGGACCCGCGTCGATGCCAGCGAACACGATCGAGAGAAGCCCGGCCGCGACGAGCCACACGAAGCCGAGGGTCAAGGCGGTCGCCACGTAGCGATCGGCCCCTGGCCGTGCGGGTGCGCGCACGCCGGGGTCGGTCCAGAGCAGCAGCCCACCACTCGCGCACCAGCCGAGTCCGAGCAGGCTCGTGCCCGAACGCGGCCACAAGAGGTGCATCGCGCCAGCGATGAGGTGCAGGATCAGCACTGCCCACCCCGCCGCGACCAACCCGGCTGGCGGCGCCTGATCACCACGACGCTGGAGCTCGATACGCTCGCCGAGGATGACGAGCACGACGAAACTCGCCCATGCGGGCACGGCGCGTGAGGGCGACGCGCCGGTCAGCACGATCATCTGGCCCACGAGCCAGGCCAGTGCGCCTGTGGTCATGAGCGTGTTGTCGATCCCCCTCCGTCGCATCAGGTGGGCCCCTTGGAGGACCACCAGCCCGGCTCCGGCGAAGAGGAGCAGCAGGTGGCCGAGCCAGGACGGCGCGCCGCCGAGTTCCGCCAAGAGTCCCCCAACGCCGACCGCCGGAACGAGGTGCGCGCGTGCGTTGCCGAGGAGCCAGGCACGCTCCAGGGCGATGACGACACCCAGGAAGCCAACCATGGCCGCGCCGTGTCGCTGCGCCCAGACCGGGAACGTGGGCACGAGCCCGAGTCGCCCGAGCCCGCCGAGGACCGCCGCCGCGAGCGCGGAGAGGGCAAACGCAAGGACGATGCGACGGACGAGGGTCGAAGACACCCGAGCCCAATCGCACGCCGTGGCGCGATGCGCGATGACGTCCATCAGAATCTGCGGCTCGGATGCACAACGAGGTCCGCGTGGTGAGGCGAGGACGCTCGTGTACCGTGAGTCGCGCTCCGGCTCAGTCGCCAGGCAGCGGTGCGCTGAACTCCGCCCGCTTGAGTCGGTGCGTCTCGTGGAGAGGAAAGAGGACGCGCTCCAGCAGCTGGTGCGTCCAGCGACGGACGGGCCCAGCCCCCTCGAGGCACAGGAACTGACGCTCGATCGCGCCGCTGACCACCACCGCCGCGGGATCGAACGCGGCCACCACGTCGGCGAAGAACTCCGGCGGCGGCACTTCTTCCCACTCGAGCGCCACGGTGACGGTGGTGACGGTGTCTTGACCGAGCACTCCGAAGTAGTTGGCCAGCTCGAACGGCAGACCGCACACCCAGCCGTGTTCCCGCTTCACCGCGAGACCCGCCAGGGTTCGGCCCGCCAGGTACGAGCAGAGCATGCCCATCACGCTCAGCCCCACCCAGCCCAGCAGCACAGACGAACGAAGCAGGTGCATCAGGTAGCCCGCCACTGCCGGCGAAGCGAACCCGAAGAACCAGGGGTTCGCGAGGATCGAGGCGCGGGTCGCCGACCGTTCCAGGTTGCGTGCGACTCGGCGACGCTCGGCAGCCGTGTTCGCGAGATCCTCGATCCCCTTGGCCTGCAGCAGTGCACGCCGCCGTCGTCTGCCCTCCGCTGCGAGCCGCTCGAGGCGCTGACTCGCGACGAGGGCGCGTTCGTCCTTCTCGTCCGGTTTGCGGTAGCTCATGCTGGAACGAGGATACCGCGATCCACCACCCTCCTTCACGGCGAGTCCGTCAGAGCGCAGGCGGTTGGGGGAGCCCGCGTGCGCCGGGAGGCAAGAACAAGTTGGTGGGCGGAGCCGTGATCGACACGGCGCGGGACGCCTCGGTGATCAGATCGGGCCGCAGGTGCACGTCCACCTCCTTGCCACTGACCGCTCCGTGGCAGCCGCCGCAGTTGGCGTCGAAGAGGCCGCGACGGAACGAGCCCTTGGCGCGCTCGCCCGGGTAGAGCTGGCCTTCTTCGAGCTGCGTCACGAACGGCGTCGCGGTCTTGCTCGCGCGCAGGTCGAGGACGAACGGGACGCCGCCCGGGATCTGGTAGGCAATCGAGGCGTCGCCGAACGTCGGCACGACGCCGAGCGGTCGCCGAGCCCCCCACGCCGGTCCGTAGGCATCCGTGGTCACGAAGCGCGGATCGAGCTCGGCGAACGAGGTGATCCCCTTGGGGGGTGGCAGTGACTCGAGGATGCCGAGCGCCGCCGTCTGCAGGGGGATGGTCCTCGCGCCACGGCGATTGTCGAAGAACAGCGAGGCGAGCATCGGCAGGTCGACGTTGCGCATCTCGGCGTCCATGGCGCCGGGCTCGACATGGAACTCGTTGGCGTTGGGGGCGAACGGCGCGGTCGGCGGGCGCGCCGAGATGACGGCGGCGTCGACCAGCGCGCGTCCGGGGCGATCGAGCAGAGGCGCGCGCTTGCCGCTCCGGACATCCACCAGCACGAGCCCGTAGACCCCCGCGAACGTGGCCGGATCGGCGCCGTCCGCCGCGCTGACCACGACCCACGCGGAGGGGAGCGGCGCGGGGCCGCGGTAGATCGTGCCGACCTTGCCGAGCTTGCCGGTGGTGTTCGGGTCCGGGAACGAGAGCGAGTGCAGGAACGTGCGGTCGCTCGGGTCACGATCGAACTGGTCGGGGCCGAGCGACCGGTTGATCACGCCCAGCGCCCCTCCTCTCCCCTTGGCACCGCGGTCGCTGAAGATCCCCACCAGGTTGCCGTCGGACATCGCCTTCACGTCGACGAGCTGCTCGTAGCCCACGCTCTTGCGCTGGCCGAAGAGCGGGTGATAGTCGGTGCCGTCGAGGTTCTGGCGCCGCGCGGCGAGCTGGTAGAAGCCCGGCGCGCGCTTCTCGGTGGAGAAGATGAGCTGCCCGTTGCGCTTGAACGCCGGCGCGATCTCCTGGCCGAGCAGGAAGGTCATCTGGCGCACGAAGTCGGCGCCGTCCTTCTTCTCGAGGACGTAGAGGTTCGCGTTCGGGAGCAGGTCTGTCGGCGTGCGCGTGGGCCCCACGTAGTCGACCGAGCTCTGCCCGATCGCGCCGCGGGTGGACGCGAACACGAGCCGCCCGTCGGGCGAGAAGGCGGGATCGAAGTCGTGGAGCAGGATCCCGTCCTGGCTCGCGAGGTGCGCGGAGACGAAGGCGTGCTTGGCGCAGCCGCTGCCATCCGAGGCCATGGTGTAGAGGGCCAGTGGCTCCGTCGCCGACGAGCGCGCCGCGAACGCGACGGTCTTCGCGTCCCAGGAGACCGCCGGTCGACGGATGTCGGCGGTCGCCGCGGACAGGCCACAGCCGCTCGTGAGGTCGCGGTCGGCCCCGGGCACCGCGCGTCCTTCGGCGTCGAGCGTTGCCTCCAGCAGGTGCAGCTCCGCGCCGGGTCGATAGGTGTCGAAGGCCTGGGCGAAGTCGGCGTCCGGCGGGCGCGACACGTAGACGATCCCGCGCAGCGGTGTCGCGTCCATCCCCTTGGCGATCGCCGCGGCGCGCTCCTTCGCGTGCCACGCGAGGATGACGCAGTATCCGGGGATCGTGTTCAGATCGCCCTTCTCGGCGTCGACGCCTACGCATGCTTCGGGGGTCGCCCGATCCGCGCCGACGACGTCCTCGAACAGCGGTCCACCCCGATGATGGATGCCGCGTCCGAGCGCGTCGATCGCCGGATCGGCGGGATAGGTGGTCTTGGCGAGGAGCCGACTCACCCGCGCGTCCGGTGCGTCGATCGCCATCATGTGGAGCGACTCGGTGTGGTTGAGCCGCGTCGCCGCGAGGCTGAAGCGACCGCCCGAGCCTCCACGGATCTTGTACTCGTGGAACATGGTCGGGGCGTGGCAGCCGAGGAACATGCACCCGCGGCGCGCCAGCAGGGGCTGCACCCGATCGGCGAAGAAGCGGAACCCGACCTCGTCGACGCCTACCTTCGCCGGCCCGCGGGCCTTGGCCCACTTCTCGATCGCGACATAGCCCGGGTCGGTGGTGCCCGTGAAGATCGCTCCTCCCTCGTGGTAGGTCCCGCCCGCCGACGCCGGGAGCGTCCGGCGCAGGAGCTCTGACCCTTCGATTGGATCGGAGAGGTAGCCGGCCGCCGCGAGAGCGTTCCACTTGTGCTGGGTCGGGTCGGTGCCACACGTCAGCGCGAAGTCCGCGAGCGGGTGCCCGTGGCAGCTGCCCGCCGAGCACCTGGCGGCGAGGACGGGCTGCACCTCGGCGACGAAGGTGTCGAAGCCGGCGCCTGGATCCGCGCCCGCAGCCAGCGTTCCTGGCACGCTCGGCCGACAAGGGCCAGACGGGCTGGCGCTGACCGGGTTCGTGGTCAGGTTGTTCTCGCTGGCGCCGGCATCCATCCAGCGCCGGAGGTTGGCGAAGCCCTCGCTCGTGACGTCGATGCCGGCCCCCGCGGCGTGCCGCACGTCCGAGAGCACGCTCACCGTGCTGGTCGGGCCCTCGATGCGGAGCACCTGCGGCCCCACCACCTTCATCAGGAGACCGGGGAGCGGATAGGGCCCGTAGGTGACGAGGAGGTCGCGTCGCCGATCGAGGGCGGCGAAGGTCTTCACATCCAGGTTCCCGAGGGCGGTGCCCTTCGGCGTCTCCACGTGACAGCCGGTGGTGAGCTGCACGCACGACCCCTGCAACGTGGGCGCGATCACCCTCTCGAAGTAGGTGCTGGTCGGGGCCTCGGTCGAGGCCTTGCAACCGAGGAGACACCCGAGGAGAGCGAACTTCGCGCGCATCGTGTCAGGGTTTCGCAACCTCGCTGGCCACGCTCTGACAATTGTCATGGTCGGCATCCACCAGCCGGACGCGTGGGGGTTCGAAGCTGCGGGAGACGCCGACTGCGTTCCGTCATGGCCATCCGTGCTGGCCGTGTTCCAGTAGAGCGAATGGCCAACCTGGAGTTCCTGAGGACCTTCCTCTTGGCGGCCGATACGGGCACGTTCCGCAGGGCCGCGACCGCGCGCTCGGTGACCGTCTCCGCGATCTCGCAGCAGATCAAGACGCTCGAGGCGCAGCTCGACGTGCCGCTGTTCGAGCGCGTGGGTCGCCGAGCCCAGCTGAC
>JAEUKC010000060.1:0-4651 GCA_016794445.1 Myxococcales bacterium
TCATTTCGCCGTGGCCTCGAACATCACGTAGCGCGTGAAGAGCGCATCCGCGGGCCACTCCTCGCAGGCGACGTGGGCGCGCAAGAGCGAGCCCTCCCACGTCACGGCGAGCGAGGCGGCCTTGGTGGTGGGGGCGTCCGCGGAGACAGGGGTCGACCAGGCCCCCTTCGGCGGTCGCACCGCGTACTGCACCTTCGCGCCGTTCGTCCACGCGAGGTGCGAGAAGCCGTAGGCGTCGGTCGCGACCGCCACGATCCCCTCGGCCTTGTCGTCGAACACCTTGCCCAGCGACCACACCCCGGCGGCCGAGCGCTCGGCGACCCAGATGCCGGGATCCACCGAGCGGAACGCGGCGATCGCGCGGCCATCGGGCAGCGCGGCGACCGTGGGCTCGGCGAGGAAGCGCGCGCCGCCCGCGGGGTTGATGGTCTCGCTCGTGAAGGCGGCGCCGGTCCACGCCCCGGCCCACGCGCCGTCGTACGCGTGCACGAACAGCGGTCGCCCGTCGGCGAGCGTGGTCGCCCGCATGAACATCGCGACGCCGTCGGCGTGCGCGAGCGCCTGCGCCGACCAGCCGCCGCCGGTGTTGCGCGCGTACTGGACCTTCTGGTCCTTGTTCGCCGTGAAGA
Organism: Myxococcales bacterium; assembly: GCA_016794445.1. Taxonomy (GTDB): domain Bacteria; phylum Myxococcota_A; class Polyangia; order Polyangiales; family JADJMO01; genus JADJMO01. The sequence continues at coordinate 630 of JAEUKC010000060.1, forward strand.
CGAACGAACCGGCCGGCGCGGTGGTCAGGTCGACGAAGTACCAGAGCGTCGTGACGTCCGTCGTCGTCGCGACCTTCTCCTTCGTCGTCCACGCCTTGCTCGCGTCGCGGCGGGTGAACCACAGCGACACGGGGCGCGTCTTCTCGTCGCTCTGGTCGAGGAACGCCACGCTCGTCGCGCCGTCGGCGGCGACGTGGATCGACGTGCCCGCGTAGTCCGGCTGACCGCGCGCGTCCCCGAGGTCGCTCGGGGCGCCGAACGCGGCGGCGCTCGGGGCCTTGGCGCGGACCGTCGCCCGGCCGTCGGCGCCGGACTTCAGCTTGGCCACGGTGCCCGCGAGGAGCACCTCGCCGCCCACGGCCGCCAGCATCGGCGCCTTGGTGTTGGTCATGCCGTCGACCCGGAAGCCGAGCTTCGCGACGGGCGGGGCGACGAGCGCGGTGGGGGCGGGCGCGCTCACGTCGGCGGTGTCGGCCGACGCGTCGTTCGCGTCGCTCGCGTCGATCGCCGCCTCGGGGCTCGCGTCGATCGGCGACGCGTCGTCGTCGGACGGGCTTCCTTCGTCCGCGCCCGTCGCGCTGCACGCGACGAGGAGGAGCAGAGGCGCGCAGAGCCGCCTCACAGGTCCTCCGGCGGCGCCACCTTCAGGCACGGCTTCGGGGGGGGGCCCGCGTCCTTCCTCGGCATCGAGAGGCAGGGATGGAACCCGCCGTCACGGGGGCTGACCGATAGGCAGATCGCGGGCACGACGACGTCGTCGGACCCGGTGTCCACCACGCCGACGTCGGGCTCCGTCCCCGCGTCCTGCGCAGGCTTCGGCTTGCCCTCCGTGGGCGCCACGATGTCCGATTCGTCCTTGCGCGAGCACCCGACGCTCACGGTCGCGAGGGCCGCGGCGACGAAGCTGGCCCGTCGAGCGAGGATGCGTTCGCGAGAGCCCATGCCGCATTGTGCCTCAGCGCGGCGCGCCCGAGCGAGCGATCGTGGCCGGAGTGGCCCGTATCACTTGCCCACGTCGAGGCGGACCCGCACGAACCGCACGTCCTCGCGCAGCCGCGCAGAGACCGCGGCCAGGGTCGCCACCATCGGTGCGACGTTCCACGGGAGCTTCGGCAGCGGCTTTCCCTCGGAGCCGTAGCAGTGCAACCCGACCGCGAGCTCGCTGACCTCCCCCTTCGGCGCCCAGTGGAACTGGGGCTGGGCGACGGGTGGGAACGGCGGGCCTCCGCCCCACAGCGGCGCGGCCGCCGCGAACGCCGCGATGGCGCGCCCCACGCGCGCGAGGCTCGCGTCCCCCGGTCCCGGCGCGGGTCGAGGGTTCGACAACGTGAACACCACGCGGGGCTCGCCGTCTCCGACCTCGATCGGCACCTCGAGCTCACGTTCGGGCATCCTCGCCGTCGCGAGCACGGCGCGGGCCGCCTCTCCCTCCAGCCTCGGACCCGACGTCGGCTCGAATCGGATCGCGGTAACGCGCATCGACATGCGCACGCTGCGGAGCGTACGCGCGACGAGCTCGAACAACGGCGGCTCCACGGCCTCGGCGCGCAGCGTCGCGGTCAGCGTCTGCGGGCCGACGCGGGCCTCGATCGACGTCGCGTCCTCGACCACCGCGAGCCGGGCGCGGGGCCCGCCGATGCCCTCGGCCGCGAGAACCTCCCAGCCCGCGGGCGCGAGACCGGGGACGAGCGAGGGATGGATTCCGGCAGCGTTCAGCACGAACACGTCGATCGTGCACCGGATCTCGCCGTCGATCGTCCCCTCGGGGAGCACGAGCGCCATCGCGTCCTCCCCGGCCGGACCGTACAGCACGTCGGCGCTGAGGCCCCGCTCGTCGCGGATGGTGCGCGAGGCCCCCGCGCGGATCAGCTGCGCCGCGATCGGATCGTGCGCGTTCTCCAGCGCGGCGTGCAGCGGCGTGCGCCCGAGGTAGCTGCTCGCTCGGTCGGTGTCCGCGCCCCCGGCGAGCAGCGCCTCGACGATCTCCTCGCGACCGCGCTCCGTGGCCAGCAACAGTGGCGTGCGGAAGTGCTTCCCACCGTTCACGTCGGCGCCGGCCGAGAGCAGCTTCCGGACGTCGTCGGGCGTGCCGTATTCGGCCGCGACGTGGAGCGGACGCATGTCGTTCGCGTCCCCGTGGTCGACGGAGGCGCCCGCCTCGACGAGAAGGTGGGCGATCGCGGTCGCCCCCTGCTCGAGCGCGTTGAAGAGCGCCGTCCGCCCGTTCACCGACGCCGCGTTCGGCGACGCCCCGGCCGCGAGCAGGATCTGCACGATGGACGGCGGCGCGTGATACGAGACTGCGCGCGAGATGGCCTGCCCGTAGTAGTCCCGCGCGTCCGGCGAGGCGCCAGCCTCGAGGAGCATGCGCAGCGCCGCGTCGCGCCCCTCCTGCGCGGCCGAGACGAGCGCCGCGTCGAGCGCCGAACCTGGTCGACCGCGCTCCTTGGCATCGGCGATCAGCGTCGCGAGTCGGGCCACGTTGCCGTCGCCTGCCCGCTCGGTGAGAGCCTTGTCGAGCTGCTTGTCGGTGAGCTTGCGCGCTCTGCCGGGCTTGGGTCGCGCGGGCACGGGGTGGCTGACGCTGCCGGGCGCCGCGCCGGCGACGGGTTTCGGCGCCTTGCGCAGGGGCTCGTCGAGAGACCACGCGGCCTTCCGGCCGAACAGGCGCTTGTGCGTCGCCTCGAGGTCCACCTTGGTCGGCGCGATGGCGACACCGAGCCGCTTGGCGAGCCAGACGTCGAAGCCGGGCTCCTCGACGCCGAGCCAAGGGAGGTCGTCGTGGTCGATCGCGAGGACGGGGAACTCGCCGAGCAGGTCGGGATCGCCGAGGTAGAGGAACCGCGCCGAGTCGCTGCCCGCGTCGAGGGGCAGCGCGTGCGCCGGGAACCGCGAGAGGATGTCGGAGAAGCCCTCGGCGAGCACGCCTGCATGGTCCGCGACGAGGTCGGCGAACGGTCGCGCGAGGAGCGCTCCCTGGTCGTCGAACCACTGGTACTCGCGGCGCATGAAGCCCGCGTCGAGCTGGAACAGCGCGGCCATCGACGGCGAGAGCGCCACGCCGGCCTGGTCCTCGGCCCGACGCAACGCGGTCGTGTCGAGCGGCGAGGCCTCCCCCACCGGGGAGTCGGGCGAGGCGACGGCCGCGACGAGCGCAGCGACGAGGTCGGGACCGCGGGCGAGGCGTCTGGCCATGGGCGCAGAGCATACCGGGCGGGTCCCAGCGCTGGGACGTCGGGTTCCTGCTCACGTCTCGTTCTGGAAGTCGATCGAGACGACGATCTTCCCTGGGCCGGTCGTCGCCTTCAACGCGCCCAGGGCGTCGAGCATGCAGGTGGTTCGCGTGGCCTGGCCGCCGTGGCTGGGCCGCACATCCCGCGTGAACCCGAGTGCACGCCGTCGTAGGCCAAGTTGCGCCACGCGCGCGCCGTCGGTGGAATTCACCGACGAAACACTGCGGTACGCAACGTGCGAAGCGGTCGTGCATGAAACCGAAGGACTTTCGCCGCCTGCTCCGTGCCCTCCTGCTGTCCGCCGGGTCGTGCGCGACCGTGGGATGCGGCGGCGCCTCGCCCACCGAGATGCCGGAGCGCGCGACCTGCACGGACCTCTCGAAGGCGACGCGGTACACGGGGTTGACCCTCTCACCAGGCGTCGACGGCATCGCGTTCGCCACGCGGAGCGTCGGTTCGGGGCTTGCGGGCAAGACCCTGCGCCTGGCCTCGCTCGGCGCGCCCTGCGCGACGGCGAAGGATCCGGTCGCGTGCAACGCGAAGGTCGGCGCGCTGCTCGAGGATCCCTCCTCGGCCGGCTGGACGGTGAACGCCAATCCGGCGTGCGGCATGTGCAGCGCCTCGCTCACCGATCTCGGCGTCATCACCGCCGGAGACGACGTTCGCCTCGCGACGCTCGACCAGGTGCTCGCCGCGGCGGCGCCGGTCGAGTCGCGAGACGAGGCCGCGCTCTTCGTCGCCCTGCGTAGCCACGCGATCGACTGCGGGTCCAACAACGTCCGCGCCGAG
>JAEUKC010000085.1:0-8189 GCA_016794445.1 Myxococcales bacterium
GCGCGGCCGCCCACTCGGCGATGGCCTGCCAGCCGGTGTCGGCGTTGGACGCGAAGACCACGCCACCTTCGTGGAACACGCCGCCGCGCGCTGGGTCGAGCGGACGGCGCACGAGCTCGGAGGCCTCGGCCGGGTCGGTGATGAACTGCCCCGCGATGAAGGCGTTCCAGCGGATCTGCTCCTCGGTGTCTCCGCACGTGAGGTTGAGCGCCGACGCGGGGCTCCCGTGGCACGTGCCCGCGGCGCACGACTTCCTGAGGATCGGCTGGACCTTGGACTTGAACTGCTCGTAGGCGGGCGGCTCGACCTTCGGATCGTAGGTCGGATCGACGGGGATGGCCTTGTTGCAGTCGCCGGCGGGAATGACCTTGTTGCTGTCGCCGACGTTGTTCTCCGTCGCGCCGTTGTCCATCCACCGCCGCAGCGTGGCGTAGCCGTCGCTGGTGACGTCGACGCCGGCGCCCGCGGCGTGCCGGATGTCGGTCGTGATCGTGACCGTGCCCTCGAGCGTGGAGACGACGACCTGCTGTGGGCCCGCGACCTTGAGCAGGAGGCCGGGCGAGCCGTAGGGGCCGTAGGTCGTGAGCAGGTCTCGACGCCGCGCCACCATGGCGAACGAGGTGGTGTCCAGGTTGCCGATGGCGTTGCCCTTGAGGTCGGCGACGTGGCAACCGGTCGTCTGCTTGCTGCACGAACCACCCAGGATCGGCTGGATGGTCCGATCGAAGTACGACGATGTGGGCGCCTCGTCGGATCGACTGCAGGAAGTCGAAGCCGCCGCGGCGCCCACGATCGCGGCACCTCCGAGGATCAACGAGGAGGAGCGGAAAGAGCGGGCGCGCACCCCGGTCATCCTACGGTGATCACGCGCTGAGGGCCAGCTTCAGCAACGCGATTCGCGCCGCGTCACGGACGAGGCTGCTCGTGTCGTTGGCCTGGGCCTGCTCGAGGATCGAGCGCGCCGCCGGGTCGCCGATCTCACCGAGGGCGTTGATGGCGGCGATGCGCACGTCCTCGTTGCCGTCCTTGATGCCGAGCGCGGACAGGCCCGCGATGGCGCCCTTGCTCTTGAAGAAGCCGAGCGCGTCGGCGGCCTTGGCGCGCACGACGAGGTCGGGGTCGGAGAGCAGCTTGGCCACCGAGGGCACGTCGCCGAAGCCGGCGAGGCGGGTCGCGGCCTCGACGGCCGCGCGGCGCACGGCCGGGTCGGTGTCGCCGAGGGCGGTCGTGACGCCCGGGCCGCCCTCGATGTCGTTGAGGCGGCGCAAGCCGGCGACGGCCGCGGCGCGGACGAGCGGCGAGGTGTCCTTCTCGATGGCGGTCACGAGCAGCTTGGTGCCACCCGGATCCATGAACTCACCGAGCGCGTTGGCGGCCGCGGCGCGCCGCACCGGGTCGGCGTCGGAGGCCAGCACGCCACGGACGCGCAGGGCGACCTCGGCGTAACCGAACACGCGACGGCGGATCCACCAGGCGGAGATCTCGCGGACGTGCGCGTCCTTGTCGAAGAGCAGGGGCTCGACGTAGGCGATGCAGTCGAGGCACTCGCCGACTTCGCCCTTCTCGAGGGTCTCCCAGATCGCGATCGGGGAGCCGCGCAGGGCGACGTCCTTGATGGCCTCCGGCGTCGAGATCACCTCGAACTGCGCCGCGGAGGGGAGCATCGCGGGCGGACCCTCGTCGGTCTTTCCACGGCTACCCGTGGAGATGAGGGTGAGCGCAACCATCGCACCGAGGCCGAGACGGAACAGGTTCTTCATTGTCGTGTTCTCCTCTAGAGCCTTCGGATCACGGGTAGATGGTGCCGCCGCCGGCCTTGGCGTCGCTGCAGGCACCCTTGTCGGCGCCGTCGCTCTTCCAGCAGGTGGCGTTCTTCACGTTCTGGCGGGAGGTCCACTGACCACCGAGGTCGGCGCTCTTGATGAGCGCGCCCTTCTCGGCCTTGGTGAGCGGCTTGCCCTTGTCGACGTCGTGCTCGACGGCGCCGGCCCAGGCGAGGCTGCCGTCGTCGGCCTTGACGTTGAGGTGCTGGATCAGCTTGCTGTTGCGGGCGTCGGCCGGCTTCATCCACTCGGGCGGGAGCTCGCCGACGACCTTGAGGCCGCGGGCCCCCATCTTCAGCTGCGCCGGGTAGTAGAGGGAGACGTACGACTTGGAGAAGGCGTAGACGCCCATGTCGTAGCTGACCGTCATGCTGTCGCCGGAGAGGTCGAGCCAGGGGATCGTGTAGGTGGTGGTCTTGCCCGTCTTCTCGTCCGTCGCGATGACCTGGTAGGTCTTCTTGGCGAGGGCGCTGTCGGCGCCGTGGCAGCTGACGCACTTGGCGTCGAGGATGGGCTGGATGTTGGTGTTCCAGCCGTACTCCTCGCGATCCTTGATCGGCTTGACGAGGTTCATCGGGCCCTTCTGCTGGGCGACGGTGAGGCCGATGCCCTTGCGCGGGAGGACCTGCTCGGCGCGCGCCTCGTGGCAACCACCGCAGGTGCGGTTCTCGCCGGGCATGCCCTGGATCCAGAGGCCCTGGCTGCGGATGGAGAGGCCGAACTTGTCGATCGGCTGGAGGTGCACGGGGAGGAACGGCGGGATCGAGGCGAGCCAGGAGCCGTCGTTCTGCACGGGGACCTCACCGAGGATGGCGCCACCCTCGTGCATCGTGAGGCCGAACATCGGCAGCGCGCCGATCTCGCTCGAGAAGCCCTCGATGACGCGGACGGCGACCGCCTGCTTGAGGGCCTCGGCGAGGGCGAGGTCCTTCATCTGACCGCCGCTGACGCTCTCGACCAGGTTGGTCTGGATGACGTCGATGGACCCGATGACGGCGGGGGTGCTCGGGTCGACCTTCTTGTTGAGGTCACCAATGACCGGCGGGACGGTGCGCGCCACGATCGGCTGCGCGTAGAGCTCCATGGACTTCGGGTCGTCGTAGACCAGGACGTTCTTCTTGCTCGCCTCGTCGTAGACGTAGATGCCGAAGTTCGGCGGCACCTGCTCGAGCTCGTTCTGGTCGGTCATCCAGCCGTCGGACCACGAGACGAGCAGGCGCCCGTCCGGCAGGTGGCTCGGCGTGCGGTAGCGACCGATGGGAGAGGAGCCGCCGCCCGTGGGCACGCCCGGGGTGAGGTTCACGAAGCTCGCGTGGTCGGAGTCGAGCTTCTCGGCCGTGACGTTGCCGTTCTTCGGGTCCTTGTAGCGGGCGTCGATGCGCATCAGCGCGCCCGACTGCAGGGTGCGGTTGCGCTTGGTGCCGATGCCGACCATGACGTTCGGCGCGATCTCGTGCACCTGGACCAGCGAGTTGACCGGGTTGTTGAACTGACCGGCGACGCTCAGCATCTGCGTGCAGTCCGGGTTCATCTTGAACAGCTTGACGTCGTTGACGTTGCCGAGGTGCTCCCAGCGCGAGAAGCCGATGGTGCCGTCGAAGCGGAGCCAGAGGTTGACCGTGTGGCTCAGGTTCTGCGCGCAGAGCTTCCGGTCGGCGTCGCCGCCGGTCACGCTGATGGTCGCGATCTGCGAGACGACGCGGGCGTGCTCGTACTCGTCGGCGCGGGTGCCCATCGCGGTGTAGGGCTCGTTGGTCACGAACGCGACGCGATCGCCGGGGATGAAGATCGGCATCACGTCGTCGCGGGTGTCGCCGAACGTGAGCTGCTTGATGTTGTGGTCGCCGGCCCCGTCGGCGAGGATGCTCGCGGTGTAGACGTGGTAGTGGTCGGCCTCGGTCTTCTTCATCGAGAAGACGACCTGCTTGCCGTCGAACGAGACGTCGAGGCCGTTCACGTCCGCGGACGGGAAGCGGGCCGTGATGTTCTCGAGCTTGCCGTCGGCCCGCGGGGGGAACAGAGTGTAGACGCCGCCGCCCGGCACGTAGCGCAGGTAGTCGATGACCTGCCCGCTGCCGCCGGCGACCTCGGGCACGCCGTTCTTGTCGAAGTTGGCGCGCTTCGCGAACACGATGCCCGGGACGTCACCGATGACGTCGTTTCCAGCGGTGTCGCGCTTGCCGCAGCCCTCCGCACCCGCCGCGAGGGCACAGAGGAGACCGAGGGTCAGGCCAGAAATCGAAGTGCGAGCGAGGGACATCAGGACCTCCGATGTGTCCTTAGAGCAAGAGGCGGGCCGTGCTTGTTTTTCCGTCGATCCTGTGGCGAGGAGGGGCGGACGGGGGGAGTTGCCCCCAGGAACGGGCGCCCCCGGTGGGGGGGATCCCCCCCACGGTTGCATCGGGGCGGGGGGCGAGTAGGGTGCGCCGCCCGATGGCGGCCCTCCTCGTGGACGACGCTCGTTCGCCGCTGCTGCCCGAGGGCGCGCAGGTCGTCGTGATCGGGAACTTCGACGGGGTGCACCGAGGCCACGTCGAGGTGATCCAGCGCGCACGCGCGGCCGCCGGGGAGCGGGGGTTGACGGTGCTGACGTTCGAGCCCCACCCCGCCGCACTCTTCGGCGCCTCGCCACCGCCGCGGCTCACCAGGCTCTCCCGCAAGGTGGAGCTCCTGTCGCGGCTGTCGGTCGACACGGTGGTGGCGCAGCGGTTCGATCACGCGTTCGCGCGCCTCGGGCCGGTGGAGTTCGTGGACCAGGTCCTCGTCGACGCCCTGCACGCCGAGCTGGTCGTGGTCGGGTTCGACTTCCGGTTCGGCGCGCGCCGCACGGGTGACCTCGAGCTGCTGCGCTCCCTCGGCGGCTCGCGCGGCTTCTCGCTCCTCGTGCAGGAGGCGGTGGCCGACGGGCAGGGGGCCTACTCCTCCACGCGGGCGCGCGAGGCCCTCGCGGCCGGGGATCTCGCCACGGTCCTCGCGGTGCTCGGACGCCCCCACTCGATCGAGGGGTTGGTGCGGAAGGGCGACCAGCGCGGTCGCACCATCGGCTTCCCGACCGCCAACGTCGGCGAGATCGAGGAGGCGCTGCCCAGGAACGGGGTGTACGCGGTCGCCGTGGATCTCGCCGAGGGAGAGGGGTTCGTCGACCTCGCGACCGGCGTCGCCAACGTCGGCGTGCGCCCGACCGTGGCGACCGGCGCGGCGCCGTCGGTCGAGGTGCACCTCTTCGATCTGCCGGAGGCCCGGCGCGATCTGTACGGCGCGCGGCTCCGCGTGCACTTCGTCACGCGGCTCCGTGACGAGCGCCGGTTCGCCGGGTTCGACGAGCTGAAGGCGCAGATCGAACGCGACGCCGCCACCGCGCGCGAAGCGGTGATTTCCCTGGTTCCGCAGCGCCCCGGCTGGTTCTAGGACTCGCTGCGGCCGTTCTGGTAAGAAGCGTCCGCGATGTCCGATGCCTTGCGCTCCGAGCTCGATGCCCTCCCCAAGGAGGACCTTGTCCGCCGCGCCGAGGCGCAAGGCATCGAGGGGGCGCGCAAGCTCACCCGCCTCGAGCTCGTCGACGAGCTCGTGCGCCTCGGTGGTGGCTCGCGCGGGCTCCTCGGCAAGGCGCGCGATCTGTTGCGCGACGCGGTCGAGGTCGGGCTCTCCCGCGTGCTCGCGGCCGCCACGCAGGCTGGCCCCGCCGACGACGACCCGCCGCCTTCGCACGGCGAGCCTGCGGTGGCAGCGGCGCCGACCGCCGCGGCGACCGCCGCGCCGACCCCGGTCGAGCAGGCCGAGGCCGCGCAGACCGAGGAGCCGATCGCCACGGTCACGCTCGCCAAGGTGTTCCTCTCGCAAGGGCACGCCGGCCGCGCCCGCGAGATCGTCGACTCGATCCTGCGGCGCGAGCCCGACCACCGCGCGGCGCTCGAGTTCCGCGCCGAGCTCGAGACGCGCGACGAGCGTGCCCGGTCCGTGCCACCGCCGCCGCCCCCCCCCCCCCTCGAAGCGGATTTCGTCGACGAGTGCGTGGCGCTGGTGGTCGACGACACGGCGGTCCACGTCGCGTGGGACGTGCACGCCTCCACGCTGGCGCGCGCGCGCCGGGCGTTCCGCGACGTCGAGCCTGCGCTGGTGCTCCGCGTGCTCGTGTTCGAACCGAGCGTGCAGGGACCGAAGGTGGCCTCGCACGACGTACCCATCGAGGAGCTCTCCGGCGATCACTTCGCGCGCGAGCTCCCACCGTTCTCCGTGGTGCGCGCGGCGATCGGCCTCGTCGCCGGGGAGCGCTTCGTCCCCATCGCGCACACCGCAGACGTGGTCTCCGACCCAAAAGCCTCGTCCACCGACGGCGATCCCGCCGTCGTCGTGTGGACTGACGCGGGCACCTTCCCGGTCGCCCCCGGTGGCCTCCTCCAGGCCGAGGCCGCGGCCTACCGGGAGCTGCTCGGCGCGTCGGGGACGGACCTCGAGCCCGAGGGGGGGCGCGAAGGAGACCTCGGAGACCCGCTCGGCAACCCCGCGGAACCACGCAGGTTGTCGCCCCAGCGCGGCTGGCCGACCTCGCCCGCCCGCCCCACGGGTCACCCCGGGGGGCCGCGCGCGGGTCGGCCCACGTCACCCATTTCCCTTGCCGATCGACGATCGGGGAGTAGAGTGTGACGCCGATGCGTCGTCCGGCCGTCGCCATCCTCGTTGCCGCGCTCGCCTTCCTCGGCGCGTTCGTCGGCTCCGCGTGGGTGTCCACCGCGATGGGTCTGAGCGATGCGGCCGCGAGCGACACGAAGTCGGCCTTGCAGTCGGCACCGCTCCAGGCCGACCCGCGCTCCGGCGCGCCGCTGTGCGACGACCGCGCGGCCTCCACGTACGGCGCCGAGCCGGCCCCGCTCCCTGTCGACGCCGGCTTCCTCGGCAAGGGCGATGGCAAGTGCGGGACCTCGTTGCTCGCGGCCGATGTCGCCTCCTCCCCTTCGCACGACGATCTGCAGCGCTCTCCGGAGCCGCCGGCGGAAGCCGTCGTCTTGCCAGGCACCCTGCCGCTGCCGCCGGCGCTGCCCGCGCTGGTTTCCACGTTTCCCCGCCCCGTCGGTGACGTCGTCGACGACGCGAGTCGCGAGACCGACAGCCCACCGCCCAAGCCCGTCCCCTGGATCCACTGAGTCCTGAGGTTCGTCGTCGCCGAGGTTCGCCCTCGTGACACGTAGATCTCGGTAGCCTCGGTCGCGTCTCCATCACGGTCGTCGCCTGCCAAGGCCGCGCCGCCCATGGGACGCTCCGACGGTCACTCGGTCGATCCCCAGATCGCCGCTTCCCGCTGCTTCGCTCCACCGCGAGCGCGAGCAGGAGGCCGGCGCGGACCTGCGCTGGCGTAGTGCAGTTGGACTTCCCGGCTCGCCTCGGCGACCGGCAGACAAGACTCGTTCGAGGAGCCACATGGCCAAGAAGCAACCCGTCCAGGACACCAACGTGATGAACAAGGGGACCGCCATCGTCGGCTTCGTCCTCGCCTTCGTGACCGGCGCCGGCTTCATGTATGCCGTCGATCGCGGCAACAACAAGGAAGACGCCAAGGCCACGGCCGAGAAGGCCGGCGGCGGCGGCGCGCCGGGCGAGGCCTGGAAGCAGGACGCGCCCGTCCCCGTCTCGAGCGAGGACCCGGCCGAGGGCCCGAAGAACGCCCTCGTCACCATCGTCACTTTCTCCGACTTCCAGTGCCCCTTCTGCTCGCGCGTCAACCCGACGATGAAGCAGATCAAGCAGAAGTACGGCGACAAGGTCCGCATCGTCTGGAAGGACCTGCCGCTCGACTTCCACAAGAACGCCAAGCCCGCCGCCGTCGCCGCGCGCGTGGCCTTCCTCGCGAAGGGGCACGAGGCGTTCTGGAAGATGCACGAGAAGCTCTTCGCCAACCAGAAGGACCTCTCCGACGAGAACTACATCAAGTGGCTCGCGGAGATCGGCGTCACCAAGGCCGACTTCGACAAGTACAAGGGCGAGGCCGAGAAGCGCGTCACCACGTCGTTCGAGCTGAGCAAGACCCTCGGCATCCAGGGCACGCCGAACTTCCTGATCGACGGCGAGGCCGTCAGCGGCGCGCAGCCGCTCGAGAAGTTCACGGCGATCATCGATGCGCACCTCAAGAAGGCGCAGGAGCTCAAGGGCAAGGGCACGCCCGACACCGAGCTCTACGCGGCCCTCGTGAAGAGCTTCTGGAAGCAGCCGGCGGCGAAGGAAGAGCCGGCGGAGGAGCCGGAGGACACCTCGGTGTGGAAGGTGGACATCGGCCACTCTCCGCAGAAGGGGAAGAAGGACGCGCTGGTCACGGTCGTGATGTTCAGCGACTTCCAGTGCCCGTTCTGCAAGCGGGTGGAGCCGACGCTCTCT
>JAEUKC010000133.1:0-8311 GCA_016794445.1 Myxococcales bacterium
CCGCCACGCGCCGGTGCCGCCCGCGAGCGCGCCCGGGGTGATCACGGTCGGCGGGCTCGACGACGAGAACGCCCCCTCGCTCGACAAGATGGTCCCCTACCACGGCTCGTACGGCCCCACGGTCGACGGCCTGCAGAAGCCGGAGGTGATCGCGCCCGCCATCCGCGTCGCCGCGCCGATCCTGCCCGACACGCCCACCCACGCCCAGGCCTCGCTGCTCGCCGAGCTCGCCGACGCGCGCGACGAGGAGCTGCGATCGATCCTCGAGCGCCAGCCCAACGTCGACCCCGACCTCGACGCCGCGCGCCACCTCCAGCCCTACCAGCTGCGCCACCTCATCGCGGCCAAACGCGGCGCGCAGAAGGTGATCTCGAAGCACTACAAGGAGGTCGACGGCACCTCGTTCGCGGCCCCCATCATCAGCTCGGTGGTGGCCCAGATCCTCGAGGCGCGCCCCGACCTCGGGCCGATGAGCGTGAAGCAAATCCTGCTGCACACGAGCCAGCGCATGCCGCACGTTTCGGTGGACCGGCAGGGCTGGGGCATCGTACAACCTGCGGCCGCGGTGGCCCGTGCCCTCGAGTGGCCCGCGCGAGATCCGAGCATGCCATGGTGACCAGAGAGTTCGTCGTGCCGTTGACGGTCGTGCGGTCGGAGATCGACGAGCTCGGCCACGCCTCGAACATCGCGTACCTGCACTGGGTGCAAGACGTGGCCAAGGCCCATTCGGAGAACGTGGGGTGGGACCACGCGGCGTACGTGAAGCTCGGCGGCGTGTTCGTCGTGACCAAGCACGAGATCAAGTACCTGGCGCCGGCGATGAACGGCGACGAGCTCCAGTTGATCACCTGGATCGAGTCGTGGACCGCGGTGACGAGCGAGCGGCGCACGCGAATCGAGCGGGCCGGCCAGGTGCTCGCGCGGTGCACGACCACGTGGGCGTTCGTGTCGCTCGACGGCAAGCCCCGGCGCATCCCCGCCGAGGTGCTGACCGCGTTCGGCGCCTGACCGCGGCCCAGCTCGGCACAGGATCCCGAGTCCGGATCTTGCTGGGCGGTGGTCATGTCCCGTACATCGCTCGCCACACTGATCGCTTGCGCTGCGCTCCTGGGTTGCTCCGCGTCGGATCCCGGAGCGGCCAGCGACGCTTCCGTGGATGTCGTGGATGGAGCCTCGGACGCCACCAGCGACGCGCTCTGCGACGGGAAGCCGGTCCAGTGCTGCCGCGACCACTGCGACAGCTGCGGCGACGACAGTGTCCGTGAGGCCCGGGCCGAGGTCTGCGTTTCGGGGGCGTGGGCCTGCCCGACGGGCATGACCCGTCGCACGCGTACGTGTTCCGCCGAGGAGCTGTGCGCCGCGCGTGGGGGTCCGCGCTGGTGCTGCGACGCGTGTGGACGCGCCTCGCCCGCGACGTGTCCGCCTTTCTCGGAGTTCCGCGCGTGCCCCGCAGGCACGGTCGGCGCGGAGGGGGATGCAGGGTCGTGTCCCGCCGCAGAGGCTGGCTCGTGCGCCGACGCTGACACCGGCACGGGGGACGCCGCCAGCGACTGACCTACTTGCAACCCACCGCGCTCGCACGCTCGACGGAGGTCTCCTCGGCGGTGCACGGTCGGAATCCCTCCAGGTTGCAGGAGGGGAACCCCACCACGGCGTAGATCTTCCCGCCGGTGCTTGCACAACAGCCCGTCACGGACGGCCGCGGGTCGACAGCCGAACACGGACGTTCCGCGGGAACTAACTGGCACTTCTTGTCCGCGTTCACCTCGCGAACCATCACGCTCGGACAGCGTGTCGGACACGTTTGGGCCAGGGCAGGACAAGCATCCTCGGACGCGCAGCCGAACGCGCCGACGGCCACCGCGAACATGACGACGGTCCGTCCTCGGAGACCGGAGACCGTCGCAGCACGGGGGCATCGCACGAGTGCAAGTCTACGGGGCCACTCCGGTCGGGTCGACGACGCTCCAGTCGCAGTCCTCCAGCGCAGGCCGATCGAGGCCGTGGCGGACCCCAGGCGGCCCACCAGCTTCGCCCACCGCGAAGCCAGACCATCTGCCTCGGGTCGACGTCCCGCCGCCGCTTGCGGGCGCCAACACATACGCTATAATCAACCAACGATGCGCCCTCCCGGCCGACCCGAGTTCCCCTTCCGCGCGCGCGGCGGGCGGCGTCCGGGCGCCGGTCGTCCGGCGAAGGCGGGCTCCGAGTCGCACCGTCGTCGCCCGCCGGTATCCGCCGCGCACCCCCTCCACGTCACGCTCCGGTTCGCCCAGCACGTCTGGAACCTGCGCGCGCAGCGTTGCCTGCGCCCGATCGACCGCGCCCTGCGTGCCCTCCGCTCCGGCGAGCGCGCCCGGGTGACCCAGTTCTCGGTGCAGGGAAACCACGTGCACCTCGTCGTCGAGGCGCGCGACGGCGCCGCGCTCTCGAGCGCGATGCGATCTCTCACCATCCGCATCGCCAAGGGCCTCAACAAGGTCATGGGCCGCCACGGTCGCGTGCTCGCGAGCCGCTACCACGCGCGCTCCCTCCAGTCGCCCACCGAGACCCGCAACGTCCTGCGCTACGTGCTCGCCAACCACGCCCGTCACGTGCCGGGCGCGCCCGTCGCCGACCCGTGGTCGAGCGGACCCGCATTCACGGCATGGGAGGCGGTCGGGCTGCCGGCCGCCCTCGTGCGCTACGCGCTCCCGGGCCACGACCCACCCGTGGCGTTGCCCGAGAGCTGGCTGCTCCGGACCGGCTTCCGCCGCCCGACCCGGAAGCCCGTGGCCACGGAGTGAGTCGCCAGAGGACCGGCCGTCATGGCGGTCACGGACGAGCCAGATGACCGCCCTCGGCCGATTCTATCCTTTGACCATCCACCCCTCCGAACCTACCCCGCGTGCATGCGAATCCTCGTCGCGTGGGCCCTCTGCCTCCTGTTCGCCGGTGTGCTCCACCTCGGTCTGCGCGCCTCGTTCGCGCTGCCGCCCGCCGCCGATCCCGGCGCGGACGACCCGTCGCTCTCGAAGGCGCTCGACGAGCGCGCCAAGCTGCTCGACTCGCCGAGCCCCTTGGACCTCGTCCTCACGGGCCCCCTCGTGAAGACCAACGCCGAGCTCGCCAGCAAGATCCGCGGCCGCGTACCGAGCGCCTTCGACGGCAGCGCGGTCTCCCGTCGCTACTACCGTCGCGGCAATCTCACCCAGGCCGATGGACAGCTCGCGTTCGTCGGTCGGGAGCTCGAGGCCTTCGCGTTCCGCGGCTGGCTCGCGGCCGCTCTGGCGCCGCTCGCGATCGCCTGTTTCGCGTTCCGCCCGCCGAACTGGACGCGCTCGGCGCTCGGCTCGGTGCGCTCGCTCGGCCTCCTCTGTCTCGTGTTCGTGCTGGGGCCGGGGCTCGTGACCGTGCACCCTGTCTCCATCGCAATCGCCGTCGTCACCGTGGTCCTCGCGGCGGCGGGCTTCGCGCTCGGAGGGGTGTTCGGTCGTGGATCAGGCCCTGGAAGAGGTGCGCCCGCTGGGATCGAGAGGAGGGACCTGCCCGCGGCGCCGTAGTACCATCGGCGGGTGCGGCGTCGCGCCTTCGCCCTCGTATGCCTCGCCGGGTGTGCCACCGGCGGGGCCGAGGATCCGCCGACGACCGCGGACGCCCTCGTCGAGACCGCGACCGACGCCGCGCGCGACGCCGTTGACACGGGCCGCGCCGATGTCGCCACCGACGCGACGAGCGACGGCATCTTCCCGACCGAGGACGTCGCCGTCGACACCGGCCCCGTGGGGCCGTGCGAGACGCCCGCCGGCACGACCGCGACCGCGAGCGGCGCCTACACGAGCACGCCGGCCGACGCGATCGACGGCAAGCTGGACACCCTCTGGAACAGCGGCGGATACAGCGGCACCCTCACCCTCACGTTCCCGAAGCCCGTGCTGTTCGATCGCGTGCGCATCGCGGCCATGGGCGTGCCGGCATGCACGGAGACCTACACGCTCACCGTGGGCGGCACGGCCGTCCCCGCCGCGTCACGCTCCGTGTCGACGAGCGTCGCCTGGCTCGAGCCCATCTCCGTGCCGCGCGCAACCTACGACGCGCTGGTGGTCGACGTCGCGGTCGCCGCGTCGTGGATCGCCGTGGCCGAGGTGCGGATCGAGGACACCGCCGCCAAGTGCGCGCCGCCGTGAGCGCACACGGTGCGGTTGCCCTCGCGGCGCCCCCTCGCTACGCCGCGCCATGACCGACACCGTGGTCCACCGCGGGAGCTGCCACTGCGGCGCCGTGCGCTTCGAGGTCGACGGCCCGCTCGACGAGGTGCTCGACTGCAACTGCACCATCTGCACGAAGAAGGGCTTCCTGCACTGGATCGTGCCCCCCACACGCTTCCGCCTGCTGTCGGGCGAGCTCGCGACCTACACGTTCGGCACCCACACCGCGAAGCACACGTTCTGCGCGCGCTGCGGGATGCACCCGTTCTACACGCCGCGCAGCCACCCCGATCACGTCGATGTGAACGTGCGCTGCCTCGACGATGTCGATCCGCGCACGATCGCCGCGCAGCCCTACGACGGCCGCGGCGACTGGGAGGCGGCCCGCGCCGCCCTCGATCGCCCCGCGCCGGCGCCCGCGTGCATCGACCTCCGCGAAAAGCTCGCGCTGTTCCACGACGCCTGGAACCCGCGGGTGATCGCCGCGCTCAACGGGCAAGAGGTGAAGCTCGCCCGCCTCGAGGGCCCGTTCATCTGGCACGCCCACGCCGGCGCCGACGAGCTGTTCCTCGTCGTGCAGGGGCGCTTTCGCATGGAGCTGCGCGACCGTGCGATCGACCTCACCGAGGGCCAGATGATCGTGATTCCGCGCGGCGTCGAGCACCGACCGGTCGCCGACGAAGGCGAGTGCGCGGTGCTCCTCTTCGAGCCGGCCGGCGTGGTCAACACCGGTGACGCGGCCGCCGAGGCCCGCACCCGCGCGACGCTGGAGCGCATCTAGGGCTTCGGCGGATCCGTCCACTCGGCTTCGACCGCGACGCGCGCCTTCTCACTCAACCGGAAGCGCGGGGCGAAGCGCTGGAGGTAGTGGTCCATGGCCTCGAAACGGGCCTGCTGGGCGGCGTGTTCACGCACGAGCGACGAGAGGAATCCGGAGAGACTCAGCCCCTGCGCCGCCGCCGACTTCTTGGCAGCGCGGAGCTCCTCGCGGCCGAGGGCGATGCTGGTCTTCACGGTCACACCGCCATGATACCGACGAGCCACGTCTACGGATACCCTCGAGGAATGGTCTGTCGAGGCTGGCGCCCGGCCATCATCGGTCTCGCCGGCGGCGCCCTGATCGCGTGCGGCGGCGGCGAGGACACCGGCCCGTGCACCATGGCCGTCCGCGCGGATGGGCTGACCGTGGTCGCCGAGCTGCCGACGTCGATCACCTCCATCGTCGGCAGCGGAGCCTGCGTGTCCAACGCCATCTGCCTCGAGACCGACGCGTTCGCCGCGGGATGCCCCGTCTATCGCGTGCGCCCCGTCACCGTCGGGACCTGCAAGCTCCTCGTCACGACCGCCGACGGACGCTCCCTCGCCTTCGAGCGGCAGGTGGAGGTCCTCGGCGACGCGTGCGGCCAGACCCTCTCGACGCACACCAGCGCCGATCGGGTCCTCCAGGTTCCCCGGCGCTAGGCCGGCCCCTTCTCGCGGCAGAAGCCGCCGATGCAGACGTTCGTGGTCAGGCAGCAGTCCGCCGCCGTCGTGCACTTGTCGCCGACCGCGGAGCACGAGCTCGTGGGCGGCTTCTTCGAGCAGACCAGCTTGCCCGTCTCGTCCGGCTTGCAGTAGCCGTCGCAGCACTCGTCGCCGGCGCCGCAGCCGCTGCCCTCGGCCTTGCACGGGTCGAGCACCCAGAAGCCGCGCGAGTTGCCCGCGAGCAGCTCCTGCGCCGGGAGATAGAAGCCCGGGTGGCTCGCGTCCGTGCCTGGCGCGGCCGAGAGGTCGATCGCCGCGACCCACAGCTTCTTGGTGGTGATGTTCTTCACGAGGTCGACGCCGCGCGGGTCGCTGCAGTACGGCGGGATGACCGCCTCGTTGCCGTACATGCGGCGGCTCGTGAACACGACCCACGCGTAGCCGCCGGACGGGGCCGGGTTCACGGTGGGCTCGTAGTTCAGGTTCTCGTCGTCCTCGTGGCTCGTGTCCATGCCGCCGACCGACACGCCGTCCGCCGAGCAAGCGAGCGTGTACGGCGCCTTCAGCTTGGGGAGGTATCCCTTGCCGTTCAATCGATCGAGCGCGGTGACCTTGGTCGCGTCGGTGACGTTGGTCCAGGCGAGGTGCCCCTTGCTGCCCTTGCGGGTGTAGAGGTCACCGTGACCGTTGCCGTCGGAGCCAGCGACCGTCTGCTTCTGGAAGACGATCGAGGCGCCGTCCGGGAAGAACGCGGGCCACCCGGGGCGCGTCTGCGCCGGCGATCCCGTGAAGTCGGCGACGAGCACCGCGGCGCCGAACGCCTTGGTCGCCAGATCGAACGGCGCGACGAAGAGCTTCTGCGTGGGGTTGGTGATCGTCGCGCTCGCCATCGGGTTGAACGCGACGAGCTTGCCGACCGGCGCGAACGCGGGCGTTCCGATGTTGGTCGCCGTGAGGCCCGTGGTCGGGACGTTCGCCGCGGCCGCCGGCAGAGCGAGGATCGTACCCGCCGAGGTGAGGGCGACGCTCCCGTCGGGCGAGACGCCGGGGAACTCCGAGTAGACGCCCATCGTCGTCTCGGTCGAGCCGGTGGGCGAGAGCGTGTACGTGTAGCTGAGCGGACCGGTCTGCCGCGCGGTCACGAGCCGCGACCCCTGCGCCGCGACCGAGTGGCAGACGCGGCACTGCGTGGCGTCGCCGTCACCGCCCGCGACGAGCTTGGGCGCCGTGTCGCCGACCTTGATGCCGAGGGTCGCGCCGCCGAACCTGCCGTCGCCGCCGACGGCGCCGCTGTAGTTCTTGGCGAGGCGGGTGCCGTACGAGTTGTAGTACACGATGCCCGACAGCCGACCCGGCGCGATGGTGTACGTCTGGGAGATGGGGCCGTACGCGACGCCGCCCTTCGCCACCGTGAGCTTCACCACGAGCTTCTCGGCCACGCCGTCCGGCCCGAGGGCCCCGGCGGTCTCGGTCGCCTGCTTCCACACGTCCTGCGGGATCGGGTGGCGGATGAACTTGCCGCCGGTCGTGGCGAGGATCGCGGGGCGCGCGAAGGTGCCGCTCCACGTGTAGCTCCCGCTCGTCGTCGAGAGCGTGATCTTCACCGCGTCGGCGTCGCCGATCGACCAGTCCCACATCAAGAGCGGCGCGAGCATGCCGCGCGGGAACACCGTTTGATCGTAGGGATAGAGGAACGACAGCGCCTCGGTCTTGCCGTCGCTGGTCGGCGCGCCGAGCGCCGTGAGCGTGGGCGCGTCGGTGACGGTCGCGCCGAGACCCTCGCCACCGACGCCGCCGATGCCACCGCCCGCGGTGAGCGAGGGGACGTCCTTGGCGACCTGTCCGGCCTGGGCCGCGGTCGGTCCGTTCTGCTCGCCGGCGAGCTTCACGTGCACCTGCCGCTTGAGGGTGCTCTTGCCGTAGGCCGCGGTGATCGTCACCACGCCGCCGGTGCGACCGGTCGGGGTGACCACGCCCGTCGTGCTCGGCGCCGTCCCGATGGTGGCGACGTCCCCCTTGTCGACGTCCCACCCCGCGTTGACCGGCGTGCCGTCGGACGTGGCGGTGAACGTGACGGTGGGCGCGCTCGCTCCGAGCGGCACCGTGAGCACCTGGAGCGGGACGGGCTGGACGTCGAAGCCCGCGACCACGTCGCTCGGCCCATCGGGCGTCGGGACGTCGAACCCCGAGGGGGTGTCGCCCGGGTCGACTGCGGTGTCCGCGCCCGTCTCGTCGCCGGGTGGATCGAGCGGGGTCGAGCTCCCGCCGCCGCTGCACGCGGCCACCGCTCCACCGACCAGGACCGAGCACGTCGCCGCCCACTTCCAACCAAGTCCGCGCAAGAGCATCGTGGAATGATACAGGATGGACGGCCGTCTCGCCCGCCGGCCACACGTTTGTCACCACGGTCGGGCCGACCGTACGGTTGCGCTCGGCGCCCGCGCGCCCGCCGCGGGACGCGTGGCGTCGGCGCTGAGGCCAGGAGCCCGTCATCGCAGGGAGGATAGCGCGCTATGCTGCGGAACATGCCCCTCCCCGCGCTCGGGCGGCACAGCTTGCGTCCCCTCGTGGTCCTCGTCGGGTTGATGGGCTGTGGCGACGCCTCGTCGAATCCCCCAGAGCAGACCTCGTCGATCACGCTGGTCGTGCGGCCCGAGGCG
>JAEUKC010000150.1:0-23599 GCA_016794445.1 Myxococcales bacterium
GGGCGTGATCGGGACCCTGTGCAGTGGCTGGGGTCCACGAGAACGTCGAGGGTGGCCACAGGGTCGGGGACGATGCAGCGGTGGGGTTCGGTACCCCGACCGCCGCCGAGTCGTCTCTTGTGGTCGTCCCACGGGTGCCCCAGCCAGCGTGGGTGGGGTGGGGTGCGGTTCGTGATTCTAGGATTCTGGGAAGACTCGAGGGGTCGATGAAGAAGGAGCGGGGCATGGCGGACGGTCAGCGACAGGGGCGGGCGATGGCGGCTGGGGCGGGATCGGCTGGCGGGCTCGAGGCGCGTGGCGTGTCGAGCAACGGTGACGGGCACGGGGCCCCGTCGTTGAGCGCGGCGAGCAGCAAGGCGAGCAAGAAGAGCCAGGCGCACTCGTCGAGCGCGAGCGGTGGCAAGCTCATCGAGCGTCACTTCACGCGCGCCGGCAAGGACCCGCTCGACGAGGTGGTCTGGGAGCGGCGCACCAGCGTCATCACCAACCCCGACGGCTCCACGGTCTTCAAGCTGGAGGGCGCGGAGATCCCGGCGCACTTCTCGCAGCTCGCGACGGACATCGTCGTCTCCAAGTACTTCCGCAAGGCCGGCCTCTTCGGTGACAAGCAGAAGGGCGAGCGCTCGGTGCGCGAGGTGGTCTTCCGCCTCGCCCACACCATCCGCGAGGCGGGCGAGCGGCTCGGCGGCTACTTCGCCGACAAGACCGAGGCCGACGCCTTCGAGGCCGAGCTCTCGTACATGCTCGTGCACCAGATCGGCGCGTTCAACTCGCCGGTGTGGTTCAACTGCGGCCTGTTCCACCGCTACCAGATCGCCGGCAGCGGCGGGAACTGGGCCTGGAACGAGGAGACGCAGGACGTCTTCGAGACCCAGAACGCCTACGAGCGCCCGCAGTGCTCGGCGTGCTTCATCCAGAGCGTCTCCGACGACCTCATGTCGATCTACGACCTCGTCAAGAGCGAGGCGCGCCTCTTCAAGTACGGCTCGGGCACGGGCAGCAACTTCAGCGCCCTCCGCGGCAAGCAGGAGAAGCTGTCGGGCGGCGGCACCTCGAGCGGCCTCATGTCGTTCCTCGAGGTCCTCGACCGCGCGGCCGGCGCCACCAAGAGCGGCGGCACCACGCGTCGGGCGGCCAAGATGGTCTGCCTCGACATGGACCACCCCGAGATCATGGACTTCATCGAGTGGAAGGTCCGCGAGGAGAAGAAGGCGCAGGCGCTCATCGCGCAGGGCTACGCCTCCGACTTCAACGGCGACGCCTACCACACGGTCAGCGGCCAGAACTCCAACAACAGCGTCCGCGTGACGGACGAGTTCATGCGCGCGGTCGACGCCGGCGGAACCTGGACCACCCGCTTCCGCACCACCGGCGAGCCGGGCCCGGCCTACGGCGCCCGTGACGTCTGGCGCAAGCTCGCCGAGAGCGCGTGGGGCTGCGCCGATCCGGGCGTGCAGTACGACACCACCATCAACAAGTGGCACACCTGCAGCAACACCTCGCCGATCCGCGCGAGCAACCCCTGCAGCGAGTACATGTTCCTCGACGACACGGCCTGCAACCTGTCGTCGCTGAACCTCACCAAGTTCCTCCGCGAGGACGGCAAGTTCGACGTCGACGCCTACCGCCACGCGATCCGCGTGTTCTTCGTGGCGCAGGAGATCCTGGTCGACTTCTCGGCGTACCCCACGCGCAACATCGCCAAGAACAGCCACGACTACCGCCCGCTCGGCCTCGGCTACGCGAACCTCGGCACGCTGCTCATGGTGCAGGGCATCCCCTACGACAGCACCGAGGGGCGCGCGTGGTGCGGGGCGCTCACCGCGATGCTCACCGGCCACGCCTACCGCGTGTCGGCCGAGATGGCGCAGAAGAAGGGCACGTTCGCCGGCTTCGCCAAGAACCGCGAGCCCATGCTCAAGGTCATGAACATGCACCGCGACGCGGCCTACGCCATCGATCGCGACGCCTGCCCCGACTACCTGTTCGCGGGCGCCACCAAGGACTGGGACGACGCGGTCGCCTACGGTCAGCAGCACGGCTACCGCAACGCGCAGTCCACCGTGCTCGCGCCGACCGGCACCATCGGCCTCCTGATGGACTGCGACACGACCGGCATCGAGCCCGACTTCGCGCTCGTGAAGTTCAAGAAGCTCGCCGGCGGCGGGTACTTCAAGATCGTCAACCAGTCGGTGCCCTCGGCCCTCCGCCACCTCGGCTACGACGAGGCGCAGGTCCAGGAGATCGTCGCCTTCGTCATCGGCACCAACACCCTGCTCGGCGCGCCGTACATCAACCGCGCGTCGCTCAAGCAGCGCGGCCTCACCGACGAGGAGCTGCGCAAGGTCGAGGACGCGCTCGTCGGCGCGTTCGACCTCCGCTCGGTGTTCGCCACCTGGGTGCTCAGCGAGGACACCTTCGCCCGTCTCGGCGTCCCCGAGAGCCGCATCAAGCCGGGCTTCGATCTCCTCACCTACCTCGGCTTCTCCGCGGAGCAGATCGACGCCGCCAACGACCACATCATCGGTCGCATGACGATCGAGGGCGCGCCGCACCTCAAGCTCGAGCACCTCGCGGTGTTCGACACGGCCAACCGCAACGGCAAGCACGGCACGCGCTTCCTCGCGCCGATGTCCCACGTGCGCATGATGGCGGCCGCGCAGCCGTTCCTCTCGGGCGCGATCAGCAAGACCGTCAACCTGCCCCACGACGCCACCGTCGAGGACGTGGCCGAGGTCTACTACCAGGGCTGGAAGCTCGGCCTCAAGGCGGTCGCCCTCTACCGCGACGGGTGCAAGGCCTCGCAGCCGCTCTCGTCGGGCGACGAGAAGAAGGAGACCAAGTCCATCGCCACGCCGGTCGAGGACATCGACGAGGCCGGCGGCGCGGGCGAGGAGACGGCGACCCCGGTCGTGCAGGTCACCTCGCAGACCCACAAGAGCACCACCATCGCGCCGCCGCACATGGTGGCCGCCCAGGCCCCGGCGCCGCGCCTCTACGGCGAGCGCGTCCGGCTGCCCAAGAAGCGCCGCGGCTACACCCAGGAGGCGCGCGTCGGCGGGCACAAGATCTTCCTGCGCACCGGCGAGTACGACGACGGCAAGCTCGGCGAGATCTTCATCGACATGCACAAGGAAGGCGCCGCCTTCCGCTCGATGATGAACTGCTTCGCCATGGCCGTCAGCGTGGGCCTCCAGCACGGCGTGCCGCTCGAGACCTACGTCGAGCAGTTCACGTTCACGCGCTTCGAGCCCCAGGGCAACGTCGAGGGGCACCCGAACATCAAGATGGCGACGTCGATCGTCGACTACATCTTCCGCGTGCTCGGCGTGGAGTACCTGCAGCGGTACGACCTCTGCCACGTCAAGCCGGTGCCGGTGCGCACGGCCGATCCGAACGACCACGGCCCGGGGCCGGAGTCGCTCTCGCTCGCGCCGCCGAGCCCGTACTCCGCGGAGGTCGCCCAGGCCTACCCGCAGACGGCGCTCGTCAAGGCGTCGCAGGAGGCCGAGTACGGCCTGCCGGGGGCGGCGACGCACACGGCGACGACCGGCGCGATGGACGCCCAGCTCGAGGAGATGATGGGTGACGCGCCGCTCTGCGACGTGTGCGGCCACATCACCGTGCGCAACGGCGCCTGCTATCGCTGCCTGAACTGCGGCAACAGCATGGGCTGCAGCTAGTCCCTCGCTCGACATCCCAGTTCGGCCATCGAGAGCGCCGCGATCCTCGGATCGCGGCGCTTTTCGTGTATCCTCCCGAAGATGCTCAGGGCGCAACGCAACCTGCTCCTCGGTCTCCTCGTGTGCACGCCGCTCTCGTGGCTCGCTTGCAGCAAGCCGGAGCCGCCGCCGCCCACTCCCGCAGCGGAGGAGGACGAGAAGCCCGAGAAGAAGAAGAAGAAGAAGAAGGAAGAGGAGCCCGAGGACAAGACCGAGGTCGGTGCGCCGACCGACGAGTCCACGGGCGGCACGGGCACGGCCAAGCCGCCCATCGGCCTTCCTACCGCGAAGCCCGCGACCGACGCGGGCGGCGGCGGCAGCGCGGCCGACAAGGCCAAGCTGAGCGCGTGCTGCACCGCTCTCCACAACGCGGCGACCGCGGCCGGCATCGTCAATGCGGCGCCGAGCGTGCTCCCGCCGGGCGTCCCCGCGCCGCCGCCTGCGCCGAAGAAAGAGGAGCTCGAGAAGGCCGCCAAGGAGTGCGACACCGCGGTCAACAACTGGAACGGCGATCTCAACAGCTCCCTCAAGAAGGTGAAGGGCGCGAGCACCGCCTCGCTGCCGTCGGCCTGCTTGATCGGCGGCTGATCGCGGCGTTCAACGACGTCGAGCGCTGGTGGTGTCCCGGAACGCGATCGCGCCGCCGAGGATCGCGCTGGCCTCGTCGGACCAGCGGCCGGGCTCGGTCATGGCCACGAACGGCGCCTCCACGCGGGTGCCGCCGGGGCGCGCCGGCTTCACCTCCACCAGCGCCACGCTCGCCGCGCGCCCGGGGAGTGGGTGCACCAGGCGCAGGCGCTTGGCGGGCAGCCCCGTGGAGTCGAGCGCCGCGAGCAGCGTCGACAGCTCGCTCGGCGGGTAGACGAAGCACGCGCGGCCGCTGGGGCCGAGCACCGCGCGGGTCGTCCGGGCGAACGCGGAGAGCAGCCCGGGCTCACCTTGCCGCGCGCGCGCGTGGCGGAGGGCGGCCGGACGAGAGCGCCCCGTGACGCCGTACGGTGGGTTGCAGACGACGAGATCGGCGACGCCGAGGAGCGCCTTCGGGGCACGCGCCCGCACGTCGTGGTCCACGACGGTCGCGCGGGCCTCGAACGAGCGCGCGTTCTCGGAGCCGAGGGCGGCGAGCTCGGGGTCGGCCTCGACCAGGGTCGCGCGCGCGGCGCCCGCGAGGAGCAGCGTGAGACCCACCGTGCCGATACCGGCGCCGAGATCGACGACGTGCCGCGCGGGTCGCCCCCCCGCCGCCGCGAACGCCGCGAGCCAGAACGCGTCGACGTTCACGCGGTAGCCGGACGACGGCTGCGCGAGCGACAGTCTGCCCCCTAGCAACTCGCTCATTCTTGCCCGAGCGGCCGCCCACGGAGGCGGCCGCTGTTCACGTCACTTCTTGATCTGCCAGGGGCGCAGGCCGCGGAAGGTGTAGACCGACACCGCGTTGGGGAAGGTCTGCACGCGGTAGTTGCCGAGCGTCTTCACGGCCCCGCCGATCTTGGCGAGGCTCGACACCGAGTAGAGGCCGGGGGTGAGCCCGCCGACCGCGTACAGCCCGAGGCGCGCCGTCGAGCTCAGCGAGCTCTTGGGGAGCGGATCGTCCTCGACCTCGGAGAGGTAGAACAGACCGAGCGAGGACTTGGGGCTGATCTCGACGGTGGCGTTCGAGATCCGCACGTCTCCGCAGTCGTGCACCTCGCCGGCGATGGCGCTCTGGCCACCCTCGGGGGGCCGGCTGTAGGCGGCCTTGAGGATGGAGGCGTAGTCGTCGTTGCCGAGCGCCCGGACGTTGAGGCCGTCGTAGACGCCCGTCTTGACCTGGTCGTTTCGCACGGCCTGGTTGAAGTCGTAGAGCTCGAACCAGCCGTCGTCGGTCGTCTTGCCGCTCGTCTTGATGACGAGGGGCTTCTCCGTGGGCACGCCGTCGATCTCGTAGCCGTAGAGCATGCGGATGGTCTCGACGCCCTTCTTCGTGATCTTGTCTTCCTGGGTGCCGAAGGTGGCGTCGGAGAACCCGGTGGCGATCGGGGTCGCGCCGATCTTGCCGGTGGGGAGCCCCTTGTCGTCGAGGAGCTCCTCGTAGACGTCGATCTTCACGTTCTTGGAATCCGGGCCGTTCGCGAAGATCTTCACGAAGCCCTTGATCTTCACCTTCTGCGAGGCGCCGGCGGGCGCGACCGCGCCGGTCTCGAAGCAGGAGACGTCGACCGGCCCGGTGCCCTTGTATTCCTTGGTGTCGGCCGTGCGGACCGCCTCGCCGTTCGGGGCGGGGACACACACGCCACACACGTCGAAGCCGTTGCAGCCCGTGAGGCCCGCGGCCGTGCACCACCCCGCGTTCACGGGCACGGTGGCGGTCTCGCCGCCGCTGTCGGTGGTGGGGAGGGTCGCCGTGTTGCTGCCGCAACCGGCGAAGCCGGCGAGGAGCGTGGCGATCGAGCAGAAGCGGAAGAAGGAGAAGCGCATGCCGGATACCTCAGGGGTGGGAGACGAATCTTAGCGCACGCCACCGCCTGTCGAGCTGCCGATCTTGCGCCGCACGGCCGCCAGGGTCGACACTGACCGGCCATGGACGAACCGGACCCCCGACCTGTCGCGCCCGGGGGGCTCGGGCTCTACGTCCGGCTGGACGACGTCGAGGAAGGCCAGCTGGTCACCGACGTCCGCGAGGCCGACTGGAGCGAGGAGCTCCCTGTCGCGCTCGGCCCCCTCGGTCCGTGGATGTCGCTCGGCGACGCGATCGAGAACTCCGGGCGCGTTCGTGACGCGCTGCTCCGTATCTCGCCGGACGAGCGGGTCGAGCGGGGGATGCGCCTGCGGGCCCTCGCGCTCGGCGCCCCCGTGGCCTTCGCGTTCTTCGCCGTGAACGAGATCCAGGAGACGGGGCAGGTGGCCTCGGACGCCAAGCGGGTGCTCGGCTCCGAGGCGTTCCGCGCCGCGGAGAACGACAGCGATCCGCGCGTCGTGCAGTTCGCCAAGACCCGCCGCGAGAAGATCGAGCGCGCCGTCGGCATGCGGTGGGGGACGGTCACGATCGAGGCCGCGTTCGGGCTGCTCGCGCTGCTCGTGGTGCTGGTCGGCCTGCGGCGCCTGCGGCCGCTGGTGCTCGCGGCCGGGGCGGCGGCGTGCAGCTGGTGGCTGTTCCAGGCGGGTCGCCCGGATCGCTGCTTCCACTCGCCGCGGCACCTCGCGCTCTCGTTGATGGGGCTCTCGGGGGTCGTCGCCGCGCTCTGGCTCTGGCCCTCGGAGCGGCGCGTCACGCGGTCGCTCCGCGAGCGCCTCGGGCTCGATCGGCCGCCGTCGACCGCCGTCGCGCCCACCGGTCTGCGCATGCGCGACAAGGATCTCGTCGCGCTGGTCGGCGCCGCGTGGCTCGGCGTGCTCCTGCCGTTCCTGCTGCGTTGGCTCGGCGAGGCGCGCGTGCCCGACACCACGCGCGCGTTCGTGTTCGTCTTCTACTGCCTCGGCGCGTTCCTCGGCTTCCTCGCGTTCCGCAAGGAGGTGCTCTCGCGCGTGCGCACGAGCGTCGGCGCGCTGATCCTCGCCGGCGTCGTGGGCTTCGGCTTCACGGTGGTGTGCGACGTCGCGTCGCGCACGGCGTTCGGCACCTACGTCGAGGCCAAGCAGTGCCAGAGCCCCGAGGCGGGGCAACAGGCCAAGAAGGTCCAGGAGCAGAGCGCGAAGGAGACGACCACCGCGCGCAAGGACACCCAGGCGAGCGCCCTCGCGTTCTTCATCACCGTGCTCGCCGCGCCGCTCTCGGAGGAGATGCTGTACCGCGGCACCGTGCAGCGCCTCGCCCGGCGGCGATTTGGCGCCCGCTGGGCCATGGCCATCAGCGCGCTGCTCTTCGGCGTCGCGCACGCGCTCGCCTTCCCGACGGCGTTCTACCAGCACTTCGGGCTCGGTCTGGCCTTCGCCGTCGTGTTCGAGCTGGGGGGGGGGGGAGCCATGGCCGTGGTCGCGAGCGCGTTGACGCACGCGCTATGGAACGGGTGGCTCGCGCTGTCGCCGGTATTTTGAATAAACCGGGTCGGGGCGGTTCGACGTCGCGACCCTCGAGAGGCTTCTTTTTCAGCTGGCGAGCGCCGTTCGGCAGTGCCACGCTCCGGCCATGCGCAAGCCGCTCCTCGCTGGTTCGCTCTCCGTGTCGCTCTTCGGGGCCCTCACGCTCTTCGCGGGCAGCGCGCTCGCCGAGCAGGGCACCGTCACGCTCGGCAACGGGCAGACGCTCACCGGAGACGTGATGGAGGTCGTGCCGAACGACCACGTCACGCTCAAGCTGCCCGGTGGACAGGTCAAAGCGTACGCGTGGACCGAGATCGGGCAGATCGGCATCGGCGGCCAGATCGTGATCGGTGGCGCGCCGCCCTCTTCGGCGCCGCCCCCCGCGCAGCCGCCGCCGCCCGTCGCGCCCGGCCCCGTCTACCAGCCGGCCCCTGCCGCACCGCCGCCCTACGTGCCGCCGCCGCCCCCGCCGGCGCGCCGCTATTTCTACCCGGCGTGGAACTTCGGCGCCCGCCTCGGCACGCTCTCCCCGAGCGGCAACCTCGTCGGGCAGAACAGCAACACGTACAGCGGCACGAGCTACTACGACAACGGCGAGAAGGTCCCCGCGAGCCGCTACCTCAAGACCGGCTGGTCGCTCGAGGGAGACATCGGCTTCCACTTCTCGCCCGCGTGGACGATCTACGGCTTCTGGGAGCACGGCCGCATGGGCCTCGGCAGCTCCAACGAGCTCGCCACGGGCGATGCCGTGACCAACGCGATCGGCCTCGGCCTCAACGCCAACACGAATCCGCGCGGCGCGGTCGGCCTCCTGCTCGACATCGGCGTCGGCTGGCGCTGGCTCAAGTTCCCGACCCTCGACGCTGCGGCCCTCGTGGGCACCGCCACGCTCACCGGCGTCGACGTGCTGCGCCTCGGCATCGGCCTCGCCATCCCGCTCAACGAGCAGGTGCGCCTCGACCTCGAGCTGCGCGCCACCGGCGGCGTCTTCCTCAACCACTCGGGCAGCTGCCTCACGGCCGACACCTGCAACACCTCGGTCGACAGCAGCCGCCAGGGCACGTTCATGACGGCCGGCTTCCGCGCTGGCATCCGCTGGGACCTGCGCTGAGCGTGCAGCCCGTAGGGCAAACCAGAGACCGATCTCACCCACAAACTTGACGGCGGCGGCCGTCCTCTGGACGCTTGCGCCATGCGTCCGCTGGTTCCGCTCTTCGCGCTCGGTCTGGGTCTCGTCGCCGCCGTGGGCTGCGACAAGGAGAAGTCCGGCGCCGAGAAGCTCGCCGAGGCGCTCGCCGCCAGCAACTCCGCGCAGAAGGTCGTCGCGAGCGCCAGCGCCTCGCAGGTGGACCCGGCCGAGCAGAAGTACGCCGAGCGCAAGAAGTCGCTCGAGCAGACCGCGCTCGAGCTCAAGGCCGACGAGTCGCGCATCATGGCCGCCGACGCCAACGCGACCCCCGGCATGCTCCGCAAGTACTTCGCGGACGGCGCCGACGGCGACAAGCTCGCGAAGGACCTCGAGGCCAAGTGCAAGAAGCTGCACGTGGACGGCATCCGCATCACCAAGACGACGGTCAGCGAGACGCGCCTGCAGGGCAACCTCGAGGACGCCGAGATCGAGGTGCTCGAGGAGGCCGCCGGCAAGGGCTCGACCAACTGCTTCCTCTACACGCAGACGTGGAAGTGGACCGGCAGCAAGTGGATCTGGAAGTCCCTCAAGGCCGGCAAGCCGTCGACGTGCGGCTGAGCGTCCTGCGACCCGGCGTCACATCGCCGACTTGATCGCGGCCTCGAGCTCCGCCTCGGAGGTGTAGCCCGCGCGGTAGGTGCGGACGACGCCCTTGCGGTCGACCACGACGAGGCTCGGCAGCGAGCGGATCGTGAAGGCCTTGGAGGCGAGGCCGGTGTCGTCGTCGAGCTGCGGGTAGCCGATGTGCCCCTGGGCGAGCACGTCGCGCGCGCCGTCGCGATCGGGGTCGACGAGCACGCCCATCACGACGACGTCGGAGCTCGCGTACTTGCGCGCGATGCCGTCGAGCACGGGCATCTCCTGGCGGCACGGTCCGCACCAGGGCGCCCAGAAGTCGAGCACCACGACCTTACCCACGAGCTTGTCGAGCTCGACGGCGGCGGCGCCCTTCTGCGTGGCCGGCGCGCCCACGAGCTGCGGGAGGCGGAGCTTGGGGACCGGCTTGCCGACGAGCGCGTGGTTGCTCTCGAGGAGGCCCGGCAGGATGACGAGCTTGAACGCCACGATGGCGACGACGATCCAGAGCCAGCTCATCGGGAAGCGGAAACCTGGACGCCCCTCGACCCCGGAGCGGTCGGCGCGCACGGTCGTGGGGCGGGGATCGGCCATCCGCCTGGTCGTAGCACGCGGGTCGGTCACTTGCGCGAGCCGAGCACCGTGCGCAGGACCGCGTCGCCTTCGACGGCGATCGCCACCACGCCCGTGGGCAGGGCGACGGCACACGCACCGGTCGTCGCGCTCCCGAGGCTGCGGGGCGAAGCTCCCTCGAGCAGCTGCACCGCGCCCGCGCGCAGCGCGACGACGCCGCCCCCCTCGAGGCCCAGCGCCTGCGCGCCCACGCCCTTGCCGGCGTCGAACGCGGCCGCTGGCGCGCAGCCCGAGCCGCACCCCAGATCGAGGAACGTGCCACGCCCATCGTCGTCGATACGCAGCACGCGGGCGCTGTCCCACGGCGCGAGCACGCCACCGACGGTCGCCTCGGCAGGAAACGGGAGCGGCGCGGCCACGGTGGCCGTGGGCGAGAGGATCTCGACCGGACCCACCGGCGTGCCATACGCGACCACCACGCCCCGGCTCGGGACCCACGCGACCGCGGCGCCGGTGCGCGCAGTGCCGAGGCGACGCGCCGCGAGCGTCCCGTCGGTGCCGAGGCGCAGCACGAGATCGGTGGCGCCCGTCGCGCGGCCGGCGCCGACGATCCACGCGGCGCCGTCGTCGCCCACCACGACCTTGCCGCCCACGACCTCGGCGAACGCCGTCCCGGTCGGCGCGGCCGGCGTGGTGGTGGTGCCCGCCTCGAGGTCGACGAGGGCGACCTCGCCCTTCGCCGACAGTGCGAGCACGTAGGCGCCCGCGGTGGCCAGCGTCTCGGGCGCGAACGGCAGCGCCGAGGCCTCGTCCGAAGCGGTCCAGTTCAGGAGGTCGACGACCTGCAGCGCGGTCGAGCTCGCATCTCCGATCACGAGGAAGCGCACGCCGACGAGGCCGCACCGCGGCGCGTGGGCTGCGCGCGGGAGCGAGAGGATGCGCGCCGCCGATCCGACCGGCTGGGCCATGACCCGGAGCGAGCTGGTCGCGTCGACGAGGCCCCCGAGGTCGATCGGGATCGTGCGGCCGTACGCGACCACCGCTCCCGTCGCGGACAGGCCTGCCACGGCGAGGGAGCCCTGACCGGTGCGCGCCGCGTCCGGCAGATCGAGCCCGCCCGCCGCGCGGGTGGCCGTCGCCACCACCTTCTCTTCGCCCGCGAGCGTGCGGACGCGGAGCTCCACCTTGCTCACCTCGGCGCCCGCGAGCGGCGCGCCCTCGAGGCCCCCGCTGACCGTCAGGACGAACGGCCCGGTCTGGGCCTGCTGGCAGCCCGCCGCGAGCAACCCGAGGCCGAGGCAGAGGTGGAGCGCACGCACGGTCCCGTTCGTAGCATGCACGTGCTAATCACGCCGTTCTCGATGGGCGACACCGGTGGGGCGAAGCGAGACGTGCTCGAGGCCGTGGGGCTCCTCTGCCTCGGCGTGCTCGGCATCGTCGCGGGCGTCCGTTCGTTCGCGCCCACCGCGGTGGTGGCCAAGCCAGCCCCGGTCGTGAACCCGCCCCCGCAGGGCTGGCCGGCCATGCCCTCCCAGGCCGACCGCGTCGTCCGCTACGTGCTCTCGGCCAAGCTCGACCCCGACCAGCACACCATCGACGGCAAGGGCACCATGGTCCTGCGCAACGTGGCGAACGTCGCGCTCGACCGGGTCCGCCTCCACCTCTACCTCAACGCCTTCAAGAACGACCGCACCGTCTTCCGCCGCGCGCGGGTCGGCGGCTTTCGCGGCGACCATGCGGGCGCGCCCGGCTTCTGCGACGTCAAGAGCCTCGTCTTCGAGGGCAAGGATCTGTGGCCCGCGCGCAAGTACGTCGGGCACGCCGGCGAGTCGCCCCAGGACTCGATCGATCCCCGCCCCGAGGGCACCCCCGACGACGAGACCGACGTCGAGGTGCCGCTGCCGCACCCGATCAAGCCGGGCGAGTCGGTGGAGTTCGCGGTCGAGTTCCACGACGCGTTGCCCGAGGTGAGCGAGCGCACCGGCTACCACGGCTCGTTCCACTTCGCGGGCCAGTGGTTCCCCAAGTTCGCGAAGCTCGAGGAGAACGGCGCGTGGGCCTCGTTCCCGTTCCACCACGTCGCCGAGTTCTACGCGGACTACGGCCAGTACGACGTCACCATCGACGTGCCCGAGCGGTTCGTCGTCGGCGCGAGCGGCGCGCTCGCCTCGTCCAGGGTCGAGGCCGGGCGGCGCGTGGTGCGTCACACGCTCGACGACGTGCACGACTTCGCGTGGACTGCCTGGGACAAGTTCTCCGAGAAGACGGGCTCCTTCGTCGAGGGTGGCGCCCACGTGGCCATCCGGCTGCTCTACCCGCCGGGGTACGACGAGCCCGCCCAGCGCTCGCTCGAGTCGGCGATCCACGGCCTCCGCGACAAGGGCGCGCGCTTCGGAGCCTATCCGTACCCAGTGCTCACCATCGTGCACCCACCGTCGGGCGCGGACGAGGCGGGCGGCATGGAGTACCCGACGCTCATCACCACCGGCGGCTCGGGCCTGCCGAACCACGGCCTGCACGAGGTCGAGGGCGTCACGGTGCACGAGCTCGGTCACCAGTGGTTCTACGGCCTGGTCGGCACCCACGAGGTGGAGTGGCCCGCCGGCGACGAGGGCCTCAACTCGCTCGCCGACGAGCTCGCGCTCGGCACGCTGTTCCCCGGGGGCTCTGCGGTGAGCCTCGGTCCGCTGCAGATCGGCGAAGACCTGTTCCATCGCCGCGGCGCGAACCCGCCGTTCGAGGAGCCGATCTTCCAGCCCGCGTGGGCCTTCGCCTCGGGGCGCTCCTACGGCGCGCGCATCTACGGCGCGACCGCGATGGCGATGGTGAGCGTGCGCAACGCCTGCGGCGCCGAGGCGTTCGACACTGCGCTCGGCGTCTACACGCGGGCTCAGCGCTTCCGCCACCCGAAGCCGAGCGACCTGCTCGACACCCTCTCCACGCACCTCGGCACCTCGTGCGGCGAGGCCGCGCGCCTCGCGCTCACCACGCCGACCACGCTCGACTACTACGTCGAGCAGCTTCAGAGCGAGCGCCGCACCGCGCCCGCCGGCTGGTTCGACGGTCCGAGCGGGCGGGTGAAGCTCGAGAGCGGCAAGCTCGAGGCGGGGTATCGCTCGAGCGTGTGGATCGGACGCCGCGGCGTCGTCGATCTCCCCGTCGACGTCGAGCTCCGCTTCGCCGACGGCAGC
This sequence comes from Myxococcales bacterium, assembly GCA_016794445.1. Taxonomy (GTDB): domain Bacteria; phylum Myxococcota_A; class Polyangia; order Polyangiales; family JADJMO01; genus JADJMO01. The sequence goes on from JAEUKC010000150.1 coordinate 13,251, forward strand.
CGCTCGCGGCGCGTCGTGCGCTTCGTCCGCTCACCGGCCATCGTCGACACCCCCCGGCCGACCTCGAGAAGCCCGTGTCGTGGCTGCGCATCGACGCCGACGGACCGACCGAGCTCGTGGGCGCGGTGATCGACCCCGACTACAAGATCCCCCTCGACAAGAATCGCCTCAACAACTGGTACTCCGCGCCGGGCAAGGGCGGAGGCGCCGCGGTGAGCCGCGAGCGCGCGATCGCGTGGCTCGGCGTGCTCGTGCGGGGGCTCGGCCCATGAGCGCGCTGCCCTCCGCCCGCCGACGCCTCGGCCTGCTCACGGCATTCTTCGCCCTCGAGTTCGTGGTCGCGTGGGTGCTCGCCGCGCCGTTCGCCGAGCTCGCCGCGCGCGTGCTCGGCAACCACCCCGACGGCGACAAGGTGGCGTTCTGGACGCCCGGCATGCACGTGCTCTTCGACCTCGGGATGCAGCACGGCGTCGCCCTGCGCGCGCTGGTGGGCGGCACGGCGATCGGCCTCGTCGTGTGGTGGGCGCTGTCGATCTTCCTCGAGGGCGCGCTGTTCGCGGGGATCGCCGAAGAGGGCGAGCTCCGCGCGCCGCGCTTCGGTGAGCGCACCTTCGGGCTCGCCGCGCGCATGGTCGGCCTCGCCGCCATCGCCTTGATCGGCACCCTCGTGCTCGTGCTCCTCTGCGGCGTCTTCCCGATCTCCACGATGATGCCCAAGCTCGACGGCGCGACGCCGCGGGCCTCGGTGCTCGCGCTCGCGTTCCCGGTGCTGTTCACCGCGTTCGTGCTCGCCACGTTCAAGGCGTTCGTCGACCTCGTGGCCGCCCTCTGCACGCGGCGCGACTGCTCGCTCGGCGCGGGGCTCGGCCTCGCCCTGCGCGCGCCGAGGCGGGTGCTCGCCCTCACGGGCCTCGCGCTGCCGCGCTGGATCGCCGCCGCTGGCCTGCTCGGCTTCGGCGCCGCGTTCTCCACCGGCTCCCGCTCGGTGTTTGCGATCTTCGTCGCCCACCAGGCCCTCGCCTTCGGGCGGGTCGCGCTGCGAGGGAGCGTCGTCGCGCGCGCCCTGCGGGTGGCGGACTCGATGCCGGCGGCCGAGGGGGCGGGTTGACCCGGGCGCGGCTCGTCGCCTCGGCGCTCGTCGCGGCGGCGGGCCTCGGCCTCGGCTTCTTGCCGCTGTTCGCGGGGCCGGGCTACGAGCACGCGATCGCGACCGGCCTGCACGTGCCCACGGTCGCGGCCATCGTCGCGGCCCTCGAAGGGTACCACGCGGGCCGCCTGCGCGCGGAGAGCCCGGCGGACCGCGTCGCGCGCGGCATGCGTCTCGGGGCCCTCCTCGCCGCGATCGCGCTCGCCACGGCGCTCGTGCATGGGCTCCGTGTCGGCATGTGCGACCCATGGGGTGGCTTCGTCACCTTCGCGCTCGGTCCGGGGCTCGGCAGCGTGCTCGGGGGTGGGGCGGGCGCGGTCGCGTGCCTCGTCGCGGGTCGGCGTCGGTGGCTCGCGGTGTCGATCGCGGGCCTCACGCCGCTCACCACCGCGCTCGTCGCCGGCCTCTGGTTCTACTTCTCACCCGCGGTCTTCGCCTACGACCCCTACGTCGGGTTCTTCAGCGGCACGCTCTACGACGAGGTGGTCGACGCGGGGGGGCCGCTGCTCACCTACCGCGCCGGCACGCTCGCCACGCTGGTCGCGCTCGTCGGCGTGTCTCGCCACCTGGCGCGTGACGCGGACACCGGACGACTCTGGCTGCCGAGCGCGCCGATCGTGGGCGGGCTCGCGGCGATCGCCTCGCTCGCGCTGGTCCTCTCCGGCACCTCGCTCGGTCACCGCAGCACCTCGGCGTCGATCGCCGCCACGCTCGGCGGCCGGCTCAGTGGCCCGCGCTGCGACGTCGTCTTCCCGCGCGCGACCGCGAAGGTCGATGCGGACCTGCTCCTGCGTGACTGCGAGGAGGAGCTCGCGATGGTCGAGGCGCGGCTCGGCGCGCGCGGGCCCGAGCGCGTCACCGCGTTCTTCTTCCACGACGCGGAGCAGAAGCGAAGGCTCATGGGGGCCGCCGAGACCTACGTCGCCAAGCCCTGGCGCAAGGAGGTCTACCTGCAGATGTCCGCGTACCCACACCCGGTGCTCGGGCACGAGCTCGCGCACGTGGTCGCGGGGGCCTTCGGCGCGGGGCCGTTCCGCGTCGCGGGCGGGCTGTTTCCGAACCCCGGGCTCGTCGAGGGCATCGCGGTCTTCGCCTCGCCCGACCGCGACGAGCTCACGCCCTTGCAGTGGGCGCGCGCGATGCGCGACCTCGAGCTGCTCCCGCCGCTGTCCCGCACGTTCGGGGGCGGCTTCCTCGCGCAGAACTCGTCGCTCGCCTACACGGTCGCCGGCGCGTTCGTGGGGCACCTGTACGAGCGAGGGCAGGGGGCCGCGGTGCGCGCCTGGTACGGCGGCGCCCGCTTCGACGCCGCGTTCGGGGTGTCGTTCGCCGCCGCCGAGGCCGCGTTCAGGGCCTCGCTCGACGCGGTGACGCTGCCCCCCGAGGCGTTCGCGGTGGCCAAGGCGCGCTTCTCGCGGCCGGCCATCTGGGGCCGGCGGTGCCCGCACGTGGTGGAGCGCCTGCGCGACGAGGCGGAGCGCTGCCGCGACGAGGGCGATCTCGCCGGCGCCGAGGCGCACTTCCGCGCGCTGCTCCGGCTCGACGTCGCCGACCCGGCCGCGCGCGTCGACCTCGCGAAGATCGCGGGCCTGCGCGGCGACCTCGTGGGCCTCGCCGCCCAGCTGCGGCTCCTCGTCGACGACCCGCGCACGCCGACCACTCACCGCAACCGTGTCCGCGAGGCGCTCGGCGACCTCGCCCTGCGCGCGGGGCGGCTCGAGGAGGCGGCCGCTCTCTACGACGCGGCGCGGGCCGAGGTGCTCGACGACGACGCCGCGCGCACGCTCGACGTGAAGCGGTTCGCGGCCACGAGCGTCACGCGCGCGCAGCTCTTCGGTCGCCTCCTCGCCGCGCGCTTCGGCCCGAAGGACGGCAAGGACGACCGCGACGCCGCGATGCTCGCGGTTGCCGCCGCCTCGGCGCGCGATGGCGACCCGATCGAGGGCACCCTCGCCCGCTACCTCGTCGCCCGCAAGCTCGTCGACGACAAGGCGTGGGACGAGGCCAGCGCGCTCTTGCTCGCGCTCGACCCGAGCCAGCTCGCGCAGGTCTCGCCGCGGCTCCCTCGCGAGGCCGCGCGGCTGCTCGTCGTCGCCGCGTGCGCCGCGGAGCCGAAGAGCCGTCCTGCCCTCGTCGACGCCGCGCTCGCGCGCTACCTCGCGGCGCCCGCGGCCAACGAGGGGCGCCGCGCCGGTGTGCTGCGCTGGGCCGCCCGGTGCAAGACGGGCCTCTGAGCTACGCTGCCTCGCCCATGGCGTTGCCCGACGTCTCTCGCCTCGCGCGTCTCTCGCCGGTCTCTCTGCGCGCGCTCGGCGCGCGCCTCTCGGCGTTTGCTGTCTCGCCCGAGGCCATCGCGGCCGCACGGGCGCCGTCCGAGGCCCCCTTCGATCCACTGTACGAGCCGCTGCGGCGGAGGAGCCTGCGCGCGCGCCCCGACCCGACGGCGCTCGCCCTCCGCGCGTTCGTGTTCCGCGATCCGATCACCGAGGTCGAAGCGCGCCTCGTGCTCGGCGAGACCGACCTCAACACGGCCGTCGACGCGGGCCTCCTCGATCGGGTGCCCGAGGGCTTCGTCTCCCCGTGGCTCCTCGGGGCCCTCCCGGGCGGGCGCCTCGCGTTCTCCGACTGGCTCTCCCACGGCGGCGAGGCGGTGATGGGGGTCGGGGGCACGACGCGCCTGTTCCTGCCCGCCGTGGCGCCGCCGCGACGGATCGGTCGCGCGCTCGACCTCGGATGCGGCGCGGGGTCGCTCGCGCTCCTGCTCGCCGGTCACGCCGAGGAGGTCGTCGCGACCGACGTGAGCCCCCGCGCGGTCGCGCTCGCGCGGCTCAACGTCGCCCTCAACGGGCTCGACAACGTCACGGTGCGCGAGGGCGATCTCTTCGGTCCGGTCCGCGGTGAGCGCTTCGATCGCGTCGTCGCCCAGCCGCCGTTCGTCTCTCGCCCAGCCGGGTTCGGCGCCGTGACGTACCAGCAGGGCGGCGTCCGTGGCGACGAGCTCGCGGTGCGCATCCACGCCGAGGTCGGGCCGCACCTCACGGACGATGGACGCGCGCTGACGCTCGCGCTCCTGCCGGTGACCGACGAACCGCTCGTCGACCGACTCGCACGCGTCCTCGGCGAAGGCTTCTCGCTGCTCCTGTTCGAGGGCGCGGACGCCGACCTCGACGCGCACTGTGCGGCCTACGCGGCGCTCGACCACCCCGACCTCGGGGCGGCGTTCGCGGAGGCCGCGGTGGCCCGTCGCGACCACCTCGCCCGCCTCGGCGTGACGAGCACGCGGCTCGTGCTCTCGGTCGTCGGGCGCGGCGCGTTCACCACCTCCGTGTCGGCGCCGGCTCTCACCGACGTCACGCTCTCGGCGCAGCAGCTCGAGCGACGCTTCCTCGCGCACACCCTCGTCGCGGGCCCCGACGCGGCGCTCGAAGCGGCGGATCTCGCGATCCCCGTGGGCACCACGTTCGCGTCTCCTCCCCACGGCACCGACGCGCCTTACGCCGTGATGGCGCAGCCACCGCGCGAGGCGTTGGCCAAGCCGCTCGGCCTCGCCGCAGCGTCGCGCGACCTGCTCGAGAGCGTGCATCGCTCCTCGATCGCGCGATCCGTGCGCGACCTCGCCGAGCGTCACGGCGCGCCCGCGGCGATCGTGGCGCCCAGGGTGCTCGCCGCGGTCCGTCAGCTGCTCTCCGCGGGCCTGCTCGAGCCGCGCTAGCCCGGGCCCGCGTCGCACTTGCTCGAGTTGCCCGGGCGCGGCACCGCGGTGGTCGGCGGCACGACGGGGACGGCCGTGAACGCGAGGCCGACCGACATCGTGTCGCACTCCACGGCGGTGCTCTGCAGACGCGGCTGGCCCTCGACGAGGTCGGCCATGCGCGTGACCGTGGTGAAGAGCGAGTTGTAGAGGGTGCTGCCCGGGCAGACCCCGGCGACGTCGGCGATCGGGCCGAGCACGTCGCCGAGCACGCGCGTGGGCATGCCACCCGAGATCACGCCGCCGGTGGGCCGCTCGTGCTTGTCGTCGAGCGCGATGGTGACCGTGGCGCCGACCAGCGAGAGCTTCACGGGGATGGTGTTGAAGGGGAGGCCGAGCGCGAGTGGCGCCGGCGCGCCGGAGACCCACACGTTGCCGGCGAGGTAGCCGACGTAGCGCGAGAGCGGCTTGCTGACGTCGCCGCCGACGACGGTGTCGTCGGTGACCTCGCGCTGATCGGTGCCGTCCCACCTGGGCGGCGTCTTGCCGAAGTCCTTCCACTTGGCCGCCGAATACAGGCGGCCAACCACGTAAGGATCGTCGGGGCCGTCGTCGAGATCGTCGAGCGCGAACAAGAGCGTGCTCGAGCCCTCGAGCAGCCGGGCGTTGGTGTCGGCCTCCAGGGTCGAGAGGTAGACCGCCGCGAGCGGCAAGAACTTCGCGCCGAAGTTGTTGTCGCGGCACCCGAGGCCGTCGACCAGCGAGTCCTGGTTGGCGCCGGCCGGTCTCCGGCACGTGTTGGTGTTCTCCTTCGACTCGGTCGGGCCCGTGCAGACCCGGTCGACGTCGTGCCCGAGTCCACGCCATGCGTCGGCCGAGACGGAGCCGGTGAGCGGGTCGCGCTGGCCGAGGAACAGGTGATCGACGGCGAACCAGAGCGTCTTGCCCTTGCCGGACGGCTTCGCGTCGCCGGTGGGGGGGCCGGGTGGAACGGCCGTCGGCGGCGGTGTGTCCCCCACGTCGCGGCCGACGTCCTCGGCGGGGGCATCGGTCGCGGTCTCGGCGGGCGTGGCATCGACGGCTTCCACGCGCAGGTCGTCGTAGCCCACGAGGCCCGCGCACGCCGCACAGGCCGCGAAGGCGAGGAGCCAGGGTAGGGCGCGCGTCGCGTGGCTCATTCGGCGAGTCGCTTGCACGCCTTCTCGAACTTCAGCGTGCAGGCCTTCTTGTAGAGCTTCACCGCGGTCGCGAAGTCCTTGGCGTCGACGCCGTGGCCGTGCTCCCAGGAGAAGCCCAGGTTGAAGCAGGCGGGGCCGCTGTCGGCGTCGCAGGTGTCCTTGTAGATCTTGTTGGCCTTCACCTGGTCCTTCGTGACCCCGCGACCGTTGAAGTACATGTACCCGAGGTCGTTGCAGCCCGAGAGGTTCTTGAGGTTGCAGGCCTTCTCGTAGAAGCCCACCGCCTTCGCGTCGTTCTGCGCGAGCCCCACGCCGCCATCGAAGTAGAGGTTGCCGGCGTTGTAGCAGGCCTTCGCGTTGTCGAGCTTGCAGGCCTTGTCGTAGGCGACCGCGGCCTTGCCGAGGTCCTTGGCGTCGACCGTGCCGTTCTCGGCGTAGAGCCCCGAGTTGTAGCAGCCCCACTCGTCGCCCGCGACGCACGCCTTGTCGAAGAGGAGGCTCGCCTTCTTCTTGTCGGCGGGCATCCCCTCGCCGGACTCGTTCATGATCCCGAGGGTGTTGCAGGCGGTGCCGATCGAGTCCATGCACGCCTTGCCGTAGAGATCGGCCGCTTTCTTCGGGTCGGCGGTGAGGCCGCCCCGGGCGTTCTGGTAGAAGTTGCCGGCGTTGTAACAACCCCAACCCCAGCCGCCGGCGCACGCCTTGTCGAAGAACTTGAACGCGCGCGGCTCGTCGGCCGTCACGCCGTCGCCGCTCGACAGGACGACGCCCACGCGGTTGCACGCGAACATGTCCTTGTAGTCGCAGCCCTTCTCGTAGAGCGCCACGGCCTGGTCACGGTCCTTGGTGACGCCCTCACCGTAGAAGTAGTTGCCCCCGAGCTCGCGACAGCCCGCGCCGTTCTTGCCCTTGCAGGCCTTGTCGTAGAGCGCCACGGCCTTCTTCGCGTCCTTGGGGCCGCCCTTGCCCGTCTCGGTCATGCGTCCGAGCTCGACGCACCCCGCGAGCTCGTTGCCGTCGCACGCCTTCTTGAACAGCGCGATGGCCTTGTCCTCCTCGGCCACGACGACCCCGCGCCCGTCGCGGTACATCCCGCCGAGCACGACGCACGAAGGCAGGTTGCCGCCGTTGCAGTGCTTCTCGCAGCCGGCGGCGTCGCCGTCCGTGCACTTGGCCACGACGGCGACGGCGACGTTCTGCTTGACCGTCGAGGCCACCATCTCGCAGCGCGACGCCCCCGCCGACCCGACGTTCTTGTAGCCGGGCGGGCAGTCGCAGCTGCCCGCGGCGTTCAGCACCCCCGGCGCGCAGTGCGACCCAGCCTCGGCGCGTGGCGAGAACGTGGACGCGACCATGACCAGGCACGCGAGGAGGACGGGGCGCTGCATCGTCCGAGGCTACGGCCGCGGACCGGGCGGGCAAAAGCCCCTTGGTCCCCCCATGGTGGCTCGACTCACTCCTTGGTGAGCCGCGCGATCTCTTCTTTGATCAGGGTCTCGGCGAGGATGGGTACGACCTCCCAGACCACCTTCTCGACGACTTCACGGGACAGGGCAACGACGGCGTCGACCTGGGCGGGCGTGAGGCCGAGGCCTTCGAGCTTGCGCTCGAGCTCCGGACCGATGCCCGCCCCCGTGGCAGGCGCCGGCGCGTGCTGGGCGAGCTCCGCGAGGGTTCCGTGCTGGACCTGGGCGCCGGCCGCCGCGGATGGCGCGGGTTGCGGGGCTGCAACGGGAGCAACGGGCGGCGGAGTCGGCGTCGGCGCGGGGACCGCCGCGCGCGGCACGCTGACGTCGACCGTGATCGACTTCTGCAGGGCGGGCGAAGCCGCGACTGGCGGAGCGACCGGCGAGGGCGCCGGTGCTCGCGGCGGCGGCGGTCGACCGACCGCGGGCATGCCGTGGACGGTGCTGGCGGGGGCCTCGCGCGGCGGCATCGCGACGACCGGCGCGACGACGGGGGCCGCGGCAGCGGGCGCCGCGAACATCGGCTTGGGCGCGGGGGCTGCCGCGACCACGGGCGCGGCGGCGATGGGCGCCGGTGCGACCGACTGGCCCTGCGCGAACACCTTCTTCACGAGGTCGATGGCCTTGGTGGTGTCCCACGGCTTGTCGATCTGCGCGTCGGCGCCGGCGGCCTGGCCACGCGCGGCGTCGTACGGGTTCTGCTTGGACGAGAGCAGGATCACGGGGACGCCGCGGAACTGGTCCTTGATCGACTTGCAGAGGTCGTAGCCAGACGCGCCGTCGAGCGCGACGTCGGCGATCACTGCGTCTGGCGAGCTCTGTCGGATGGAGTTCAGGGCATCCTGAGAAGTGCCCACGGTCACGACACGAACATCCTCCCCGGCGAACGTCATCTCGATGACCTTCCGCATGGTCACGCTGTCGTCGACGGCGAGCAGGGTCTTGGGCACGAAGTCCTCCTTCGGACAGGATCGCGATCACGGACGCGCGAACACAACAGCGCGGCGGGGCCGATTGTCGACCGCCGGGCTCGCCACCGTCAAGATTTCGCGTGGTGCCGGACGGACGTTTCAGCGAATGCCTGGTCTCCGGCCGACGGCCTCAGCCGACCTTGCGTCCGGAGCCCCCGCCACGCAGCGGGTGCTCCTCGAGCGATTCTCGCGCCCGCGTGACGATTTTGGCCCAGTGGAGGCGCTCTTCCTTGGACTCGAGGTCGAGGCGCACCCCGAGGGAGGTGCGCCCTTCGCGGGAGACCGAGCGCCATGCCACGTGCCCGACCAGCGGCGCCAGGTTGACCTCGCCGCTGCGGGGCAGGGCGACCGAGAGCTCGACCCGCTGACCCGGCTCGCAGTAGGCGGCCTCGGTGACCTCGAGCCGGGCGCCCCGCACGCCCACGTCGACGACGTGGCTCGAGAGCGGCCGCTCCTCGACGAGGATGCGCACCTCGCCAGGCATCCGCGCCGGGTAGCGCACCGCCCCGCGACCTTCGGTGGTGACGCCGCGAGAAATGCGCTCGAGGAACAGGGCCCGGGGCCTCATGTCGCCGTGGAAGGCGATGCCGACGCCGGGGCGCAGGGTGGCCGCGGCGTTCGGGTCGCGGGAGGGGAGGCGCCGCCAGACCACGGTGCCACCGAGCACCGTCGTGGCCGCGTGCGCCTCGGGCCCCACCTTCTCGACGATCACCCGCACCAGCACGTCGGTGCCCGCAGACACGGGGAAGCTGCCCGGCACGAACAGCCCGCCGTCCGACAGGTTGTCGAGCCAGAGGTCCCGGAGTTCCTCCGGACCACTCAATCTCAGCTCGATGGTCTGCGTTTGCATAGCCCCTCCCCTAGAACGGCCGGACAGGGTTCCCTCTTGCGGGGTCCTCGAAATCGTAGCCCCAGCCCTCGATCCGGGGAAGCCCCCTGGACATGGGGATTAACTACACCCGAGCGCTGCGCGAGCCATGGCTGGGCTGGCCTCCGGTCCTCTGCTCCGAAATCGGATGGGCAGCGCCGGCGTTTGCCTGTATCTCTCTGCTCCGGATGATCTGGCGCTCCTACGCGAGGACGCACGTCGGGATGAAGCGAAGCCTCAACGAGGATTCCTTCCTGACGGACGACGACCTCGGCCTCTACCTGGTGGCCGACGGCATGGGTGGCCACGCTGCCGGCGAGATCGCGAGCAGCGAGGCCGTCTCCACCGCCCATGGGATGGTGAAGCAGGCGTCCGCCTCCTTGCGCAAGATCGGGAGCGACGGTTCGCCCGACGAACAGCAGATCCGTGGCGCCGTGCGCCTCCTCGAGAGCGCCATCCAGAACGCCACGTACATGGTGTTCACGCTCGCCGAGCTCGATCGCGACAAGAGCGGCATGGGCACCACCATCACCGGGATGCTCTTCGCGGGCGACGTCGGCATCACCGGCCAGGTGGGCGACTCGCGCATCTACCAGATCCGCGACGGCCAGGTCAGCCAGCTCACCGAAGACCACACCCTCATCGCGTGGCAGCTCCGCGAGGGCATCATCACCGAAGAAGAGGCGCTGCGCTCGCCGCACAAGAACGTCATCACGCGCGCCGTCGGCAACCGGGACTACGTGCAGGTCGACACCACCGTGGTCCCGCTCGCCCGGGGGGATCGCTATCTCCTCTGCTCCGACGGTCTGCACGGTTACCTCGCCGGCCCCGAGATCCCCGAGATCGTGGCGCTCGGCGGCGACGCTGCGGTCGACACGTTCATCGACCTCGCCAACAGCCGCGGGGGCAAGGACAACATCACCGCGGTGTTGGTCGAGATCGACTGATCGAGCTAGTCTCGCGCGCCATGATCGAAAGCTCGAAGCGCGCGGGGCTCGCGGCACTCGTTCTGCTCTCCGGGGCCGCGG
>JAEUKC010000247.1:0-9473 GCA_016794445.1 Myxococcales bacterium
GCGTCGCGCTCGGTGCGCCGGTCTGTGCCGACGCCCGCCGCGATCAGGCCGCCCACGCCAGGGGGAGGTCTTCGGCCAGGCAGCGCGTGACCCGCTCGAAGAGCGCCGCCGGCGGCACGCCGAGGGCGGTCGGCGCTTGCACGACTGCCGCACGGACGAAGCTCAACGCCTCGTGGTCGACCGCCGCCCGCTCCGCCTCGCTCAGCCGGCCACGGAGCCAGCGCTGGAGACGCACCGAGAGCGATGCGTGCCGGGCCTCGTCGGCGGTGATGCGCGCGTAGAAGCGCCGCACGACGCGGTGCTCCGCGTGGGTCGCGTGCCACTCGCCGACGAACACCCCGAGCAGCTCGCGTCCGCAGCCTTCACGGCCGTTCTCGCTCGCCAGCTCGAGGGCGGTTCGGGGGGCCATCGGGGCGCAGGACGGAGGCACGAGGGGCGCGCGGCCGAACTTGCGCGCGAGGCCGCTCGCCATGCGCACGTGGCGGCGCTCGTCCTCGATGGCGCGGCTGCAGGCCACGATCAGCGCACGCGGAGCCCCGAGCGCGCGAAGATCCCGCCGCAGTCGCTCGAAGGCCTGTGCCGCGATCGCCTCGTGATAGGCCATGCGCGCGAAGTGATCGCCGAGGTGGAGCGGGGCCTCGTCGTCGAGCTCGACCGCACTGGCATGGCGTCGGCCGTCGACCACGCAGTACCAGTTGCAGGTGAAGCGCTCCTTGGTGCTGTCGTAGGGGCAGCCGATCGACCCCGAGACGCCGCAGATGTCGTTGCAGGAGAGGCTCGAGCAGCCCGCGCCCTTGGCGCTCACGTACCAGGGAGTGAACGAGCAGTACGTGCCGGGCTCCCCCTCGCGCGCGCCGAGGACGCACTCGGCCCCCGTCTCGGACTTGAGGACCGTTCCCTCGTCGACCACGTTGCCGCCGCAAGCTTGGAGGCCCGCCGTGAGCATGCCGGCGGCCCCGGTGACGACCACGAGGTTGCGGAGGTGGGCGCGGAGACGGGAGGCGTGGCACAGGTCGGGCATGGGAGGCGTCAGCTAGCAGCAGGCGTGCCAGTCCCCCTTCGGCTGCGCGCCAGCACGAAGTGGACGAAGAGGTACGAGAGGAGCCCGAGCGCAATCCCCTGCAGGCCACCGACCGTCACGTCGATCGGGCGGTGGACGCGCAGGACCGGGCGCGCGAAGCAGATCAGCACCGCCCACGGCAGGAGCGCGAGCAAGAACCAGCGTCGCCGCCCCTCGACCACCGAGACCGCGACGCAGGCGAAGAACGTCGCGACCAGCATGGCCGCGGTGGAGTGCCCCGACGGGAACGAGAAGCCGGTCTCCTCGATCCAGTGGTTGCGGATCGCGGCCGCCATCGGCAACCGATCAGGCACCGCCTCGAGCACGCGGCGCAGGTACGCGCTCCGCTCACCCTGCAGGGCGTAGAACCGCTCGGGGCTCAGATCCAGCAACCCGAGGTGCGCGAGCTCCTCGATGTTGGGGCGGGGGCTGTTGAGGCGCGGCTTGACCACGTACTCGTTCACGAACGCGCCGGCGCCGAGGAACAGCACGAGCGCGAGCGCCATCGCCGCGAGCTCCTGCGCGCGCGCGCGGCCGGTGAGCGCCGGTCGACTCACGACGAGCACGACCGCGAGGGTGCACACGATCGGCATGCCGAGCTTGCCCGAGTCCGAGAGCCACAGCGCGACGCGGGCGAGCGGCGCGGTGAGGTCGAAAGGGGGGAGCAGCCAGGTGAACGGCAGGAGCGCGGCCGCGACGAACAGCCAGGGCCCGACCACGCCGAGCACTTCACGCGGGCGCAGCGGCGAGCCCTGAGGACTCGAGGTGTTCACGGCAGCGTGGTGGTGGCCTTGGCGACGCCGACGTGGCCGGAGAAGTCCTCGGCCATGATGGTGATCTGGTAGGTGCCGGGCAGCATCGGCCGCACGTTCACCTTGAGGTCCTCGACCTTGTCCCACTTCACCTGCAGCGGCAGCTTCAGCGTGGAGCTCTTGCCGCTCGGATCGACGATCTGGTAGCGCGGCTCGAACGCCACCTTGGCCGCGGGCAGCTTGGCCGGGGTGAACGGTGTGTAGAAGGTCTGGTCCTTGACCTGGTCGATGAAGTAGCCAGTGAGCAGCTTGCTGCCCGCGTAGCCGGTGACGCCCTTCGCGAACGAGAAGCGGAGCATGACCGTCTCCTCGGGACCGCCGAGGATGCGCAGGCCGACGTCGGTGTCGAAGCTCGTCGCGTCGAACCGCCACTTGTGCACGCTGAGCGGGAACTCGATGCCCCCCTTGCCGCTCAAGGTGGCGTACATGGGGGTCCACTTGGTGGAGACCATGTTGCCGGTCTTCTTCCAGGTGGTGACGCCCGGGCCCTCGGCGAGCTTCTTGAACAGCGCCGGATCGGTGATGCCCACCACCTCGACCGGCACCTTGTTGCCGAGGAAGTCCTGCGAGACGATCATGATCACGTTGCTGATGTCGCCGTCGACCGTCGCGGTCACGGGGCGCTCGCCGCCGAACGGGTTTCCGGCGTTCTTGCCGATCTGGATGTTGGTGATCTTGGGCGCGGCGCCGACCGAGAAGGCGTTGCTGTAGGTCTGCAGCGCGGTCGACCACGGGCTCGTCTTGCCGAACGGGGTCTTCTGGTAGGCCGGCAGCAGCTTCTTCACGCTGTCGGGCGGGGGCAGCCAGATCGACAGCCCGCGCGCGTTGATGCGGTCGTCGCCGTTGAACTTGTCGACGCGCGCGGCGTCGAGCGCGGTGATGACCGACTGGGCCGAGGCCTTCACGTTGGAGGCGGTGGTCATCTCGCGGATGACCGCCGCGACCTGCACGAGATCGGCGAAGCCGTCGCGCGGGCCGTTGATCGGATCGGTGCGCGGGCCGAACGTGTCGGCCGACTCGGCCGCGGTGCCCATGCCGAGCTTGCTCGCCTCCATGTTGCCGGCGATCTGCGACGCCATCGTGTCGACCGCCGCCCGCAAGGCCGGGATCTTCGACATGTCGAACAGCGCGCTCGTGATCGTGGGGTCGGGCCCGCCCTTGGCGCCGGGGCCGTAGCTCACCCGCATCGCGTTGACGAACGATTTTCCGAGGGCGGCGCCGTCCATGAGGGCGGGCTTCTGCACCAGCGGCGCGAGGGCCTGCGTGTACTCGTAGCCGGCGCCGGGCTGCAGCTCCTCGGACGCGGCCCAGTACTTCACGTAGGGGGCGATCGCGTCGGCGACCTCGAGCGTGCCCATGAGGCAGGCGTCGGTCGCGAGCAGGTCGAACTTGGCGAGGCCCGCCTCCTTGAGCCCCGCGGCGAGCCCGGACTGGAGCTCGGGCAGGGTCATCATCATGGGGTGGGTCTCGGGCGGGGCCTTGTCGTCGATGAAGCCGCCGAGCCAGGCGTTGCCGTGGTCTTCCATGACGAGCGCGTAGCGCTTGGCGGGGAAGTTCTTCACGCCCCACGCGATGAAGTCCTTGAGCTCCTTCGGGTGAGACATGTCGATCTCGCCCATGTCGGAGAGGAGCTTGCTGTTGATGACGATGCTGCCGTCGTCGCGCGTGACGAAGTAGCGGCGGGCGGTGTCCCAGTCGCCGTTGGTCTTGTCGTCGCGCGAGGCCATGGGCGAGCCGGGCGGCGGCCGCCAGCGGTCGATCTCCATCACCACGTTGACGCCCTTGACCGAGCCGACGCGCTCCATCTCGTCGAGGTCGTCGAGGATCGGGCCCTCGAGATCGTTGTCGGCTACGGCGTAGACGAGGACCGTCCACTCGGCGATGCCCGGCTGGGGCGACATCACGGGCGGCGGCAGCGCGCCGATGTTGGCCGGCAGGCCCGGCACCGCCGTGCCGGTGGGCACCGCGACCCCCGTAGGCCCGCCGAGCCCGGGGATGGTGACCCCGGGCGGGAGCTGCTTGGCCAGATCGGGCGGGAGCGGCGGCAAGGGCTGGGCCGTCGCGGTCACCGCGAGGAGCGAGCCGAGCACCAGCAACGCCCCGGCCGAGACCCCCCTCGCACCCCTTCGCCACTGCGTGAGACCTGACAGTCGCATGGTTCCTCCAGCCAGACAGACGAGCCAACCGAGGCTTTCATGCAGCGCGGCCGGGCCGCAAGGCTCTGCTACCCTGAACCCCATGCGGTCCTGGACCTTGGCCCTGCTCGCGGGGGCCTTCTGCACGGCGTGTACGGGTGAGGTCGGTGGGCTCGACGAGGGCGCCGACGACGTGGGCATCGACGCCACGGGCAGCGACGCCACCGCCGAAGCGGCACCGAGCGACACGGGCGCCGACTCGACCCTGGCGGACACCCCCACCACCGACACCGGTGTCGCGCCCGACACCACCGCGCCCCCCGTGGACACGGGGCCCGCCGACGCGGGGTCCCTCGACACCGGCCCGCCGACCGGGACCGACGCGGTGTGCGCGCGCTGGAAGGGCGATCGCTCCTCGCTCGGCGAGGGAGCGTGGTCGGGCGCCCTCGCGAGCTGCTCCGCCGGTGACGTCGGCGCACCGGGTCGGGCCAACACCCTCAAGCTCGTGAACCTGTATCGCTGGCTCTCCGGACTGCCCGCCGTCGTCGACGATCCGGCGCGCAACGGCACCGCCCAGGCCTGCGCGCTCATGATGCACGCCAACGGGACCCTCAGCCACTCGCCGCCGACCAGCTGGAAGTGCTACTCGGCGACGGGCGCCGGCAGCGCAGGCAAGAGCAACATCTCGCCGACCCCGGCGGTCGCCTCCATCGACCTCTACATGGTCGATCCCGGCAACGCGACGACCATCGGACACCGACGCTGGATCCTCTCCAACAGCCTCGGCCCGATCGGGATCGGCGGCACGAGCGGCTACTCGTGCCTCCAGGTCATCGGTGGCGGAGGCAGCGCGGGCAAGGAGTTCACCGCCTGGCCGCCCGCGGGCATCGTGCCGCTCGAGGCCTTCGCGCCCCCGGGCTCCTTCTCCTCCGTCGACGCCACCGGGTGGACCGTGCAGAGCGACTCGATCTCGTTCAGTGGCTCGACCACCGCGACGATCGCCGAGGACGGCGTGGACAAGCCAGTCGACGTCGCGACGCTCGCGAACGGCTATGGCAGCACCAACGCGCTGAAGATCACGCCGAAGGGCTGGACCACGAAGGCGGGCAAGTCCTATGCGGTGAGCGTGAAGGGCGCGAGCAAGGCGATCGACTACGTGGTGCAGGTGGTGGCGTGTCCCTGATCAGTTGGGCTCGCCGCGACGGAACACCGCGTCCCAGCCCTCGCGGAACGCCTCGCTCGTGACCCGCGCGGGACCCTTGTGTGGCAGCGCCACGCTCGCCGTGTCCATCGCGCGCGCCTTCGGGCGGCCGTCGTAGTGCACCTTCACGTCCAGGACCGGTGACGAGGCCTCTGGGCGCGACAGGCTGACGAGCTCGCCGTGGATCGGCTCCCCCTCGCGCATGGGGCGGACCACCCCCGCCTCGATGGGCGCGTCCTCGGCGCGCTGACGCAGGATGGCAAAGCTCTTGTCGTCGACGGGGCCGAGGACGACGGCGCGATCGCGCGGGGCTGGCGCCTCCTGCTCGATGGGGCCCACGACCTCCGTGCCCCCGGTCACGGGCGAAGACGAGTCGGCCGCGCTCACCGCTGACGCGGGGGCTTCCTTGGCCGGTCCATCCTCGCTCACGCCTTTGCTCTAGCACGAACGGAGACCCCTACGACCCGCTTGTCTCCCGGCCAAAACCGCCGTCTGGTCGCCCCCTCCATGAGCTCGCAGGCCGAACCGAAGGACGCAGGAGAGCAGCCCGAACCGAGCCCCGCCCCGACGGGCGACGCGGCCCTCGCCATCGAGCTCGAGTGGCTCGACAACGTGTACCAGGGCGACCACGTCAAGCAGGCCACGGCCCGCGCGATCCTCATGGGCGCGATCCTCGGCGGCGCGCTCTCGCTGCAGAACCTCTACGTCGGTCTCAAGACCGGCTGGGGCCTCGGCGTCGCCATCACCGCCTGCATCCTCTCGTACACGATCTACGCCGGCCTCGTGAAGATCGCGCCCAAGCTGTTCGGGCCGCCGATGTCGATCCTCGAGAACAACTGCATGCAGTCGACGGCGTCGTCGGCCGGCTACTCCACCGGCGGCGTGATGACGTCGGCGATGGCGGCGTACCTCATCGTCAACGGAAAGCACGTGGGCGCGGTCTCGCTCACCGCGTGGACCTTCTTCCTCGCGATCCTCGGGACGGTCATGGCGATCCCGATGAAGCGCCAGATGATCAACATCGAGAAGCTCAAGTTCCCGAGCGGCATCGCCGCCGCCGAGACCTTGCGCTCGCTGCACGCCGAGGGCGACGAGGCCGCCAAGAAGGCGCGCGCGCTCGGCTGGGCCGCGGGCATCGGCGCGGTCATCGCGTGGTTCCGCGACGCGCACCCGGGCGAGAAGGCCGGCGCCGTCTTCAAGGCCATCACCAAGTGGTCGAAGCTGCCCGCGATGGTCGAGATCCCGGCTCTCTGGTGGAACCCGGCCGAGTGGTGGCGTGGCATCAAGGCCGGCGGCAGCGCCAAGGGCTTCTCCACGCTGCTCATCGCCGGCAAGCCCGCGTTCGGCTGGACCATCAGCTTCGAGGGCTCGCTCATCATGATCGCGGCGGGCGCGCTGATGGGCCTGCGCACCACCATCTCGATGGTGGTCGCCGGCATCGTCAACTACGCGTTCCTCGCCCCCTGGATCATGAACAAGGGCGGCATCGTCAAGCTCGGCTACCGCGGCATCGTGAGCTGGTCGCTGTGGCCCGGCGCGGCGCTGATGGTGACGAGCGGCCTCCTCACCTTCGCGCTCCAGTGGCGCACCGTGCTCCGCGCGTTCAAGGGCCTCGGCGGCGCGTTCAGCGCCAAGAAGCACGTCGACGAGAACGACCCGCTCGCCAAGGCCGAGGCCCGCGTCGACGCCGTCGAGGTGCCCCCGAGCTGGTTCCTGATCGGCCTCCTCGTCTCCACGATCGGCCTCGCCATCACCGGCAAGATGGCCTTCGGGATGTCGCCGATCCTCACCGTCATCGCGGTGCTCCTCTCGTTCATCCTCGCCATCGTCGCGTGCCGCGCCACCGGCGAGACCGACACCACGCCGATCGGCGCGATGGGCAAGATCACCCAGCTCACCTACGGCTTCCTCGCGCGCGGCAGCGTCACCACCAACCTCATGGCGGCGAGCATCACGGCGGGCGCCGCGGGCAGCGCCGCCGACCTCCTCACCGACCTCAAGAGCGGCTACCTGCTCGGCGCCAACCCGCGCAAGCAGTTCCTCGCGCAGCTCGCCGGCACCATCGTCGGCACCGCGGTGGTCGTGCCCATGTTCTACGTGCTCGTGCCGACCCCCGACGTCCTCGGCAGCGACAAGTTCCCCGCGCCGAGCGCGCAGATCTGGTCCGGCGTGGCCAAGCTGCTGTCCAAGGGCTGGGGCGAGCTCCACTACACCGCCAAGTACGGCATGCTGGTGGGCGCCATCATCGGCCTCGTGCTACCGCTGCTCGAGCTCGCCTTCCCCAAGTTCAAGAAGTGGATCCCGTCCTCGATGGGCGTGGGCCTCGCCCTCGTGATCCCCGCCTGGAACAGCATCTCGATGTTCATCGGCGCGCTGATGGCGTGGATGTGGTTCAAGAAGAACGAGCGCCAGGCCGAGGAGTACACGGTCGCGATCAGCTCCGGGATCATCGCCGGCGAGAGCCTCATGGGGGTGCTCATCCTCTTGCTCGGCGGCGTGCTCGGCTTCCTCGAATGAAGCACGACCCCGCGCGCTACCTCGCGCCGAAGGCCACGCAGGGGGCGGCGCTCGCCCTCGGCACGATGAACTTCGGCAAGCGCACCGACGAGCGCGCCTCGCTGGCCATCGCTGCGCGCGCCCTCGACGCGGGCCTCGAGCTGTTCGACACGGCCAACGTCTACGGCGACGGCGCCTCCGAGCGCATCGTCGGCAAGGCGCTGCGGGCGCTCGGGCGCGACAGAGTCCTGGTGGCGACCAAGGTCGGCCTGATGCGCCGCGGCGGCAAGCCCGAGGGGTTGTCGCCGGCGGCGATCGCGCGCGCCATCGACGAGAGCCTCGCGAACCTCGGCACCGATCACGTCGACCTCTACTGGCTGCACGCGCCCGACCCGCAGGTGCCCCTTGCCGAGACCCTCGGCGCCGTCGCGCGGCTCGTCGAGAGCGGGAAGGTGCGCGCGTACGGGATGTCGAACTACGCGGCGTGGGAGATCCTCGAGGCCGCGCACCCTGATGCGCTCGGGGGGGGCCCACGGCCCGTGGCGGCGCAGCAGATCTACAACCTGCTCGTGCGCCAGCTCGACCTCGAGTACTTCCGCTTCGCCGCGCGGCACGGCGTGCACACGACGGTCTACAACCCGCTCGCCGGTGGGCTCCTCGCGACCGCGACGGCGACCGGGGTGCGCTTCACCAAGAACGCCATGTACCAGCGGAGGTACGCCACGCCGGGCATGGCCGCGCGCGCGGAGGCCTACGCGAAGCTGGCGGCCGAGGCCGGCCGATCGCTGCTCGAGCTCGCGTACGGCTTCGTCGCCGGGCACGCGGGCGTCGACTCGATCCTCGTCGGACCGGCCTCGCTCGAGCACCTCGAGGCTGCGCTCGCGGCGTGCGTGCCGCTCGACCCGGAGCTGCGCGCGAAGGTGGATGCGCTCGCGGTCGACCTCGACGGCACGGACGCGCGCTACGCTCGCTAGGTCGTGTAGCAGCACGCCCTCGACACCACCGCGCGCACCCGCGCGGTCTCCTTCGCGTCGAGCGCGCCGCACCCCGCGCACTTCGCCTTGCCACACCCGTCGGCGTCGCGGGGAGGCTCCGTCTCCACGGCGAGCACGCAGCGGTGGGCGGGTGAGCTCCGGAACCGCTGCGCGAAGCAGCACTCGGTCTTCGACGGCGCCCCGTGCGTCACGAGCTCGCAGTCGGGCAGCGCGCACAGCGCCTCGTCGCGCAGGGGTGAGACGCAGGTGCCCTGGGCCGTCGCCTTCGGCATGCAGAGGCGACCTTCTGCGTCGAGGCGCCCGGCGGGGTGCGTGGTCCACGTGAGCGGGCTCGCGCTGCTCGATGCAGACGTCGACGCACTCGGCGCCGACGACGTGTTCGCCGTCACGCTCACCGAAGCGGCCGCCGGTGCTGGCGCCGGTGCCTCGGCCCGGTGACACCCGATCAGGCCCACGACGATCCACGCGCGCATGATCGATCGGTACCACGCTGGTCGCGACGGCGCCCCGGTACTAACAGCCCCCCATGAACGTCGAAGCCGTGCTCGCCGAGTACCGCGCGCAGGGGTTCGCGCGCCTCGGGCCCGTGCTCGACGAGCCCACGCTCTCGGCCCTGCGCGCCCGCGCCGACGCCATCATGCTCGGCGAGGTGGTGATCCCGGGGCTCTTCTTCCAGCACGACGCCGCGAGCGGTCGCTACGAGGACCTCGAGCTCGGTCGCGGCTTCATCGGCCCCTCGCTCGACTACCGCAAGATCGAGAAGCTCGAGCTCGA
>JAEUKC010000252.1:0-2990 GCA_016794445.1 Myxococcales bacterium
CCGCTCGGCATGTGCGAGGCGTGCAACGGGCTCGGCTCGACGCTGCGGGTCGACCCCGAGCTCGTGGTGCCCGACCCGGGCCTCTCGCTCCGCGACGGCGCCATCGCCCCCTGGAAGAACTCCATGGAGCGCGGCGAGGGCTGGACCTTCCGCATCGCGAGCGCGATCGCCAAGGCCTTCGACGTCGGCCTCGACGTCCCGTGGAAGAAGCTCCCGAAGGCCCGGCGCGACGCCATCTTGAACGGCGTCCCCGGCAAGAAGGTCACGGTGACCTGGGGCCAGAAGGGCAAGACCGCGAGCCACGGCACCTGGGACATGAAGTTCCACGGCGTGATCCCCGACGTGATGCGCAAGTACCAGGCGTCGTCGAGCGAGCTCGTGCGCGAGGGGTACCGCAAGTTCATGAGCGAGGGCGCCTGTACGGTGTGCGAGGGCCGGCGGCTGCGGCGCGAGAGCCTGTTCGTCGAGGTGGCCGGGATCTCGATCGCCGCGCTCTCCGCGATGACCGTGCAGCAGGCGATGGCCCACGTGATGAGCCTCTCGCTCACGAGCGCGCAGGCGCAGATCGCCGAGGGCGCGCTGCGGGAGATCGTCGCCCGGCTCGGGTTCCTGCTCAACGTGGGCCTCGACTACCTGACGCTCGACCGGCTCGGGCCCACGCTGAGCGGCGGCGAGGCCCAGCGCATCCGCCTCGCGAGCCAGCTCGGGAGCGAGCTCTCGGGCGTCATGTACGTGCTCGACGAGCCGAGCATCGGCCTGCACCCGCGCGACAACGCGCGCCTCGTGACCACGCTGCGGCGCCTGCGCGACCTCGGCAACACGGTGCTCGTGGTGGAGCACGACGAGGAGACCATCCTCGCGGCCGACCACGTCGTCGACTTCGGCCCGGGCGCCGGTCACCTCGGCGGGCACGTGGTGTTCTCGGGCACGCCCGCGGAGCTGCTCCGCGACGAGAAGTCCCTGACCGGGGCCTATCTCAGCGGGCGCAGGCAGATCGAGCCGCCGAGCACGCGGCGCAAGCCCCGCGCCGAGGCGATCGAGGTGCTCGGGGCCGCCGAGCACAACCTGCGCGACGTCGACGTGCGCTTCCCGCTCGGCGTGCTCACCGCGGTCACGGGCGTGAGCGGCGCCGGCAAGAGCTCGCTGGTCAACGGGATCCTCTTGCCGGCGCTCGCGAAGGCGCTGCACGACAGCAAGGACCCCGTCGGCAAGCACCGCGCGATCGAGGGCCTCGACCACGTCGACAAGGCGATCGCCATCGACCAGAAGCCGATCGGCCGCACGCCGCGCAGCAACCCCGGCACCTACACCAAGGCGTTCGATCTGGTGCGCGAGCTGTTCGCCGAGCTGCCCGAGGCCAAGACGCGCGGGTGGACCGCCGGCCGGTTCAGCTTCAACGTCAAGGGCGGCCGCTGCGAGGCGTGCGGCGGCGACGGTTCGGTGAAGGTCGAGATGCACTTCCTGTCCGACGTCTACGTGACGTGCGAGGTGTGCCGCGGTCGCCGCTACGCCGAGGAGACCCTGAGCGTCCGCTTCAAGGGCAAGAGCATCGCCGACGTCCTCGAGGCCAGCGTCGAGGAGTGCCTCGAGCTGTTCGCGGCCCACCCGCAGCTGCGCCGCATCCTGCAGACGCTGGTCGACGTGGGCGTCGGCTACATGAAGCTCGGCCAGACGGCCACCACCATGAGCGGCGGCGAGGCGCAGCGGGTCAAGCTCTCGCGCGAGCTCGCCAAGATCCAGACCGGCCGCACGCTCTACGTGCTCGACGAGCCGACCACCGGGCTGCACTTCGAGGACGTCCGCAAGCTCCTCGCGGTGCTGCAGCAGCTCGTCGACGCCGGGAACACGGTGGTGGTGATCGAACACAACCTCGACGTCGTGCGCTGCGCGGACTGGGTGATCGACCTCGGACCGGAGGGTGGAGCAGGTGGAGGGCGCGTCGTCGCCGAAGGCACGCCCGAAGACGTCGCGCGCGTGACGGAGAGCTTCACCGGACAGGCGCTCGCGCCGCTGCTCGGCCGTCGATAGACGTTGTCGCGCGGGGCGGATGTGCGATGCTCCGCGGTCCCATGGAACTCCGCCCTCTCGTCCAGGCCGCCGCTCGCGCGATCGACGCCGCTTTCGAAGAGGAGGTCGACTCGTTCTTCCTCACGGTGCACGTGCAGGAGGCGCAGTCCGAGGACGACGACGACCGCACCCAGCTCGTGATGGTCCACGCCGACGTCGAGGCCGACGTGGTGGTCGTGACGACCGACGTGGGCCCGTACGACGACGACATCGATCTCGCCGAGGTCCTGCGCCTCATGCGCGACTCGGTGATGGCGCGCGTCTACATCGGCGAGCCCGCCGCGG
The DNA here is from genome assembly GCA_016794445.1 of Myxococcales bacterium. Lineage (GTDB taxonomy): Bacteria > Myxococcota_A > Polyangia > Polyangiales > JADJMO01 > JADJMO01. The sequence goes on from JAEUKC010000252.1 coordinate 2,353, forward strand.
CCGAGGGCGACCTCGAGAGCGACGAGGACGGCGTGGAGCCGCTCGTGGTCGAGGCGTGCCTGCCGCGCCGCGGCCTCGACGCAGAGGTGCTGGCCACCGCCGTGCAAGAGGTCGCCGAGATCGCCGACGATCTCGAGGTCCTGCTCTACGACGAGCCGCTCGAGGACTGAGCCGAGCGCAGCGAGGCGAAGTCTCGGCCGTCACGAGGCCGACGTCAGGTCGGTCTCGTCGCTGATCAGCAGGCTGCCGTTCGGGGGTGCCGCGAGGATGGGTCGCGCCTTGGCGGTCTTCCGTCGCACGAGCGCGGCCACCGCGACGCGCTCGCCCGCCTCGACGACGCCCTCGCGGTAGCGGAGGGTGCGATTGAACACGAGGCCCTCGCTCGAGCGCCCGTGCTTCTTCAGGAAGGCCTCCAGCTCGGGCGTCGCGTCGCGGAGGAAGCCGGAGCTCTTGCTCCGATCCTTCTCGAGCACGGCCTCCACGCGCGTGGTCTTCACGAGCGCCTCCCCCGTCTCGTCCTTGACCAGGAAGTCCACGCCGTCCTGCTCGTCGAGGACGTCCCGCCAGGATCGGCGACCGCTGCTCTCGTACTGCTCCTCGACCACCACCCGGTAGTAGGCGCAGCGCCGCCCGCTGAT
>JAEUKC010000254.1:0-115606 GCA_016794445.1 Myxococcales bacterium
GAAAGAATCCGAACACCCGACGAGGGTAACGAAACCGCGCCGAGCGCTCCGAAAAAACGCACTCGTCGGGCCTCGAGACCGTATGATGCGCGCCTCATGCGGATCGGCGTGCCCAAGGAGTCGGCAGCCGGCGAACGCCGCGTCGCGGCGACACCGGATTCAGTGAAGAAGTTGCGAGACCTCGGCTTCGAGGTCCTCGTCGAACGTGGCGCCGGAGAGCGCGCCGGCATCCACGACGAAGCCTTCGTCGCGGCCGGCGCGGAGCTCGGGGACGTGGCCGCGGTCTTCGAGTGTGACATCGTGGCCAAGGTCCGGCCGCCGTCTCCACCCGAGGTGGAGCGCCTGCGGGAGGGCGTGCTCCTCGTGTCGCTGCTGCAGCCCGAGCGCGCGCCCGACCTGCCGGGGCTCGTCGCGGCCCGCAAGGCCTCGGCGCTCGCCCTCGAGCGCATCCCCCGCGTCACGCGCGCCCAGAAGATGGACGTGCTGTCGTCGATGGCGAACCTCTCGGGGTATCGCGCGATCGTCGAGGCCGCCGCCCAGCTGCAGTCGTTCTTCGGCCCGCAGGTCACGGCCGCCGGCTCGAGCCCGCCCGCGCGGGTGCTCGTCATCGGCGCTGGCGTCGCGGGCCTCGCGGCCGTCGGCGCCGCCAAGGCCCTCGGCGCCGAGGTGCGCGCGTTCGACACCCGCGCCGCCGCGCGGGAGCAGGTCGAGAGCCTCGGCGCGAAGTTCCTCGAGGTCGAGCTGAAGGAGAGCGGCGAGGGGCAGGGCGGCTACGCCAAGACGATGAGCCCCGAGTTCATCGCCGCCGAGATGGCGCTGTTCCGCGCGCAGGCCAAGGAGTGCTCGGTCATCGTCACGACCGCGCTCGTGCCGGGCACCAAGGCGCCGATCCTCGTGCCGAAGGACGTCGTCGAGGCCATGGCCCCGGGCGGCGTGATCATCGACCTCGCCGCCGAGCAGGGCGGCAACTGCGAGCTGACGGTCCCCGGCGAGGTGCACGAGCACAACGGCGTGCGCATCGTCGGCTACACCGATCTCACGAGCCGCATGGCCAGCGTCGCCAGCAAGTTCTTCGCGACCAACATCGTCCACCTCCTCACCGACATGATCCCCAAGGGGGCCAAGGCGGACGAGTGGCGGATCGATCTCGAGGACGACGTGATCCGGCCCGCGATGGTCGTACACGCCGGCGAGGTGCTGCCACCCCCGCCGAAGAAGGAGCCGAGCCCCGCGCCGGCCCCCGCGGCGGCGGCGAAGTCCGGCACCAAGGCACCCGGCGCCAAGAGCATCAAGCCCCCTCCCCCCGAGGCCAAGCCGAAGCAGGTCGAGATCACGAGCCCGACGCGCAAGGCGTGGGGCAACACCGTCGGCAGCATGGTGCTGATCATCGTGGTGTTCCTCCTCGGGCGGTTCGCCCCCGAAGACTTCCTCAAGCACTTCACCGTCTTCGTCCTCGCCTGCTTCGTCGGCTGGCAGGTCATCTGGTCGGTGAGCCCGTCACTGCACACGCCGCTGATGAGCGTCACCAACGCCATCAGCGGCATCATCGTGGTCGGCGGCATGCTGCAGGTCGGCGGCGCCACCCCGGCGTCGTTCCTGGGCACCGCGGCGGTGCTCGTCGCCACCATCAACATCGCAGGCGGGTTCCTGGTCACCCAGCGGATGCTCAAGATGTTCCGCAAGGACAGCCGATGAGCGACTTCTTCATGTCGGGCGGCGTCATCATCGTCGCCTACCTGTTCGCCGGCGTGCTCTTCATCCGCAGCCTCGGCGGCCTCTCCAAGCAGGAGACGGCCAAGGACGGCAACCTGTTCGGGATGATCGGCATGGCGCTCGCCGTCATCGTCACCGCGATCTCCTGGTTCAAGGGCTCGCCCACGCCGATGGCGATGTCGATGCTCGGCGCCGCGGTCATCGGCGGCGCGGCCATCGGCGGCATGCTCGCGCGGCGGGTCGAGATGACCGGCATGCCCGAGCTCGTCGCCATCCTGCACAGCTTCGTCGGCCTCGCCGCGGTGCTGGTCGGCATGTCGTCGTACCTGTCGCACCAGGACGGCGTCCACCTCGGCGGCGCGGTGCGCACCGTACACCTGGTCGAGATCTGGATCGGCATCGCGGTCGGGGCGATCACCCTCACGGGCAGCGTCGTCGCGTGGGCCAAGCTGCGCGGCACGCTCTCCGGCAAGCCGCTCCTGCTCCCCGCGCGCCACCTGCTCAACGCGGGCGTCGCGATCGCCATCGTCGGCCTCGCGGTGCCGTTCCTCCGCGCCAGCGCCCCCGCCGGCCTGCCGTTCGTGCTCGCGATGACCGCGCTCGCCGGGCTCCTCGGCGTGCACCTCGTCATGGCCATCGGCGGCGCCGACATGCCGGTCGTGGTGTCGCTCCTCAACAGCTACTCGGGGTGGGCCGCGGCCGCCGCTGGCTTCGTTCTCTCGAACGATCTGCTCATCGTCACCGGCGCGCTGGTCGGCGCGAGCGGCACGATCCTCTCGATCATCATGTGTCGCGCGATGAACCGCTCGATCCTCAGCGTCGTGTTCGGCGGCTTCGGCACCGGCGACGTCAAGACGAGCCACGCCGCGGTCGAGGGCGAGGTGCACGAGATGAAGGCCGACCAGGTGGCCCAGAAGCTCTCGAGCGCCAAGGAGGTCATCGTCGTCCCGGGCTACGGCATGGCCGTGGCGCGCGCGCAGAACGCCGTCAACGAGCTCACCCAGATCCTCCGTGACTCCGGCGTGAAGGTGCGGTTCGCCATCCACCCCGTCGCGGGTCGCCTCCCCGGCCACATGAACGTGCTGCTCGCCGAGGCCGGCGTGCCCTACGACATCGTGCTCGAGATGGACGAGATCAACCGTGACTTCAGCCACACCGACGTCGTGCTCGTCATCGGCGCCAACGACATCGTGAACCCCGGCGCGCTCGACGATCCGGGCAGCCCCATCTACGGCATGCCGGTGCTCGAGGTGTGGAAGAGCAAGCTCGTCGTGGTGTTCAAGCGCGGCATGGCGGCGGGCTACGCCGGCGTCGAGAACCCGCTGTTCTTCCACGAGAACTGCCACATGCTGTTCGGCGACGCGAAGAAGTCGGTCGACGCGCTGGTCACCGCCGCCCGCGCCGCGACGGAGTGAGCGGCCGATCTACCGATTGAGCTCCTCGACCAGCGTGGCCGCGAGCGCGCGGCAGCGGTCGGGGTCCGGCGGAAGGGCGATCGCGCCGACCACGGCGTGACCGCCTCCGCCGTGGGCGCTGCACATCGCGGCGATGTCGTGCCGGCGCGCGACGGGGCACCACGGGTTGTAGCCGATCGAGATCTTGCACCGGCGGTCGGTGCGCGTGAGCACGACGCTGTAGGGCAGGTCGGGGGCGTCGGCGTAGGTGGCGAACTTGGCGACCACCTCGATGGGCTGGTCGAGGAGATCGACGTAGACCACGTGGCCGCGGCGCTCCTCGCGGGCTCGGATGCGGGCGACCTGCGCGGCGTACGCCGCCTCGAGAGGCGCGGCGCGGGCGGCGAGATCGGCGTCCGCGGCGACCTCGCCGAGCGAGCGGGTGGACAGCCGCTGCACCAGATCGGCGAGCAGGCGATCGTCGCCCTGCTGCTCGAGCACCGAGACCAGCTTCATCTTCGGGTCGCTGCGGTCGACGGCGGCCTCGGCGGTGGGGAACGCCGCGCGGTCGACCATGTCGGCGAAGGCCACGAGCTCCGTGTGCGCCGACAGATCGACCCCGAACCGCGTGCGCGCGACCCGGTCGATGAGGATGGTGCACGAGCCGGCGTCGCGATCGAAGAACCCGCGGCCGCGCGCCTCGAGCGCGGCGAAGTGATCGCTGTCCGCCTGGCTGGGGAAGGCGGTGCGGTGGTGGTCGAAGTACCAGCCGAGCGCGTCGACCGCGGTGTAGCGGTAGTCGAGGATCGCGCTGTCCGACGAGCCCACGAACGTGCGCGGATCCACCCCGTTCTTGCCTGGATCGTAGGTCTGACCGAAGTAGACGAACCGCGCCTGCCCGCCGACGACCGCGCGGTGCAGCGCGGTGAACAGCACCGCCGACGCGCAGCCGTCGAGGCAGTGACCATGGGTGGCGACGACGACGGGGGCGTCCATGGGGCCGGGCGAATAGCACGGCTGGCGAGGTGGGGCCTTCCGAGGCCTCGACAGCGGAGCGCCCGCCGACGATCATCGCGACGTGTCTCGTTCGCTCCTCCTCGTCACGCTGGCGCTCGCGGCGCCGCTCGCCCCAGCCCTCGCCGCCTGTCAGCGCGACGAGGCCAAGCCCGTCGCCACGACCCCGCCGAGCGCGGCGGCGAGCGCCTCCCCCTCGGTCGAGACCAAGACCGCGGCGGGCACGCTGCGCGGGAGCTGGCAGCTCGACGGGTTCGAGGCGGCGCCCGTCCCCTCGGGCTCGAGCAGCGCCGCGGCCTTCGAGAAGGAGAAGGAGGCCGCGCACGTGCAGTCGATCCGCATCGTCTACACCGGCGATCAGGTGAAGATCTACGAGCCGGGGCAGCCGCTCCTCTCCTCGAGCTACGAGGTGAAGGAGTCCCACCCCACCTGGTGCCGGCTGCTCTCGGGCAAGGACGAGGTGGTGATCACGTTCACCGACGACGATCACATGACCATCGACCGCAAGAACAACGCCTACGGCGCGAAGATGAAGATGAAGCGCGCGAAGGACGGGCCGGGCACGGGCAAGCCCTACGCGACACCGCCCGCCAGCTCTTCTGCCTCGGCGTCGGCCTCCGCGTCGGCGTCGGTCTCGGCCTCGGCCTCGGCGAAGCCGAAGCTGTAGTTCTACCGGCTGAACGGCATTCGGCGCCCGGAGCCCCCGAGGACTGGCCGGAGCTCGGGTATTCGTTGCATGTCGGGCGACGCCAGCTATCGTCAACCGGCTTTACGGCTGGACTTGGAAGGAAGGGTTTTCGCCATGACGGGTCTTCGTTGGTGCCTGGGTCTCGCGGCTTCGGTCGGTGTGGTGGGGTGCATCGCCGTGGGCTGTGGCGGCAAGTCGCAAGACGGCCCCGAGCTCCCCCCCGAGGACACCGGCGCGGTCGACACGGGCATCGCCGTGATCGAGGCCGGCAAGGACAGCGCCAGCACCGACACCGGCGCCGCGAAGGACACCGGCGAGCCGGGGTCGCTCTTCGACGCGACCCTCCCCGACATCGCCTTCGAGGGCGGCAAGACCGTCGGCGGCTGCTACGACTGCACCAAGGACAAGTGCAAGGACGAGCTCACCAAGTGCGACGCGGAGCCGCGCTGCCGTGGCCTCACGCTCTGCATCCTCGTCGAGTGCGGCGGTAGCACCACCGACACCACCTGCCTCTTCGGCTGCGCGCTCAAGTACGACGTGTCGAGCCCGACCGATCCGATCGTCAGTCTGGCCCTCGGCGTGGCCAACTGCACGCAGTCCAAGTGCACCGACAAGTGCCCGACCGTCCCGGATGCGGGCGCGGACGCCAAGGCCGACGTGAAGACCGACGGCGCCTCCGTCGACGGAGCCGCGGGCGGTGGCAGCGGTGGTGGCACGCCGGGTCTGCCGGCCTCGCCGGGCCTCCCGGGTGCGGGCGGCGCCAAGAGCGTCGACCCCAAGGTCATCGAGGTCCTGAGCGGCATGAACGCCTCGTTCGCCGCCACGCCCGAGGCCACCGCGGGGCTCGTCGACGCCCTGCAGTCGCACAAGTGAACGGCAGCGCGTAGCTGCGAGCGTCGGACGGCGTGCGCCTCGACTCCGGCTTTCCTCCAGCGGGGAGTTGGCCGCCGCCCAGCGGGCGCTCGTCGTCCGTCGACCTGATCGAGCGGCGGCGGACGCTGCCGCTCGTGCCTCCGGCGCCGATCGCGGTCATCGCGTTCGCGTTGCTGGTCACCATCGTCTTCGCGGTGCTCGGCCTCAGGCAGATCTACCGCCAGGCCGAGACCGGCACCGCAGAGAAGGCCGAGCTGCTCGCCACCACCGTGGCCGCGCGGCTCCTCGGCCTCGGCGAGGCGTCGCGCCACGACCTCGTCGAGCGCGCCGCGCGCCGGGGCGCGTCGGCGATCTGGGTGCTCGACGGCAAGGGCAAGGTCGTGGAGGAGGCCAGCGGCACGCAGTGGCCGCTGGATCTCCCCTCCCCGCACACGCTCAAGGAGGGCACGGGAGCGGTGCTCACCACCAAGGCGACCCTGCGGTTCGTGGTGCGACCCGTCGAGTACGAGGGGCCCACGGGCAAGGCGCCGGCCGCGGATCTCGAGCGGCTCTCGGTGGTCGTCGCGACCGAGGTGCCCGAGTCGCCCGAGGGGATCCGCGACTTCCTCGTCGCCCTCGCCACCCTCGCCACCCTGCTGACCGGCGTGGCCGCGGCCGTGGCGTTCGCCGTCGCGCGCGACGTCCGCGTCGACGTCGAGGACCTCAACCTGCGCATCCGCGAGATCGCGGGGCGCGGGCGCGACACCACGGACCGCGCGCAGGACACGGTGCCCGTGCAGGCGCTCGACGAGGTCGGCGAGCTCGCGACTGCGTTCAACGGCCTGGTCGAGCGCTTCGCCACCGCCGAGAAGACCTACGCCGACGCCCTCGCGCGCATCGAGGAGATCGACCGCGAGCGCGCGAACTTCCTCGCCACGGTGAGCCACGAGCTGCGCTCGCCGTTGAACGCCATCCTCGGGTTCGCCGACGTCCTCCTCGGCGAGGTGGACGGGCCGCTCGAGGGCGAGTCCCGCGAAGAGGTGGCGATCATCAAGCAGTCGGGGCTCCACCTGCTCGGGCTCATCAACGACATCCTCGAGCTCTCGGCGATCGCCTCGGGTCAGCTGCAGCTGCAGCGGAGCCGCGTCGACCTGCGCAAGATCGCCGAAGACGTCGTGCGCGAGGCGATGGGCCAGCTCGGCGACAAGCGCGTCGAGCTGCGCATCGAGTCGACGAGCCCCACCTGCGAGGCCGACGCCGATCCGCGCCGCGTGCGCCAGATCCTGCAGAACCTCGTGGGCAACGCGGTGAAGTTCACCCCCTCCGGCGAGGTCATCGTGTCGCTCACCAGCGACGCGCACTACGCGACCCTGCGCGTGCGTGACACCGGCCCGGGCGTGCCGCCGCGCGAGCGCGAGGCCATCTTCGCGGAGTATCGGCAGGCCGGCGACGTGCGGTCGCGTCGCCGCGGCACGGGGCTCGGGCTCCCGATCGCGCGACGCCTCGCCATGATGCACGGTGGCACCGTGCGGCTCGAGAGCGAGCCGCGGGAGCGGGGCTCCACGTTCGTGCTGCGGCTCCCGGTGCGGGCGCGGGGAGGGCTCGACGCGTGAGCTCGCTCGGACTCCGGCTCCAGCTCGCGGCGTTCGCGGCCCTCGTCGCGGCGTTCGTGCTGCGCACGCTGCTCGCGCCGGGCGTGCTCCTCCTCGAGCCCGGCATCGCCTCGGCGGCGCTCCTCTCGAGCGCCTGGGTGTATCCGACGGTGCTCGCGCTCGCGATCGCGGTGACGTTCCTGCGCGTTCGCACGCTGCGCCCCGCGCTGTCGCTCCTCGAGCAGGGCGAGCTGTCGTCGATCGACGTCTCGATCGTGCGCCAGCTGCACGCGCTCCCGATCACCTGGACGATCCAGATCGCGGCCCTCGGCACCGGCGTCGTGGCCGCGACGCTGCTCCCGGCCACGCGGCCGCCCTCGATCGACCTGCCCACCCAGGTCTCGTTCGTGATGCTCACCGTGACGATGATCGCGGCGGTCTCGCTGCCGCTCTACGTCGTGGCGCGCGCGGTCGTGGCCTCGGCCATCGAGGCCATGCCATGGCGGCTCATCGAAGAGTCGATGCGCGTCGAGGACGAGACCCTCACCCTCGAGGCCCGCTTCGCGGGACGCAAGGACTCGCTGGCGCGCGCGCTCCGGAGGCCCCCGAGCCGGGTCACCGCCCGCCTGACCGGCGCCGTCGCGATCTCGGTGGCCATCGTGGCGTCGGGGGCCACGCTGCTCGTCGACGCCCACGTGCGCGCGCGAGAGGCCCGCGACCGCCGCGACGACGCCTACGCGCTCGTGCGGGGCGTGCTCGAACCGGTCGGTGCCGCCGGCGAGGCGGGCCGCGAGCTCGCGCTTCGCGCCGCCGAGGCGCACGGCTTCAACGTGACCGTGCGCCCGCTCTCGGCCGCGAGCCTCGAGGAGACCCCGGCCGACACCGAGGGCGGCCAGCGACTGCTCCGCGTGCACATCGAGGACGGCGAGGCCGTCGTGCGCTTCCGTCCCACGCTGGGCGGCTCGCCCGTGGAGCTCTACGTGTTCGCGGCGGCGCTCGTCGTGCTCGTGGCGGCGATCGTCGGGCGCTCGCTCGGCGGGGCGGTCGCCACCGACCTCGGCTCGGCGAGCCGCGAGGTGCGGCTGCTCGGCACGCGCGACGTGGTGCGGGGGGCGACGCGCGTCGCGGGCCCGGCGCGGTTCGACGAGGTCGCCGATCTGGCGCTCGGCATCGAGGCGGTCGCGGAGCGCTTCCGCGAGTTCGCCCAGGGTCGTGAGCGCATGATCGAGGCGCGCGAGAGCGCCCAGCGCATGCGCGATCTGTTCCTCGCCTCGATGTCGCACGACCTGCGGAGCCCGCTCAACGGCATCCTCGGCTTCGTCGCCCTGATCGCCAAGAACGATCTCAGCGGCGGGCAGCAGGAGTCGCTCAAGATCATCGATCGGCGCGGACGGGAGCTGCTCGAGCTCATCGAGAACATCCTCGACGCCGCCAAGCTCGAGGCGGGCAAGCTCGAGCTCTCGCGCGAGTGGATTGCCCCCGCCGAGATCGCCGAGGCCGCGGTGCGGCGGGGCCGCGAGCTCGCCGCCGAGAAGGGCGACAGCGTCGACGTCATCGGAGAGCTGCAGCCCGGCCTGCCGCTCGTGCTCGTCGACGGACACCGCCTCGCGCAGGCGGTGCAGAACCTGGTCGCCAACGCGGTGAAGTTCTGCGACCGCGGCGTGGTCCGGGTCCGCATCTCGCACCAGGCGCGAGAGGGCAGCCTGAATCGAGCACCCCGTGCGCAGGACAGCACGACCGAGGGCATCCGCATCGAGGTCGAAGACCAGGGTCGCGGGATCCCGGAGAAGGAGCTCGCCCAGATCTTCGACGCCTTCCGACAGCCGATCCGTTCGCGGCGCCACGGCGGCCTCGGCCTCGGCCTGTCGATCACCCGCGCGCTCGTCGAGCTCCATGGGGGCACGCTCGACGTCGAGTCGTCACCCGCGCACGGCAGCGTGTTCACGTTGTTCGTGCCGAGCCCGCGGCCCCCGCTCGATCTCGAGCCGCCTCCCTCGAGCGTGCGCACGAGCAGCCTCGGGCGACCGACCCCCGCGCCGGGCCTGATCACGCCTCCGCCGCCGTCCGTGCACGAGGATCCGACCGTCCAGATGCCTGCGCTCGAGGTCCCGCCGGAGTCGGAGCGGTAAAACCGGCGACCCTGCCCGGAGACGTCGATCACATGTGCGTTGCCCGGTTACCGTGAGGCGCGTAGGTTTACGTCGACCCTGGAAAGGGGTCGCGGGGTCCATGGGGAGCAAGGCCGAGAACCTGAACTTCGGCAAATACCGACTCGTCGCCGAGCTCGGGAGCGGAGGCATGGGCGATGTCTTCCTCGCGATCGCGCAGGGGCCCCGCAATTTCAACAAGCTGCAGGTGGTCAAGCGGCTGCGGCCCGAGCTCGCCGAGGACGACGAGTTCCTCGGGATGTTCCTGAACGAGGCCCGGCTCGCGGCCCGGCTCAACCACCCCAACGTCGTCCAGACCAACGAGGTCGGCGAGGAGGCGGGCGTCCACTTCATCGCCATGGAGTACCTGGAAGGCCAGTCCCTCCACGCGGTGCTCCGGCGTGCCCAGGGCCGTTTCCCGCTCGCGATGCACGTCCGCGTCATCGCCGAGGTGTGCGCGGGGCTGCACCACGCCCACGAGCTGCTCGACTTCGACGGCACGCCGCTCTCCGTCGTGCACCGGGACTGCTCGCCGCAGAACATCTTCCTCACCTACGACGGCGGGGTGAAGGTGCTCGACTTCGGCATCGCCAAGGCGGCGGACACGTCCTCGTACACGCGCACCGGCGTCCTCAAGGGCAAGGTGCCGTACATGGCGCCCGAGCAGCTCGAGGGGCACGACGTCGACCGACGCGTGGACATCTTCGCCGTCGGTTCGATGCTCTGGGAGGCGGCCACGGGCACCCGCCTGTGGAAGGGCCTCAACGACGTGCAGATCGCCCACCGCATCCACCTCGGGGACATCCCGGCGCCGAGCAGCGCGAACCCCGACGTGAACGACCACCTCGAGGCGATCGTCATGAAGTGCCTCGCGATGGACCGCGAGGCCCGCTACCCGACCGCGGCGGCGCTGCAGCACGATCTCGAGCTCGTGGTCGAAGAGCTCGGGGGTGCGACGACGCGGGACATCGGCAAGTGGGTGGCCACGGCCTTCGTCGAGACCCGTCGCCAGCTCCGCTCGCGGATCGAGCAGGAGCTCAAGCAGCTGCTCGCCGGGCGCGCCGCCTCGGGTGAGGTCCCCCTCTGGCGCAGCGCGGAGAACCCCGCTGCCCGGAGCGGCGAACACGCGGCCGTGCGCGACGCACCGACCCTGACCGCGCCGATCGACGTCGGCGCCGCGGTGTCGCTGAGCCCGCTCTCGAGTGGTGAGCTCGTCGCGCGCACGCCCATCAGCTCGGCGCGAGGCCTCGCGCTACCGCTACCGCAGGCCGCCCCACCCGTCGGCGAGCCGGCCGCCACCACGCAGTCGTCGCTCCCGATCTCCGAGCGCACGGGCCGGCGCTCGCTGTTCCCCGATCTGCACGAGGACACAGGGCGACGACGGCGCGTGCTGGCGCTCCTGTTCGGCGGCGTGGTGGTGGCCACGGTGCTGCTCGTGCTCGTGATCCGCGGCCGGGAGCCCGCGAGCGGGGCGGCGAAGAGCGGCGGAGCCGAGACCCCCGTGGCCAAGGTCACCGGCAAGGAGGTCGCGCCGAGCGCCACCGCGCTCACCACCAAGGCCGAGGGGGCCTACCTCCTCACGCTCGAGATCGAGCCGAAAGACGCCAAGATCTACCTCGACGACCAGCTCGTCACCAAGCTGCGCCACACGCTCCTGGCCGGCGAAGAGCACGTCGTCCGCGTGGAGGCGACCGGGTTCCTGCCCCGCACCGAGAAGCTCAAGCTCGACAAGGACGCAACCCTGCGCGTGACGCTCGATCCGGCCTCCGCGAAGCACGACCCGACCAAGCCGGCCGCCAAGGGGCCGAAGTCGGTGCCCGAGCCCAACGTCACACCCGGGCCGAGCGGCTTCGCCCCCGCGCCCACTGCCTCCTCCGTCGCGAAACCCAAGCCCACCCTCGATCGGGAAGACCCATGGCAGAAGTGACCGTGAGCGGATCGCGCCGAAGGGTGGCTGGCCTGGTCGTGATCGCGTTGCTCGCGACCCACGCACCGGCGTTGCGCGCCGCGCCCGAGGCGGCGCCGTCGGCCTCCGCGATGGCCGAGGCCAAGATGCGCTACGACCGCGGCCTCAAGCTCTACGACGAGGGCAACTACGACGCGGCGCGGGTCGAGATGCAGCGCGCCTACGAGCTCGCGCCCACCTACCGCATCCTCTACAATCTCGGCCTCGTCCACCGGCAGCTGAACGACTACGCCGCGTCGCTCAAGGCCTTCCAGCAGTACCTCGCGGAGGGCGGCAAGAAGGTCGACGCCAAGCGCCGCGCCGAGGTGGAGAAGTACCTCGCGGACCTCAAGTCGCACGTCGCGATGCTCACCATCGAGGTGGACAAGCCCGGCGCCGAGGTCTCGATCGACGAAGCGGCGATCGGCACGGCGCCGCTCGGCGAGCCGGTGATGGTCAACGCAGGCAAGCGCCGGATCTCGGCCCGCCTGCCCGGTCGCCCACCCGAGACCAAGGTCGTCACGGTGGCGGGTGGCGACGCGGTCACGGTGAAGCTCGAGCTCGGAGAGCCGGCCCCCGACAAGCCGCCCCCGTTGCCGGCCCCGCCACCGAAGCCCGTCGTGTCGAACACCCCCGTCTACGTGGCGTGGGGAGCGACCGGCGTGCTCGCGCTCGGGGCGGGCGTCAGCGCGGGCTTCCTCTTCTTCGCCTCGCGCGACCTCCGCGCGCTCAAGGCCGAACCCTCGCCTTCGCGCGTCGACCTCGAGCCGGCCGCGAGCAAGGCCAGGACCTGGGCGCTGGTGACCGACATCTTCCTCGCGAGCACCCTCGTCGCCGGCGGCGTCGCCACCTACCTCACGCTCCGGAGCCCGACCAAGGAGGGCCCGAAGACGGGCGGCGTGGAGCTCGGGGTCGGCCTCGGGTTCGTCACGCTGAGCGGAGGCTTCTGACGGCGTCGCTCGCGCCGTCGCTGTCTTCGACGGACGCGGCCTCGACGAGGCGCAGGGTCGACGACGAGGCGGCGGAGTCGAGGTCGCTCTCGGGCTCGAACGCCTCGACCGCCTGTCCGGGCAGCACGCCGACGACGCGATCGCGACCGGCGCGCTTGGCGCGGTAGAGGGCCGAGTCGGCGAGCGAGAGCGCCTGCTCCCAGCGCAGATCACCGAACGGGAACAGGGTCCACCCGATCGAGCAGGTGCGGCTCAACGGCCCGCCCGCGACCGCGAAGGGGTGCTCGGCGACGCGGCGACGGATGCGCTCCGCGAGGAGCGCGCCCGTCTCGGCGGCGTCCTTTGCGTCGGCCCGCGCGACGACGACGAACTCCTCCCCGCCCCAGCGCACCACCACGTCTTCGGCGCGCACCGTGCGGGCGAGGACGCCGGCGATCTCCCGGAGGACGAGGTCGCCGGCCTCGTGCCCGCGCTCGTCGTTCACCTGCTTGAAGTGATCGACGTCGAGCATCATGAGGACGAGGGGCCGGCTCGGGTCTCGGCGCACGCGCGGCGCCTCGAGGGTCATCAGCTCGGTCAAGAAGCGGCGGTTGCGTACCCCCGTGAGCGCGTCGCGCAGGGCCATGTCGGCGATCTCGAGGCGGAGCCGGACGTTGTCGGTGCGGGTCTTGTGCTCCTTGAGCACCATCAATGCGAGCACCGTGGCGAACAGCACGATCATGAGCGGCAGGGTGCGCAGCTCCGGGCGAGACAGGAGCGCGAACACCGCCATGGGCAGCAGCGTCGGCAGCATGTAGGCGAGGTAGAGCACGGGGCTCGAGCCGAGCGAGAGCAGCGCGACCGCTGCGGTGCCTGCCTGGCAGATCGCGAACAGCGCGAGCTGGGTCGGATCGAGGTGGCGCAGCGAGAGCAGCTGGATGACGAGCAGGCCGCAGGCGGCCGCGGTGGACCCGAGCCCGAACAGCGCGTGCCGCACGCGGACCGAGGCGAACGGGCCGTGACGGCGACGACCGAGCAGCGTGAGCACGACGCGGGCCGCGATGACGCAGTACACGGCGAAGAACGCGCGCTGGATCTCGGGCCGGCCCTCGTAGATCGGGCCGAGCACGCTGCGCAGCAGGAGGAGCACGAGCAGCAGCGCGGGCTGCGAGAGGATGGACCTCTCGTACAGCTCGTCGACCATCGTCTGCTCGACGGCCGCGTCGATGTCCCGCTCCCCCGCCACTGTCCTTGGACGGTATCAGGCCAGCGCGTGTTCGCTAGTCGATCCCACCGGCGGCGAGGCGACGGACGACGGGGGCGAGGGCCTCGTCGCTCTGGGCGCGGGCGTAGCTCGCCCGCGCGCGTCGACAGCCTTCACGCAGTGCGGCAACGAGGGCCTCGAGCCGGTGGGCATAGGCCGCGCGAGCCTCGGCATCGAACGTGACGTCGATGGTGCCACCGGTCTCGGCGTCGACGAGCTCGAGGTCGGAGTCCCAGGGTGGGTCGATGTCGTCCGGGGCGAGCACCTGGATCAACCGCACGTCGTGACCCGAGGCCTTCGCGCGGACGAGGGCCCGCGGCCAGGCGTCGATGTCGCCCCGCGGAGCGAGCGCGTCGGTGATGACGACGAGCACGCCCGAGCGGCCGCAGCGCCGGAGCAGCTCGCCCATCGTGGCGTCGGGCATGGGTGACTCCTCGCCCGGTGGGTCGGCGTCGAAGCGACCGAGCAGCGCGTGCAGCGCGCCGAACTGCCCGCGGCCCCGCTTGGCCGGCGAGAGGTCGACGCCGCGCCGCGACAGGGAGGCCACCTGCGCGCGCTCGCCGTCGGAGAGGGCGAGGTAGGCGACCGCGGCCGCGATCTTGAGCGCGAGCGGCAGCTTGGGCGGCTCGCCGATCCCCATCGAGCCCGTGACGTCGACCGCGATGCGCACCGCCGCCTCTTCCTCGGCGCGGTAGCGCTTGATGACGGTCTGGTCGCTGCGGGCGAGGACGTTCCAGTCGAGGCGGCGCAGGTCGTCGCCGGGCGCGTAGGGGCGGTGATCGACGAACTCGGGGGACTGCCCGCGCCGGCGCGAGGCCTGGGCCCCCTGCGCGTCGGTGGCGGTGCGAAAGGCGAGGTGACGACGCAGTCGATCGAGCTCCGCGAGCTCGCCTGCGGTGAGCAGGTCGTCGGTCATAGCGGCGGCGGACCCTGATCGCCCTCGTCGTCCTCGGGCGTCTCGGGCGCGGCCACGGGCGCGGCGGCAGCAGGCGCAGCAGCGGCAGCTTCGGCCGCGGGCGCGGGCTCGACCAGCGGCGGGGGCGCGTCGTCGGTCTCGTCGTCGTCGTCGTCCTCTTCGTCCTCGCGCAGGAGCTTGCGCTCGGTGGCGGCGAGGGCCTTCTCCTCCTTGCCGATCGCGCGGCGCGCGCGCTCGAACGAGCCCCCGAGCAGGACGAGCCCGAGGACCGCCCAGAAGAGCCCGCCCCCGAGCGAGGAGAGGCTCGCCCACTCGGCGTCCACGCCGTCGGTCTCGCCGAGCGCGTAGAACGGGAACGCTGGGCTGAGCGCGCAGAACGTGAACGGGCGCCGCTCGTGGTTGACGATCACGTTGAGGAGCCACGGCAGCACGAGCGCGACGCCGGCCAGCGCGAACACCGCCGCGCGCGCCGTGCCGGACGGCGTGGGGTTCTTGGCCGTGCGCATCCACCCGAGGATCCCGAGCAGGAACAGGTCGAAGCAGAGGATGTAGACGACGATGGTGGCGAGCCCCGCGCCGAGCACGCCGACGGCCGCCGAGTTCATGGGCGCGCCGAGCAGGTTGCGGAGAGCCCCGCCGCCGCCCTGGACCGCGCCGAAGAAGACGAGGCCGAGGAGGACCATGCCCCCGAGGACCTGCAGCGCCGCGCCCCGGAGCAGGCCGGGACCCATGGCGCGACCGAACGGCGAAGTCTGCAGGCGCTCCCACCGGGCGCGCACGAGGCGGCTCGCCGCGATCGGCTCCGCCGCCAGCACGGCGACCATCACCACGAGCAGGATCGAGGTGCCGATGAACGCGAGCACCGCGAAGCCCTTGGCCGCGGAGGGCTCGATGCGCAGGAACGTGAGGAACACGGCGCACCCGAGCAGCACCGTGGCGCCGAGGTACCAGCGCTTGACCCCGGTGGAGTGGTCGTCGTTCGCGCTCGCGAGGTTGCTCGCGGTGAGCGCCTGGAACAGCCAGAACGGCAACCCGAGGGCGAGCGCCGGCCAGAGCAGGAGCCAGAGCGCGTAGTCGGCGCCGAACGGCATGGTCGCGTACGCCGTGGCCCACCACGCAGGACCGCTGAATGCGAGCGTGCTCTTGCGCGCGAACGCCTCGCCGGTCGCGACGAGGATCGTGAACAGGATGGGCAGACCCGCGGCCGGCACGATGATCGAGGTGGCGAGCGCCGCGCGGAGGGTCTGCGCGCGCGAGGCGATGGCGAGGCCGAACGACACGCTGACCGCGGCGACGAGCATCACGTAGACCACCGCGACCACGAGCTCGAGCGCGGTGACGCCGCCGAACAGGAACGGGATGGCAGCAAGTGGCAGCAGCGCCACCACCTGGAGCAGGATGCTGCCGTAGGCCGCGAGGAACTTTCCCCGCGCGATGTCCCTGGGCGCGAGGCCGGTGAGCAGGAGCGGCTCGAGGGTGCGGCCCTCGCGCTCGGTCGCGATCGCGCCGGCCGCGGTGGCCGGGCCGATGAGCGCGACGTAGCCGAGGAGCACGCTGACGAACCCCTGGAAGAGGGACGCGCCGAGCTGCGCCGAGCGCCCGCGCGCGGACTCGGTGCTGCCGACGGCGAGCATGCCGAGCCCGACCAGCACGACGACGGCGGTGATCTGCCAGGGGAGCCGCGGCAGCCGCATGGCCTGGCGGAGCTCGCGCAGGAGCAGCGGGTTGGGCTCGCCGCGGAACCCGCCGCCGCGGGGCGCGGGCCGGGCGCGGGTGCTGTGCGCGGGGCCTTCGGCGCGGCTCATTGCACCTCTCCGCGGGTGACCTCGAGGAAGATGCGCTCGAGCTCGTTGCGCTCGGGCTCGAGCCCGACCAGCAGCACGCCCGACTCGACCATCGCGCGCACGAGGTCGGCGAGCGCGCCGTCGTCGCCCTCGTAGCCGATCGAGCAGAGGCCGTTCTGCGGGTCACCGAGCAGCTCGACCTCGACGCCGCGCGAACCGAGCACGTCCTTGACCGACAGCGCGGAGCCGAGGACGCGCACGCGGGCGCGCCGGCGGGCCTTGCCGTCGTCGCTGCGGTCGAGCGCGCGGGCGATGGCGTCGACGGGCCCCGAGGCCACGAGGCGGCCCTTCTCGAGGATGCCGACGCTCGTGCACATGTCGGCGAGCTCCGCGAGGATGTGCGACGACAGGAAGATGGTCTTGCCCATGCGCCGCAGCTCCATGAGCAGGTCGCGCATCTCGATGCGGGCGCGGGGGTCGAGGTCGCTCGCCGGCTCGTCGAGGATGAGCACCTTCGGGTCGTGGAGCAGCGTGCGCGCGAGCTGGATGCGCTGCTTCATGCCCTTGGAGAGCTCGGCCACGAGGCGGTCGCGGAGGGCGCCGAGGTCGGTCAGATCGATCACGGCCTCCACGGTCGCGGGCCGATCGCTCACGGGGACGCGGTAGGCGGCGGCGAAGAAATCGAGGTACTCGCCCACCGTGACGCGCTCGTAGACGCCGGGGTGGTCGGCCATGTAGCCGATGCGGCGGCGCACGGCGTCGGGGTCGACCTCGACGTCGATGCCGTCGATCTCGACGCGCCCGGAGGTGGGCGACAGCAGCGTGGACATCACCCGGATGGTGGTGGTCTTGCCCGCGCCGTTGGGGCCGATGAAACCGAAGATCTCGCCGCGCTCCACGCGGAAGCTCACGTCGCGGAGCACCTCGCGGTCGCCGAAGCGGTGGGTCAGGTGGCGGACGTGGATCACAGGTCCTTCTCCTTGACCTTGTCCTTCGGGTCCTTCTCGAGCTCGCCCTTGCCCTTGCCGCCGCCGAGCCCGATCACGCGCAGGAGCAGCACGTCGTGCTCGAGCGAGACGGTGGAGAAACCGCCGAGCGGCGGCGTGGGCAGGCGCACCACCGCGGTGGCGATCGAGAGGTCGTGCGAGAGCGTGCCCGCGCCGGCCCAGCTGCTCCCGAGCAGCGCTTCGCCGGCGGCGAGCGCCTCGGTCGCGAGGCCGTGGTCCTTGAGCAGCGGCCGACCGGCGGCGGAGTCGAGGCCCGCGCCGGCGCCGGCGAGGCTGCCCGCGGCGACCGGCCAGAGGTGGCGCTCCACGGCCTCCCCGTCGCGCGCGAAGACCTTCTCCCCCGGCTTCACCGCGGCGAAGTAGCGGGACTTGGCGGGCCCGGTGAGCGTGGTCTCGGGGTGCAGCACCACGTGCTCGAGGGTCCACGGGGTCTTGTTCTCGAGCGACAGGCGCGGGCCGCTGCCCTCGAGGACGACCCCGCCGGGCACCTCTTTCTCGCCCTCGGACGCGAGCACGATGGTCTCCCACGGGTGGGCGCGCACGCCGCGCACCGCGACGGTGCCCTTGTCGAGCTCGATCGCGGCGCTCTCCTGGAACGGTTCGACCACGTGCACCGTATCGATGGGGCGCTTGGCGCCGAGCACGATCGTGCCGGGATCGGAGACGAAGTAGGCGTCGAGGGCGGTGGCCTGCCCGGCGGTGGCGCCGCCCGCCACGTCGACCACGGTGAGGCGACGGATGCGCCCACGGATGCCCTTGCCGGCCTTGCCGATGCCGACCAGCGAGAGGAACAGCACGAGCGCGATGAGCGGCGTGGTGCGGAGCACGCTGAGCGGACGCCCGAGCCGCCGCGCGCGCGCGAAGCCCACCGGCCCGACGAGGAGCGCGTACCCGAGCACCAGCAACGCCGCGAGACCGAGCGCCGGCCGGAAGCCGTGGTTCGGATCGAGGAGCTTGCGCACGCGGTCGTCGTCGTAGAAGCGTACGCCCGCGCCGACGGGGCCCGAGGCGATCGCGGGACGCCGGACGAGACCGGAGTTCCAGAGCGCCTGCAGCGCGGCGGCGCTCTTCGGATCGGGCTTGCCCTTGGCCCACGGGTCGCGCCGCAGGAGCCACGCCTGGCCGAGGCCGACCCGGGCGAAGTCGCCGTCGTCGCCGCCCTTGCTGAGATCGCCGCGGGTGAGCGAATCACCCGCGAAGGTCATCGGCGACGTGCCCGTCATGCGCACGCCGGTGCCGAACAGCTTCTCGAGGTTCGGGGAGCGCAGGTCTTCTTCGCGCGCGACGGAGATGGCGAGCAAGCCGCCGGCGCGGACCCACCCGACGAGCGCGTCGAGCGGGCGGCCCGAGAGGCGGGAGAGGATGTCGCTCGGCACGACGACGAGGACCGCACCGGACCACCCCGTCACCACGTCGGGCAGGATCGGATCGCCGGACTCCTTGGCGAACTGCACGGTGACCACCTCGATGGTCGGCCGCACGTAGGGCGTGACCGGCGCCACCGGGTGGCTCGCGCCACCCTTGCCGTGGTGCGGGATCTTGTGGGTCGGCGGCGGGGGATAGACGCCTTCTTCCGGGTCCTTGTCCTTCTCGTCGGGCGCGCCCTCGAGCAGCTTCTTGCCGAAGGCGTCCTTGCCCTGGATCTCGACGAGCGTGGCCACGCCCTCGAACGGACGCGCGACGCCGAGCGGGTGGCTCGCGACCTCGCCGTCGACCTGGGTGCGCAGGATGGCCTGCGGCGCGGCCCCCGGCTGGAGGAAGAACGGCAGCACGAGCCGCGCGGACTCGCCGGCCGCGAGCGACACCGGCACCCGCAGCGTGGGGCGCTCGTGGGCCGGGTCGAACGACGTCTCGATGAGCACTTCCCCGCGAAACGATGGACCGCCCGCGTTCTCGAGCGAGACCACCGCCTCGTTCCAGCCGACGACCCACGGAGCGTCGCGACCCTGCACGTGCGCGACGTCGAGCCGCGGGGTGGCAGCGGCGTCGATCGCGAACAGCGAGACGACGAGGCCCACCAGGGCAGCCGTGATCGGCGCGCGGGTCGGGAGGCGGCGGATCACGGCGAGATGGTATCAAGGGCTGCCGCAGCCGCCACACATCGATTTCACTTTCGCCGTGGCCTTCTGCACCTTGGCCTGGGCGTCCCCGCAGCGCTTGGGCTCCGAGCTCTTCGAGAGCGCGCACAGATGCTCGGCCGCGTTCTTCAAGGAGTCGAGCGCCTTGCACATGGCGGGGCAGCCCGACGCCCCGACGAACGCCTTGTCGGCGGCGTCGAACTGCGACTGGGCGACGCCGACGTTGGACGGCGCGGGATCGGGGGTGGTGGGCTTGACGCCCGGCTGGGGCGTGGTCGGCGGCGGCGTGGGCTGCGCCGTCGGGACGTCGATACTCGGGACCTTGGTCGAACCCGCCGTCGGGCTGGTCGTCGTGTTGGGTGGGGGCGGGGGTGGCTCCTTCGCCGTGTCGCCCCCTGGGATGCTCGTTCCCGTACCCGTCTTGGGCTCGGGCGGCGCCGCCACGCTGGCCGGGGCCTCGTCCTTCTTGGCCGTGGCCGTGACGGGCTCGCGGGCCTCGGGCGCGGACTTCTTCTGCACCGCGCACGCGCCGATCGCGAGCACGGAGCCCGCCACGCCTGCCCGCAGCAGCCTGCGCTTCACGGCCCGCACCCTCCGCACGTGGACTTGACCTTGGCCTCGGCGCTCGCGACCTTCTCCTTGGCGCCGTCGCAGCGCTTCTTGTCGTCGTCGCCGCCGTCCTTGGTGAGCGCGCATAGGTGGTCCGTCGCCTTGCGCATCGACGCCAGCGCCTTGCACATCGCCACGCAATCGCCGGCCGCCGAGAGCTGAGACTCGGCCGCGGCGAAGTCGTCGTCGGCCTGCACGAGCTCGGTCTTCGGCGCGGTCACGGGCCCCTTGATCGCCGAGTCCGGGGGCGCGGCGCCGCCGGTGTGCGCGGGCGCCGGGCTACCTCCGCACCCGACGCCGACGAAGAGGACGCCCACGAGCACGCCGACCGAGACGGTCACCCCGATCGTCCGCCGCCTGGTCGTCACTTCTTCTCTCCGTGCTTGTCGATGAACTCGAAGTTGACCGAGACCGCCTCTTCGAACGCCTTCTTCGCTGCCTCGGCGGCGGCCTTCGCCCCTGCGGTGTCACCCTTGGCGGCGAGCGCCTTGGCGCGACGCTCCTCGACGAGGCCGCGCACCTCGAGCAGGTGGCCGCGGTAGTACGAGACCTGCTTGGCGAGCGTGAGGCCGGCGTCGACGTTCTTGGTCGCGCCCTCGAAATCGCCCTCCTTCGAGCGCAGATCACCGAGGCGCGCGTGGGTGTCGGCGAGCACCTCGTCGATCTCGGGCGCCGCGCGCGGACGCTTGGACGCGAGCAGCCGCTCGAGCGCGGTGATGGCCTGCTTGGGATCGTTGGCGTCCTCGGCGAGATCGGCCTCGTGGTGCAGGCTGCGGGCCGCGGAGAGCCACGCGAGCAGGACGTCGTCGACGGGCGCCTCGGAGGCGGAGGCCGAAGGGTTCGGGCGCGCGTCCGCCCCGGGGGCGGGCTGCTTGGCGCAGGCGGCGAGCACGAGCAACAAGACGAACGGGAGGCGACGCGGATTCATCGCACCCCCCATTTGGCGAAGCGATTGCCCCGCAGATCGCGCTCGCGCGCCACCGCGATGGTGTCGATGCGCTTGCTGGTCTCGCCGGTCTGCGGGAACTGTCCGTCGAACAGCGAGCTCGTCGGACGCGAGAGCTGGAGCTGCACGGCGGGGCCGAGGGCGACCGCGGGAACCGGGGCCTTCTGCTGCGCGCTCGTCACGAACAGGGCCACCGCCGCCGCGGCGGCGAGGCCGGCGAACGGCACGAGGATGCTGCGCAGCGGCGACGGCCTGGGCACGACGCGGTCGAGGATGCGCCGGTGCGCGAGCGCGTCGATCGGGCGCGGATCGAGCGCGAGCTTGAGCGCGCGGGCGAGCTCGGCGTCGGCGTTCTCGGGCGCGCGGCCCTCGAGCGCCTCGCGCAGGGCCTCGGCGGCCGCGAGCTCTTCGGGGGTCGGCTCCTCGTCGAGCGGGGACTCGTCGGGCGGTAGTTCGTGCTCAGTCATCGTCCCCTCGCAGGGCCTTGCGGAGCGCCGCCATGGCCCGATGGAGTATCACGTCGAAGGTCGCGGGGGTCGCCCCGAGGGCCTTGGCCACCTCCTCGCGGGGGCGCTCTTCGAGCACCCGCAGGCGAATGGCCTCCGCGTAGCGCGGGTTGATGAGCGCGAGCGCCTGCTGCACCTTGGCCTTCGCGCGGCGCGACTCCTCGGCCTCGAGGTAGGTCGTGTCGGTGCTCGCCACGTCGCGCTGCTGGTCGGCCTCGCGGGTGAGCTCGTCCACGTCGAACGGGGTCTCGCGCTTGCGGGCGCGCAGCTGGTCGATCGCGACGTGGAAGGCGATGGTGCGCAGCCAGGGCCAGATGCCCGCGGGGTGCCACTCGTAGCGCTCGATGGTCGCGACCACCTTGGCGTACGTGTCCGCGAGCGCGTCGCGGGCGCGGGCCTCGTCGCCGAGCCGCGGCAGGAGCACAGCCCGATAGAGGATGGGGCCGTACTTCTCGAGGAGCGGGCGCAGCGCGGCGCGGTCGCCCTCCTTGGCCCGCACGACGAGCCGCCGCTCGTGCTCGAGTTCGGCGGCGCGCGGATCCACGCGGCGCAGCATACCCACGCCGAACAGCGGCTGGGGAAGCGCGAACGTGAACGGCAGAACGGCCTCCATGTCCGGAGAACGGGGAGCCCCGCCGGACCTTACGGTCACGAACGACGGTCCTGCGGCCACGGGGCCATCCTGGGAGGGGCGTGGCGCCCGGGCGGCGACACCCAGGGTGAACAAAAGGTAGGAATGGCTCCATGCGGGTCCGCTTTGCCAGCGTCGTGGCCATCTGCCTCCTTTCGGCGTGCAAGGACGAGCCTTCCCCGGCTCCCGCCACCGCACCTGCCCCGAAGACCAAGGTCAAGGCCCCGACGGCCGAACTGGCGAGCATCGTCACCCCTCTCGGCTCCCCCGCCGCAACGGCCTCGTCGGCGGCGTCGGCCTCGGCGAGCGCGTCGGTCAAGCCGAAGTAGGGAGCTCCAAACGCCGGCGTACGGCCTGACCGGTGGCCTCGTCGTCCGCGCCGATCTCCACCGTCCCCCCGTCCACCTCCACGCGAGCCGGACCCACGGTCGCGGTGAGGGCCACGAGACCGGCCCGCGCGACGGCGGCCGCCACCCCCTCCTCCACGACCGCCGTGAGCGAGCCCGCATCGAACAGCACGCGCTCGATGAAGAACGCCCGCCGCTCGGCGACCTCGCGGTCGGGATCGGAGACCACGACGAGCGCCCCGCGCTGACCGAACCGCGCGACGCGCTCGGCCTGTCCCACCTGCGAACGCGCCGACCTCGCGGCCCCGACGGCGGAGCCGCGGATCATCCCCGCCGCGACCGTGTGGCCCTCGAGCGAGTCGATCAGCACGAACGCCCCCGTGCTGCGGCTCTGCGCGTAGGGGTCGAAGTAGAGCGGGCCGTGGACGCGCACGAGCACCCGCCCCACCTCGTTGAGGGCGAGGGTCTCGGCGGGGCGCTCCGCGAGATCGGTCGGGTCGACGACGTGCGAGACGACCTCGACCTCGGCGCGCACGAGCCGCGTGGTGTGCTTGAGCAGGTACGTGCGGTCGCGGGCGAGCGGGCGCTCGGAGAGCCACACGAGGTGGGCGTCGATGCGATCGGCGACGACGGGCGCGGACTCGACGGCGACCAGCATGTCGCCGCGGCTGAGATCGATCTCGTCCTCCAGGCGCAGGGTGACGCTCATGGGCGCGAAGGCCTCGGCGAGCGGGCCCTCGAGCGTGTCGATCGCCGCGACGCGCGTGCGGCGCCGCGAGGGCAGCGCGAGCACCTCGTCGCCGGGGCGCACCGTGCCGACGGCGATCTGGCCCGCGAACCCGCGGTAGTCCAGGCTCGGGCGCACGACGTACTGCACGGGGAACCGCAGGGGCGCGTCCGGTGTCGTGCCGGGGAGCGGGACCGTCTCGAGGAACCCGAGCACGGTCGGCCCCTCCCACCACGGGGTGCGCGCGCTGCGCTCGACCACGTTGTCACCCCGGAGGGCGCTGATGGGGATGGCCGTGACCGAGGCGAAGCCCAGGCGCCGGGCGAACCCGGTCATCTCGTCGCGGATCGCGGCGAACACCTCGAGGTCGAAGCCCCGCAGGTCCATCTTGTTGACGCACACGAGCAGGTTCGGGATGCCGAGCAGGCTCGCGAGGAACGCGTGGCGACGCGACTGCGCGAGCACGCCGAGGCGCGCGTCCACGAGGATGACCGCGACGTCGGCGGTCGAGGCCCCCGTCGCCATGTTGCGCGTGTACTGCACGTGCCCCGGGGTGTCGGCGATGATGAACTTGCGCCGCGACGTCGAGAAGTAGCGGTAGGCGACGTCGATGGTGATCCCCTGCTCGCGCTCGGCCTTGAGGCCGTCGGTGAAGAGCGAGAAGTCCAGCGTCGCTGCCGAGCCCTCGCCGCGGGTCGCGCCGCGGCTCTCCGACGCGCGCTGCACCGCCGAGAGCTGGTCCTCGTACACCGCGTGGGCGTCGTGGAGCAGGCGCCCGATGAGGGTGGACTTGCCGTCGTCGACCGAGCCGACCGCCACGAACCGCAGGAGCTCCTTGTGCTCGTGGGCGTGCAGGTAGGCCTCGACGTCGGCGGCGATCTGGGCGCGTTCGGCCGCGTGGCTCATCAGAAGTACCCCTCGCGCTTCTTGGTCTCCATCGAGCCCTCCTCGTCGTGATCGATGAGGCGGCCCTGGCGCTCGCTGTCCTTGGCGAGCAGCATCTCCTGGATGATGGCGGGGAGCGTGGTGGCCTCGCTGCGCACCGCGCCCGAGAGCGGGTAGCAGCCGAGGGTGCGGAAGCGGACCTTCTCGACGCGCGGGGTCTCGGAGGGACGCAGGCGCATGCGCTCGTCGTCGACCATGATGAGGGCGCCATCGCGCTCCACGACCGGCCGCGGCGCCGCGAAGTAGAGCGGCACGATGGGGATCTGCTCGAGCCACACGTATTGCCACACGTCGAGCTCGGTCCAGTTGGAGAGCGGGAACGCGCGGATGCTCTCGCCGCGACGGATGCGGCCGTTGTACAGGCTCCACAGCTCGGGGCGCTGGTTCTTCGGGTCCCACTGGCCGTGCGCGTCGCGGAAGCTGTAGATGCGCTCCTTGGCCCGGGACTTCTCCTCGTCCCGCCGCGCGCCGCCGAACGCCGCGTCGAACCCGTGCAGCCGCAGCGCCTCGAGCAGCGCGTGCGTCTTCATGATCTGCGTGTAGCGGTTGCTGCCGTGATCGAAGGGGTTGATCCCCTCGGCGAGCGCACGTTCGTTCTTGTGGACAAGGAGCTTGAACCCGAGGGCGCGCTGGGTCTCCTCGCGGAACCGGTACATGGCCTGGAACTTCCAGGTCGTGTCCACGTGGAGGAGCGGGAACGGCAGCGGCCCTGGGGCGAACGCCTTCTGGGCGAGCCGCAGCATCACCGAAGAATCCTTGCCGATCGAGTAGAGCATCACCGGGCGGTCGAACTCGGTCACCACCTCGCGCAGGATGTGGATGCTCTCGGCCTCGAGCTGCCGCAGGTGGGTGAGACGGTGGGGATCGACCTTGGTCACGATAACGGATCTTCGTCTATCATGACGGAGACCGTCGCGCCAACCCGCATCAGCGCGGAGCGCCGCAGTGGGGGCAGACCAGCGCGTGCCCCATGGCCTTGCCGCAGGCGCGGCACGCCTCGGCCTTGCTGTCCGGCCGTGGGATCGGGGGCGGTGGGGTCTTCTTGCGGAGCGGCGCGGCGTAGTTGCCGAGCGCCTCGAGCAGGTTGGGGCTCGAGCTCTCGGCGGGCACGACGCGGAACGAGGTGCTGTCGTCACCGTCGTTCTCGTCCATGCCCATGATCACGATCTCGGGCGCGGACTCGTCGATGGGGCTGCGCACGATCCGCGCCTTGGGCGCGGTGGCCGGCGTGTACCCGTGCGAGGGGAACATCGGCTCGCCGGGGGGCGCCACGAGATCGACGACCAGCGCGGCGAGGTTGTCGGGCGCGCCGCCCTCGTTGCAGGTGTCGATGAGCGCCCGCACCGCCTCGTCCGGGGTCTTGCACACGCGCAGGAGGTCGCTGATGGTCTGGTCGTCGAGGCAGCCGGTGATCCCGTCCGAGCAGAGCAGGTAGCGATCGCCCGGCCGGGTCGGCAGGAAGCGCATCGAGACGCGCAGCGGGTCGCCCATGCCGACCGCGCGCGTGATCACGTTCTTGGGCAGCTTGCGGATCACCGCGTCGTCGAGGTCGGGGCGCAGCTCGAGGATGTCGTTGGCGAGCGAGTGGTCCTCGGTGAGCTGCTCGAGCGCGGCGTCGCGCAGGCGGTAGCAGCGGCTGTCGCCCACGTGGGCGAGGTCGAGGCGGGTGGCGTCGGGCGAGAAGGCGAGGGCCACGAGCGTGGTGCCCATGCCCTGGTAGGTGTTGCGCGAGCGCGCGACCTCGATCACCTCGCGGTTGGCCGACTGCACGGCGCGCGAGAGCCGGCGCGCCGACCAGGACATGCCGAGCTCGCCGAGCGGCGGCATCGTCTTGGAGACGGGCGCGGTGGACTCGAAGTGGTGCGCGACGCTCGCGATGGCGAGCATGCTGGCGACGTTGCCGGCGTTCTGCCCCCCGGCGCCGTCGGCGACCAGGTAGAGGCCGAGATCGGGGCGCACGAGCACCGCGTCCTCGTTGTGCAGACGGACCTTGCCCGCGTCGGTGGCGCCGGCGGCCGAGATGCGAGGGTTGCGCTGGAGTTCGCTCACCCCGGCGAGGATACGCGCGTCAGCGGTACACCAGCAACGACGACACCTCACCGGCGAGCTTCTGGCGCCCGGCCAGGAAGGCCAGCTCGATCACGAAGGCGTAGCCGATGACCTCACCACCTTGACTGGAGGCCAGCGCCGCCGCGGCGGCCGCCGTGCCCCCCGTCGCGAGCAGGTCGTCGACGACCAGCACCCGGGCGCCGGTGGCGAGCGACCCGACGTGCATCTCGAGGTGCCCCTCGCCGTACTCGAGCGCGTAGGACACCCGGTCCGTCTTCCAGGGCAATTTTCCAGGCTTTCGCACCGGGACGAACGCCGCGTTGAGCCGGGCCGCGAGCGCCGCCCCGAAGATGAACCCGCGGGACTCGATGGCCACGACGGTGTCGATCCGGCGGTCGACCCAGGCCACGTGCATGGCGTCGAGGATGGTGTGCAGGGCGCGGGGGTTGCCGAGGAGGGGGGTGATGTCCTTGAAGACGATCCCAGGCTTCGGGAAATCCGGGACGTCCCGGACCAGACCCCGGAGGTAGGCGTCGCGGTCGAGGGTGAGGGGCATGCGGCGAACGAGTCTAGACGCCGCGCGCTCCCCGTTCGACACCTCGATCGCAACCGGCCCTGGTCTTTCGGCATCTCGCCGAGGCTCCGGGCTCCCTCGCTCTGGTCCAGTCCGGCCCCCCATGCGCAGGCTCAAGAACCACCTCCCCCTTCTCCTCGCCAGCATCTGCGCGGCCTCCCTGGCGACCGCGCCCGATGCGCGCGCCGTCGACTGCGACGTCAAGGCGTCCACCTGCCTCGACTCCGACGCGCTGTGGCCGGTCGCGGGAGATTCCACCTTCTATTCGCTCGGCGCGGGGCGCACCCTGCAGAAGGGTCGCTTCGGCGTCGGCCTCACCACGTCCTGGCAGAAGGACCCGATCCTGTTCCGCACGAGCCCCAACGGGCCCGCGGGCTCGGTCGAGATCCAAGGCGTGGGTCACCAGGTCGTCGGCGCGCTGCTGTTCTCGTACGGCCTGCTCGACAAGCTCGAGGTCACCATGGTGGCCCCGCTCACGTTCTACCAGGACGGCGTCGGCGTCTCGGCCAAGGACGGCAAGACCGACGCGATCACGAGCAACGGCGTGCGATCGGTCCGCCTCGGCGCCGCGTATTCGCTCGTCTCGCTGCCGCGCGTCGGCGAAGTGCGGGGCGTCGGCGTGGTCGCGCGGCTCGACTTCGCGCTGCCCACCGGCGACAGGGACGCCTACGGGAGCGAGTCCGGCGTGGCCGTCGCGCCGTCGATCGCCGTCGAGGATCGCCTCGGACCGTTCGTCTTCGGCGCCAACCTCGGCGCGCGCCTGCGCAAGCGAGTCACCCTCCTCGACACCAACTTCGGCTCCCAGCTCGTCCTCGGGGTCGGCGCGTCGCTCACCGTCGACCGGGCCCACGCGCTCTCGTTCGGCGCCGAGGCGTTCTCGCTGCCTTCGCTCGTCGACCGCGGCGCCTCCCCGGCGCAGTGGCTGGTCGGCGCGCGCTGGAGCGAGCTGCTCGGCGGCGATCTGTCGATCCACCTCGGCGGTGGGGGCAGCCTCCGCGGCTCCGGCAACGCGCAGCTCACCGACCCGCGCTACCGCTTCGTGCTCGACGTCCGCTACGCGCCGAGCGGCCACGACCAGGACGGCGACGGCGTCCCCGACGCGCTCGACAAGTGCCCGAGCGAACCCGAGGACAAGGACGGCTTCCAGGACGAGGACGGCTGCCCCGAACTGGACAACGACGCGGACGGCATCCCCGACGCCAAGGACAAGTGCCCGAACGAGGCCGAGGACAAGGACGGCTTCGAGGACGACGACGGCTGCCCGGAGCCGGATCGCGACGGTGACGGCATCAAGG
Source organism: Myxococcales bacterium (assembly GCA_016794445.1). Classification (GTDB taxonomy): domain Bacteria; phylum Myxococcota_A; class Polyangia; order Polyangiales; family JADJMO01; genus JADJMO01. The sequence goes on from JAEUKC010000254.1 coordinate 27,953, forward strand.
ACAAGGTCGACAAGTGCCCTGATCAGGCCGAAGACAAGAACGGCTACCAGGACGACGACGGCTGCCCCGAGGGTGGCCCGCCGAAGACGCCCCCCATGCAGTGCGCGGACGGCAGCTTCGCCAAGCCGGGCGACAAGTGCGACAGCGACAAGGACGGCAAGACGGACGACGTCGACGTCTGCCCGCTGGTCGCCGAGGACTACGACGGCCTCATGGACGACGACGGCTGCCCCGAGAAGGACGCCGACGAGGACGGTGTCGGCGACGCGGTCGACAAGTGCCCGCTCGAGCCCGAGACCATCGACGGCAAGGACGACGACGACGGGTGCCCCGAGCCCGGCGCGCACAGCAAGGTCACGTTCGTCTCCGGCGCGATCGAGGTGGAGGGCGGGCTCGCGTTCGCCCCCGGCTCTTCGGTCGTGACCAAGCCGATGAAGGCGCAGATCGCCATGATCGCCCAGCGGCTGCAGGGCCTCGTCGATCGCGGCGTCGAGAAGATCGTCGTCGAGGGCTGGGCCGACAAGGCGGGCGAGAACGCGGCGAACGAGAAGCTCGCCACCGCGCGCGCCGAGGCCATCGGCAAGGCGCTCGAGGCCGCCGGCATCCCATCGGGCCTCGTGAAGGGCAAGCCGGGCGACCTCGGCGACCCGCCCGCCAAGGGCAAGCCCAACTACCTCGTCACCGTGCGCACCAAGCGCAAGGCCCCGCTCACGGGCAAACCCAAGGAGCCCTGAGCCCTACTGGAGCGGCTGCCCGTGGACGCGGCCGCCGCGCGCTGCGCTCGCTACTTCGTGCACGTGGCGGGGTCGCGGACGCGGCAGACGTTGGCGATGCACGTGGCGGTCGGGAGGCAGTTGGGACCGGACGCGAGATCGCCCGAGGTGGTCTTGCAGGCCTCGCCGTCCTTCGCGGCGGGCTTGCAGGTCCCGAGCAGCTTGGCCTTGGCGATGTCGAGCCCCTCGCAGAAGCCGGACTTCTCGCACAGGGTGACGTCGGCGATCTTGGCACCGGCCATGTGCAGGCCGCACTCCTTCCCTTCGCCGACGAGCAGGAGCTTCTCGCACTTCTTGCCGATGCAGACCAGCCCCTTGCGCATGTCGCACGAGACCCCGGCCTTGTCGTCGCAAGCATCTCCGAGGTTCTGCGCCTGCGTCGCGCACTTGCCCGCCGCGCAGTCGAGGAACGCGCCGCACGGGTGGCCGACGTCGCAGGTCGCGCCCACGCCCGCCGACTTCACGCACTTGCCGTCGTTGCAGTCGAGTCCGGTCGGGCAGTCGTTGCCCACACACGCGGCGCCCTCGGCGGGCTTCGGGCCGCACGAACCGCACGTCGCCGCGGACTCGTCGAGCGCGCAGAAGCCGCTCTTGCACTGGCTGTCGTCGCCGCACCCCTTGCCGTCGTCGACCAGGCCGGGCGGCGGCACGCAGTCCGGCGTCTGCCCGCCCTCGAACAGGGCCTGGCAGTCGAGCCCCGGCACCGAGGCGACGCACTTGGTGAGGAAGGCCGCGGTGAAGCCCGTGTTCGGCGCGGTGACCGTGCGCTTGCACGCCTCCTGGAAGCGAGACTTGCACGTGGCCAGGTCGCCGTAGCCGAGCTGGACGTAGATGCCCGCACAACCCTGCGCCTTGTTGCAGAAGCTCTCGGCGTAGCTCGCGCACTGCTCCTCGGGGGTCGCCGTCGGCGTCGTCGAGCTGCTGCTCGAACACCCGAACCAGAAGGCAGCGAAGGTCACGACGACGGTGGCAGTGGCGGCAAAGCGCATGTTGTCCTCCCTTGTGGGCTCGGCGAAGCGCGAATGGAGTCGTCCAGCAACTCCCGTGCTCCGTCGGAGCCCAGCGTTTCCGAACGTATCGTGAACCGGAGGTTCCGGGGACCACCGTGCCGCCCCTTCACACGCGCACCCTGTACGCATACGACCGACCCATGGACTCCGTGCGTCACCTCATCGTCGGCGCGGGCGTGAGCGGCCTGGCCACCGCCGCGGCCCTCACCGACCCCGACTACCTCGTGCTCGAAGCCGACCGGGAGATCGGCGGGTACTGCAAGACGATCGTGCGCGACGGGTTCGTGTGGGACTACTCGGGGCACTTCTTCCACTTCAAGCGCCCCGAGATCGAGCGGTGGCTGCGCGACCGGATGCCCGGGCAGCGGATCCGCACCGTCGACAAGAAGTCCTTCATCGCCTACGGCGGGCGCTGGCTCGACTTCCCGTTCCAGAAGAACATCCACCAGCTCCCGCAGGACGAGTTCATCGAGTGCCTGCACGACCTCTACTTCGCGCGCGCGCCCGGCCAGGCGGCAGCCCAGGAGAGCAACTTCAAGGAGATGCTCTACGCCCGGTTCGGCCGCGGCATCGCCGAGAAGTTCCTCATCCCCTACAACGAGAAGCTGTACGCCACCGACCTCGCCACCCTCGATCGAGACGCGATGGGCCGGTTCTTCCCGCACGCCGATCTGACCGACATCGTCCGCAACATGAAGGTCGCGGACAACGCGAGCTACAACGCCACGTTCACCTACCCCGAGGGCGGCGCCATCGAGTACGTGCGCGCCCTCGCGAGCGCGGTGGATCCGGCGAAGATCGTCCTCGGCGAGCGCCTCGTGGGCATCGACCTGCGCGCGCGCGTGGCGCGCACCGACCGCCGGGAGATCCGCTTCGACAAGCTCGTCTCGTCGGCGCCGTTCGACAAGCTCGCGCGCATGACCGGGCTCGCCCACGACCCGAGCGTGTTCACCTGGAACAAGGTGCTGGTGTTCAACCTGGGCTTCGACAAGAAGGGCCCGAAGAACGTGCACTGGGTCTACTACCCGAACCGCGCCCGCAGCTTCTATCGGCTCGGGTTCTACGACAACATCTTCGACACCGATCGCCTGAGCCTCTACGTCGAGCTCGGCTACCCGAAAGACGCCGTGGTGGACGACGCGGTCATCGCCGCCGCCAAGGCGCGCGTCCTCGAGGACCTGCGGGCCGAGGGCGTGATCGACACCCACGCGCTCGTCGCCGATCACCACGTGGTGATGGACCCGGCCTACGTGCACATCACCCAGGGCTCGCTCGCCGAGCACGCGCGGCTCTCGCGGATCCTGCGCGCCAACGGCGTGTTCTCGATCGGACGCTACGGTGGGTGGACCTACTGCAGCATCGAGGACAACATCGTCGAGGCGCGCGCGCTGGCCGCGGATTTCGCGGTCTGATCGGAGGTCCGTGACCTAGCGCCGCCGACGCCGCGCGAGGGCGGCGCCGAGGGCGAGGAGCGCGAACGGCGCCGCGGTGGTGGGCGCGTAGGTCGTGCGGCAGCCGCAGCCACCACCCTCCTGGAACGGGAGCTCCGGGCTCGCGTCGGCGTCGTCGGCCGCGCTGTCGGTGACCACACTGCCGTCGTCGCCCGCGTCGGCGGCGTCGGTCGCGCCGTCGGCCGTCGCGTCCGCGGCGTCGGGATCGGCGTCGGTGGCGCCGTCGGTCGCGTCGGGGTCGGCGTCGCCGCCGTCGGTGCCGGCGTCGCCCGCGTCGCTGCCGCCCGAGCACGCGCCCGCGACGCAGGTCCCGCCGCCGGGGCAGAGGTCCCCTTCGTCGGTGCTGCCGTTGCAGTTGTCGTCGACGCCGTTGCAGGACTCGGTCGTCGAGGTGCCGGGCTTGCACTTGGTGGCGTCGACGCCGTCGCACGAGCCCTTGCACGCGCCGGTGCCCTCGCAGGCCGGGCGGCCGGGGCGTGGGTCACCGGTGTTCGTGGTGCAGGTGCCCTCCTTGCCCTTGAGGTCGCAGCCCTCGCACTGGCCGCTGCACGCCTTGTCGCAGCAGAGCCCGTCCACGCAGAAGCCCGAGTTGCACTGCGAGGTCGCGCTGCAGGTGCTGCCGTTGGCGAGCTTCGGCTTGCACACGCCGCCCGAGCAGAACGTGGTCGTGGTGCAGTCGGTGTCGGTCGCGCAGTCGCCGAGGCAGGCCTTGGCGCCGCACGAGAACGGCGTGCAGTCCTGGGTCTTCTTGGCGGGGCAGTTGCCCGTGCCGCTGCACTTGGCCTCGAGGGTCGCGACGCCGCTCGTGCAGGTGCCCGCGCGACACACGGTCTCGGCGGCGGGGTACTTGCAGCTCGTGCGCACGGTGCCGTCGCACAGGCCGCCGCAGAGCGACCCGTCGCTCGCGCAGTCGGCGCGCGTGCCCACCGGGGCGCCGGTCACCGCGGAGCAGGTGCCGGCCTTGCCCGGCAGGTTGCACGCCTCGCACTGACCGCTGCACGAGGTGTCGCAGCACACGCCGTCGATGCAGTTGCCGGCGCCGCACTGGGTGCCGGAGATGCAGGGCGAGCCGTTGCCCAGCTTGCCGATGCACTCGCCGCCGCCGCAGAACGTGCCGGTCGTGCACTCGCTGTCCGCGGCGCAGGTCGTGGCGCAGGCCGTGCCCGCGCACTTGTAAGGAGCGCACGTGGTGGTGGCGAGCGTCGGGCACTTGCCGCTGCCGTCGCAGCTGGCCGGCGAGGTGGCGATGCCCGCCGCACACGAGGCTGCGCGGCAGGTGGTCGTCCCGGCCGGGTAGGTGCAGCCGAGGCCGTCGACGCCGTTGCACGCGCCGCTGCAGGAGGAGCCGTCGGTGACGCAGCTCGCGCGACCACCGACCGGGGCGCCGGTGACCGCCGAGCAGGTGCCCGTCGTGCACGACTGGCACTGGCCGGCGCAGCCCGCGTTGCAGCACACGCCGTCGACGCAGAACCCGCTCGTGCACTCGCTGGTGAGCGCGCAGGTGACGCCGTTGGCCTTCTTCGGCTTGCAGCTGCCGCCCGCGCAGTAGTTGCCCGAGGCGCAGTCGCCGTCGGTCGCGCAGCCTCCGGCGCACACGCTGCCGACGCAGGCGAAGGCGCCGCACGACACCGTGGAGATCGCGGGGCAAGCGCCCGCGCCGTTGCAGCCCGCCGGGAGGGTGGCGGTGCCAGAGGTGCACGAGGCCGCGCGGCACGAGGTGGAGCTCGTGGGGTAGGCGCAGGCCGTCGCGGTGACGCCATCGCAGGTCCCGCCGCACGCGGAGCCATCGGTGGTGCAGGCGGCGCGAGGAGCGATGGGCGCGCCGGTGACCGCGCGGCAGCTGCCGAGGCTCCCGGCGATGTTGCAGGCCTCGCACTGCGAGGTGCAGCTCGAGTTGCAGCAGAAGCCGTCGGCGCAGAATCCGCTCGAGCACTGGCCGGCGGAGGTGCAGGCCACGCCGAGGCCGAGCATCGCCGCGCAGTGACCGGTGCCGTCGCAGTAGTTGCCGCTCGCGCAGTCGCTGGTGGCTGCGCAGGTGCTCGGGCACGCGGCGGCCGTCCCCTTGCAGAGATAGGGCGCGCAAGAGGGCGATCCCGCGCCGCTCACGAGGGTGCACGTGCCGTTGACCGTCGCGCCGAGCGCCGCCGCGCACACGTCGCAGCCGCCGCCGCAGGCCGTGTTGCAGCAGAACCCGTCGGCGCAGAAGCCGCTCGTGCACTGGCCGGCGGACGAGCAGCTCGAGCCGGGGCCGAGCTTCGGCGAGCAGTGGCTCGTCGCATCGCAGTAGTTGCCCGAGGCGCAGTCCGACGACGACGCGCAGGTGGCCGGGCACGTGGAGGTGGTGCCACGGCACAGGTAGGGAGAGCAGCTCGGCGCGCCGCCGCCGCTCACGTTGGTGCAGGTGCCGTTGGCGCTCGCGCCGAGCGCCGCCGAGCACACGTCGCAGCTCCCGCTGCAGCCGCTGTTGCAGCAGAACCCGTCCACGCAGTTGCCGCTCGAGCACTGCACGGCCGAGCTGCAGACCGCGCCGAGACCGAGCTTGCTCACGCACTTGCTCGTGCCGTCGCAGTAGCTGCCCGAGACGCAGTCGCTGGTGGTGCCGCAGCTGGCCGGACAGGTCGCGGTGGTCCCCTTGCACAGGTACGGCGCGCAGCTCGGCGAGCCGCCACCGCTCACGCTGGTGCAGGTGCCGTTGGCGCTCGCCCCGAGGGCCGCGGAGCAGGCGTCGCACGAGCCGCTGCACGAGGTGTTGCAGCAGAACCCGTCGACGCAGTTGCCGCTCGTGCACTGGTTGGCCGCGGTGCAGGCGTTGCCGTCACCGAGCTTGGCCGTACACTTGCTCGCGCCGTCGCAATAGTTGCCGGTGCGGCACGCAGCGTCGCTCGCGCAGGTGGTCGGGCAGGCCGAAGAAGAGGCGCTGCACAGGTAGGGCGCGCAGCTCACGGGGCTGCCCGCCGCACCGGCGACGTTGCTGCAGGAACCGTTGCTCGAGGCGCCTGCCGCGATCGAGCAGGCGTCGCAGTTGCCCGAGCACGCGCTGTTGCAGCACACGCCGTCGGCGCAGAACCCGCTCGAGCACTCGCCGGCCGCGGAGCACGCGACGCCGAGGGCCTTCTGCGGCTGGCACTTGGACACCGTGGTGTCGCAATAGTTGCCAGCCTGGCAATTGGCCGAGGTCGCGCAGTTGGCGGCGCAGGCCGACGTCGAGCCGCTGCAGTAGTAGGGCGAGCAGGTCGAGGGGGAGGCGGAGGAGAGGATGGTGCAGGTGCCGTTGGCGGTCGCGCCGAGGGCCAGCGAGCACACGTCGCACGCGCCGCCGCAGGCGGTGTTACAGCAGAACCCGTCCACGCAGTTGCCGCTCGTGCACTGCACGTTGCTCGAGCAGGCGTTGCCGTTGGCGAGCGTGCCGCTGCACGTGCTGCCGGAGCAGAAGCTGCCACCCGCGCACTGGGAACCGCTCGAGCACGAGCTGTAGCAGGCAGCCGATCCGCTGCAGACGTAGGGCGCGCACGAGGGGCTGCCGGTCGCCCCGGCGGCGAGGATGGTGCAGGTGCCGTTGGCCGAGGCGCCGAGCGCGGCGCTGCACACGTCGCACGCGCCGCCGCACGCGCTGTTGCAGCAGAAGCCGTCGACGCAGTTGCCGCTCGAGCACTGGTTGCCGCCGCTGCAGGCGACGCCCTGCGCCTTCTTGGCGGTGCAGGTCGAGCCGTTGCAGTAGTTGCCGCTCGCGCACTGCCCGTCGGCCGAGCAGCTCGCGTAGCACGCGGTGCCCCCCGAGCACGCGTAGGGAGCGCAGCTCGGCGAGCCCACGGCGCCTGCGGCGAGCGTGGTGCAGGAGCCATTGCTGCTCGCGCCGAGCGAGGCGGCGCACACGTCACAGCTCCCGCCGCTGCACGCCGAGTTGCAGCAGAACCCGTTGGCGCAGAAGCCGGTGCTGCACTGGTTGTTCGTGGAGCAGGCGGTGCCCGTCGCGAGCTTGGCGACGCACGCCGAGCCGTTGCAGTAGTTGCCGCTCGCGCACTGGACGTCGGAGGAGCAGCTCGCGTAGCAGGCCGCCGTGCCCGCGCAGACGTAGGGCGAACAGCCCGCGAGCGCCGTGCCGGCGGCCGCGTTGGTGCAGGTGCCGTTCGCCGAGGCGCCGAGCGAGGCCGCGCACACGTCGCACGTGCCCGAGTTGCACGCCGAGTTGCAGCAGAACCCGTCGACGCAGTTGCCGCTCGAGCACTGGTTGTTGCCGGTGCACGCGACGCCCTGGGCCTTCTTGGCCGTGCAGGCCGAGCCGTTGCAGTAATTGCCGCTCGCGCACTGGCCGTCGGCCGAGCAGCTCGCGTAGCAGGCCGCCGTGCCCGAGCAGACATAGGGAGAGCAGCCCGCGAGCGCCGTGCCCGCGGCCACGTTGGTGCAGGTGCCGTTGGCCGACGCGCCGAGCGAGGCCGCGCATACGTCACAGGTGCCCGAGTTGCACGCCGAGTTGCAGCAGAACCCGTCGACGCAGTTGCCGCTCGAGCACTGGTTGTTGGTCGAACAGGCCACGCCCTGGGCCAGCTTCGCGACGCACGAGCCGCCCGAGCAGTAGCGGCTGCTGATGCAGTAGGTGTCGTTCACGCACGAACCCGGGCAGGTCGCGGATCCGGTGCATACGTAGGGAGAGCAGCTCGGGCTGCCCGCCGAGCCGAGGCTGTAGTTGGTGCAGGTGCCCGGTGAGGCCGAGCAATCCTGGCAGCCACCGGTACACGTGGAGTTGCAGCAGTACCCGTCCACGCAGTTGCCGCTGGTGCAGGCGGCCCCGACCGAGCACCCCGTCCCGTTGCTGCACTTGGTCTTGATGGTGACCGCGATGACGTTGGAGGCGTCGTTGGCGGTGCTGTCGCCGGCGTTGCTGACCGCGTTGCCCGCGCCGTAGATGGTGGTCGTGGCGCAGGTGGACGCCGGCGCGGTGATGGCGAAGCCGAACGCGACCGCGTTGCCGGACATGGGCTTGCGGGCGTTGTGGGTGACCTCGCCGGAGACGAGCTTGACGTAGGCGTCGCCGTTCAGCGAGAGCGTGCCGCCCGCGACGTTCATCGACACGTCGAAGCCGCCCGAGTTGTTGTTGGGGGGGCCGCTGACGCTCAGGTTGAGGGTCGCCCCTACCGTCGAGCCCGCCGTGAGGTAGGCGGTCTGGCCGTTGCTGTACGTGGTGCCGTTGATGGTCATCGTCACGGTCGGCACGTTGCCGCCGCTGTGGCACGAACAGCCCGAGATCGAGTACCCGGTGATGCCGCTGGAGGAGGCGCCCGCGTCCGCCACCGTCCACAGACACGCGAACAAGGTGGCCCAGGCGAGCAGCACGCGACCCCATGCAGCCATGTTCGACTCCGTGTTGATCGAGCGGTGGTTCTTCGATTGCGCCATGATCAGGGGCCCCCATCCACTTCCGGTGGGTCGACCCTCCGACCCTTCACCCAGAGCTCACGTCGCACGCTGCCGTCCTCCGACCAGATCGTCGTGGGACCGTCGCGGTAGTCGTCCTTGTAGGAGATCTCGGCGAGCCGCTGGCCGGCCGCGCTCCACTCCACGAACACCCCGTCGGAGTGCCCGTTCTTGTACTCCTCGGTGCGCGCCGCGGTGCCGTTCGGGAACCAGATCACCCAGCGGCCGTGCTTCTGGCCGTTCAGGTACTGGCCCTCGCTGACGTAGCCGCTCACGTCGGCGACCTTCCACGAGCCCTCGCGCACGGCCTCGCCGCCGTCGCTCGGGTGGATGCAGCCCTCGAGCGTTCGCTTGAGCCCCAGCGGCTCGACGAACTTGGTCCACTCCGTGCCCGGCGGGCAGGTCGGAGTCGGCGGCGCGGTGCTCGGTCGCGGCGCCACGCGGGCGGAGTCGATCGGCAGCACCGAGAGCGGGATCGTGGGGGGCGGCGCGGGGTGCGTGCGCACGGACGGCGAGCCGCTGGCGGCGATGGTCAGCGGCGGCGCGGTCGGCCCCGGCGCGCGGAACGCGTACGCGAGCCCGGCGACCACGCCGCCGAACACGAGGAGCCCGGCGAGGGGCCCGCGCCACGCGCCCGTCGCCATCAGTTGTCCCAGGCGCCTTGGGTGATCCACTCCGAGACGTAGTTCTCGTAGGTGGGGTTGGGGGTGCCGCCCGAGGGCATGCGGGTGCCGCTCACGCAGGTGCCCGCGAAGTTGCCGGTCATCTTGCGGTAGACGGCGCTGCCGAACGGCGAGCCGGGGACCACCAGCGGGAGCGCGCCGCTCGAGCACGTGGGCGGGTTGGTCTTGAACGACGAGTACCCGGCGGTGAGCCCCGCGTAGGTGAACGAGAACGAGTGGCAACCACCCGCGCAGCCGCCGCCCGCCGGCGCCGCGCTCCACAGCGGCGCGAGGAAGGTGGTGTAGCTCGTGGCCGTGGTCGCCGAGGCCCAGTTGGAGCCGGTCTCGACGTTGCTCGCCGCGTCCTCCGCGCGCACCGACACCGAGTAGTTCTGCCGCGAGACGAGGCCGGTGATCGTGTAGTTGGTGGCGCCGAACGCGGTGGTCGCGACCGCACCGCCACCCGCGCTGCACGCCGCGTACGAGGTGTACGTGGTGGTCGACCAGCAGAGCCGGTAGCGCACCGCCGACACGTCGCTCGCGGCGTTCCAGGTGACCGCGAGCCTCTGGCTCGAGCTCACGCCGGTCGCGTAGACGCCCGTGACCGTGGGCCCTCCGCCCCACACCGGCGGCGTCACGTCGACGTCGGTGGCCTTGCTGAGCACCGCGGTGTTGCCGTCCAGGTTGCCCGCGCCGTCGCGAGCACGCACGCGCACGTAGTAGGTGCTGCCCGGCAGGAGCCCGGTCAGCGTGGTCGACGTGACGCCGACCACGGTCTTGCCGACCGAGAAGCCCGGGTTGCAGTCGGTCGCGACCGTGCTGGAGCACAGATCGTAGGCGATCGCGGCCGCGCCGGTGACCGTGTCCGAGGCCGCGGCCCAGTTCACCGCGAGCGTGGTCGTGCCCGTCGACGTGAGGGAGACAATGCCGCCGAAGGTCGGCGGGAAGGTATCGGCCGTGGTGGCGGCGCTCTTCACGATCGCGTTGCCGTCGCTGTTGCCGGCGACGTCGACCGCGCGACACCGCACGTAGTAGGGGGTGCTCGGCGAGAGCCCCGTGATCTGCGCGCTCGTCGCGCCGGGCGCGGTGGTCAGGGTCGACGGCGAGGTGAGCGAGGGGCTCGTCGACCAGGTGAGGACGTAGACCAGCTGAGTGCTCGCGCTCACGTCGTCGGTCGCGGCGGTCCAGCCGACGGCGAGCGCCGAGGCCCCGGCGGCGCCCGCGGCAGGGCCCAACGACCCGCACCCCGAGAACACGGGCGGCGTGCCGTCGAGCACCGTCTTGCCGGAGACGACCGCGGTGTTGGCGTCGAGGTTGCTGCTCGCGTCGCGCGCGAGCACGCGGAAGTAGTAGTCCTTGGTCGGGGTGAGGCCGGTGAACGTGTAGCTCGTCCCGCCGGTGACCGTCGCGAACGGCACGAACCCGCCGCCCAGGCACCCGACGGCCGTCAGCGACCGGCACAGCAGGTACTGGATGCCCGCGTGCGCGGTCACGTCGTCGGTCGCCGGGTCCCAGTTGACGGTCAGCGAAGTGGCCGAGGCCCCGCTGATCGACTTCGCGCCCGCGAACGTGGGCGCGGTCGTGTCGCCCGGCATCGTCACGCTCTTCGAGACGGTGTTCCCGTCGCGGTTGCCGGCGGCGTCCCGCGCGCGCACGCCGAGGGCGATGACCTGCTTGGGCGACAGCCCGTTGATCACGTACGAGGTCGCGCCCGGCGCGCTCGTGTAGGTGGGCGCCACCGTGAAGTCCGCGGCGAGCTTGCCGGTGAACAGGTCGTAGAGGATCGCTGGCTTGGCGGTGACGTCGTCGGTCGCCGCCTTCCACGTGACCAGCAGCGAGGTCGACGACTGCGGCACCGCGTCGAGCAGACCGTCGAACAAGGGCGCCTTGGTGTCGGGGAGGGTGGCGCCCGAGACGGTCTTGGTGTTGGCGTCGACGTTGAGCGCGGCGTCGACCGCGCGCACGACGAAGTGGTAGGTCTTGCCCGGGACGAGCCCGTCGAGGGGGAACGTGGTGACGCCCGGGTCGGTGACCGCGAGGGGCGTCGTGAAGTCGACAGTGGTCGCCGAGGCGCCCGCGTAGATCCGGTAGACGAGCTCAGCCGACGCGTTCACGTCGTCGGTGGCCGCGGCCCAGGTGAGGCGGATCGAGGTGGGACCGAGCGTGGTGGTCGTGTCGAGGCCCCCGAACACCGGCGGCGTGGTGTCGGCGAGGGTCTTGATGGTGCGCTCGACGACGTTCTTGTCCTGGTTGCCCGCCTGATCGCGCGCGCGCACGACCACGTAGTAGGTCGTGAGCGGCGTGAGCCCGGTCAGCGTGAAGGAGGTCGCGCCACCGAGCGTGGAGAAGCTCGGCGAGGTGAAGTCCTCGCCGCCCGACGTCGTGGCGGTGAACACGTCGTAGAAGATCCCGTCGGCCTTCGAGGTGTCGTCGGTCGCGCTGCTCCAGCGCAGATCGATGCTGCGCGCGCCGAGCGCCGTCGCTGACTCGAGGCCGGCGAACGTGGGCGGCAGGATGTCGGGCGAAGAGGCCGTCTTGGCGCTCTTCTCGACCGTGTTCGCGTCGACGTTGCCGGCCGAGTCGCGCGCACGAACCGTGAAGTAGTAGGTGGTGGAGACGTCGAGGGTCGTGGCGGTGTACTCGGTCACCCCGGAGGCCGTCGTGAAGACGGGCTTGGAGAAGTCGTACTTGCCAGCGACGGTGGAGCGGAAGACATCGTATCTGAGGTACTTCGCGGCGTCGACGTTGTCCTTGCCGTCGTTCCAGAGGAGCTTGATCGACGTGCCGATCGCCGTCGCGCTGAACAGCCCCTCGAAGGTGGGCGCGGTCTTGTCGAGCGTCTGACCGGACTTCTCGCGCAGGTTCTCGTCCATGTTGCCGGAGGCGTCGACCGCGCGCACCACGAGCGCGTAGGTCTTCGCCTCCTCGAGGCCCTTCACGACGGCGCTGGTCGCGCCCGGAGCGGTCTCGAGATCGGGCTTGGTGAAGTCGTAGGTGCCGGTCTTCGAGGCGAGGAACACGCGGTAGCGAATGCCCGCGGGCTTGGTGCCGTCGTCGGTCGCCGCGGCCCAGCGCGCCTCCACGGCGTCCTTGTCGGCGCCGCTCACGTTGGTCACGCCGGCGAACCGGGGCGGGGTGGAGTCGGTCGTCGCCGCGTCCTTCTCGACGGTGTTGCCGTCCTCGTTGCCGCTGCCGTCGACCGCGCGCACGACGAACCAGTAGTGCTGGCCGGGCAAGAGGCCCGTCAGCGTGAACCCGCTCGCGCCCGCCGGCGACGTGGCCCATGGGGTCTTCAGGTCGACGCCGCCCGCCTTGTCGCCGACGTAGACACGGTAGGCGATGCGCGACACCTCGGTGGCGTCGTCGGTCGCGGCCTTCCACGTGAGCGCGACGCTGCTCTCGCTCGCCGCCGTCGCCGTCTCGACGCCGGCGAAGGTGGGCGCGGTGCGGTCGCCCGGGAGCCCCGTGTCGGTCTCCGCGCCGACGTCGGTCTCGACGGCGGGGGGCGGGTCGTCCCCCTTGCAGCCGGCCACGCCGAGCACGGACCACGCGCCGAGCAGCGCGAGCATGGACGCACGCACTCCGCGCCCCTTGCGGAACCAGACCAGCATCTCCACACCGCCCTCCAGCACGAGACTTAGCTGGGAACGACCTTTCGAGCCATCCCCACAATCATTTCGTCGCGCGTCGACCGCCCGCCGTTTCGCCTCCCACGAGCTCATCCGTGGATGGTGCGAAAAATCGCCTGTGGAAGCTCACCGACGGGAGCTGGGCTCAGGTTCTCCGACACCGAGGGCCGGGTCGCTGATGGGGGCCGCTGGTAGACGCATCGAGCTCGCCCGCATCGACGGCATCTCGCCCGTCGCCTCGGCGGGGTGCATCCCGAACTGCCGGAGCTTCGTGTAGAACGTGACCTTGCTGACGCCGAGCGCGCGCGCCGCGCGGGTGACGCTGCGCTGACTCTTCTCGTAGGCGTCGAGGTACGCGAGCCGCTCGACGTCGGCCAGCGGGAGGATGCCGGTGGCGTCGCGGAGCGCGATCGCCGAGGCCGAGGGCGGGCCGGACATCGGCGGCGGCTCGCTCATCCGCCCGCGCGACAGCGCCGAGGGCACGCGATCCAGCGTCGGGGTGTCGCTCGGCAGCAGGCTCACCTCGCCCTCGATGACGTTCGCGAGCTCGCGCACGTTGCCCGGCCAGGGGTAGGCGGCGAGCGCTTGCTCGACCTCGGGGGTCATCGTGCGCACGGCCTTGCTCTGGCGGATCCCCACCTCGCGCACGTAGTGGCGCGCGAGCAGGACGACGTCGCCCGGGCGCTCCCTGAGTGCCGGGAGAGCGATCTGCAGCACGCGCAGGCGGTGGAGCAGATCGAGGCGGAATCGGCCGCGATCGACGTCGATCGCGAGGTCGCGCTGGGCGGTGGCGAGCACGCGCGCGCGCACCGGGCGCTCGACGCTCGATCCGAGGCGCGTGACGACCCGCTCCTGGAGCACCCGCAGGAGCTTGGCCTGCATGTCGAGCGGCAAGTCGACGATCTCGTCGAGCAGCAAGGTGCCGTCGCCGGCGAGCTCGAACTTGCCGACCATGCCCTCGGATCGAGCGCCCGTGAACGCGCCGCGCTCGTAGCCGAACAGCTCGGCCTCGAGGAGATCGCGGGGGAGCGCCGCGCAGTTGATGGCGACGAAGGGCTCGCGCGCGCGCGGCCCCCCCGCGTGGATCGCCTGCGCGAGCAGCTCCTTGCCGGTGCCGCTCTCGCCGATGATGAGGACGCTCGCGTCGACGGCGGCCGCGCGTCGCGCCATCTCGAGCGCCGCGAGCAGGGCGCCGTCCTGCCCGCGCAGGTCGGCGAACGTGTAGCGGGTGCGCGGGCCGACCAGCTTCTGCGCCATCTTCTGGGCGCGCTCGTACTCGACCAGCGTGACCACCAGGCCCTCGCCGGCGACGTCGCGCGCGTGCACGACGACCGACCCGCTCGGGAGGCGCACCACCACGCCGTCGGGCCGCTCCGGCGTGGAGAGCGCGACGACCAGCGCGGACAGCTCGGGGAAATCGGTGAGTCGCTTGTCGAGCAGGCGCTGGTGCTCCACCCGGAGCGCGCGCGCGGCGGTGGCGTTCGCCGCCGTCACGACGAGCTGCCGATCGAGGGCGAGGAGGCCGTCGCGCATGGCGTCGATGGTGGCCGCGAGCCTGCGACCGAGCGACGCCGAGGCCGAGGTGGCGCGCATGCGACCGAGCGCCAGGCCACCGAACGTGGCGAGCAGCTCGAGCGCTGCGTGGTCCGCGCCGGAGAACGCGCTGCCGCGGCCGTGCTTGTCGACGTAGATCGCGCCCTCCACCCCCGACGTGCGCATGGGCGCGACCAGCACCGGGCCCGCCTGCGGGGCGTCGCTCCCGCCGCGTCGATCGCGGGCGACCGGTGGGCGCGACGGCGCGTCGACCAGCGCGTGCAGCACCGGCTCGCGCCAGAGGTCCTCGTCTTCGCGGCCGAGGCCGATCACCCCGAGCGGGCGCAGGCGACCATGCACGCGCTCGACGATGGCGACGGCGGGCGCGCCGAGCTGCTCGCTCACCACCGCGAGCAGGCCCTTGATCAGCGCGCCCTCGTCGACCGCGCCCTCGAGCCGCGCGAGGGCCCTCGCGATCGCGCGCGCGCGCTCCCGCTCGGCGAACGTGCTCGCGACGATCTGCGCGAGGTCGCCCTCCACGCGCTCGAGCTCGGACAGCGCGGCGCTCGCCGAGGCGTCGAGCAGGTCGATGGAGTCGCGGATCGAGTCGACCGGAGCGCCCTGGGCCTCGAGCGCGTCGGCGGCGCGCACCTGCCGATCGAGGCCGATGGCGAGGGTGGACTGCACGTGGGCGCGCATGCGATCGCGCGCGTCGAGGCGGACGCCCACCTCGCGCGGCATCGCGCGATCGGCGTCGCGGCGGCCGTGCACGCGGAACGCCTGGCGGAGGGCGATGCGATCGCGGAACGTGGCCGCATCGCCCAGCAAGGCGCGGGCACGGGCCACCCAACCGCTCGCCCCTTCGCCCGACTGGAACAGGTCGGGGGCGAGGCCGAGCACGCGCAGGATGGTCCGACCGGCGTCGCGCAAGAGGCCCGCGCGCTCGAGATCGGCGATCGCCTCGGCGACCCGATCCAGCTCGTTCTTGGTGGTGGCCTGCACGACCGCGCGCAGCGCCCGCGTGCGCAGATCGGAGCCGCGCAGCTCGAGCTCGCACGGCACGCGCGCGTAGAACGCCTCGAGGGCGAGCAGGTCGGCGATCTCTCCGAACCACGGCGTGCCCTCGAGGGTCGGCGGCTCGGGCAGCTTGGTGCTCCCGCGTCGCAGCGCCACGATCGAGGCCAGGAGTGAGCGCGCCGGCGCGTCCTCGCTCGACAGGTTTCCCGCGGTGTCGAGGTGAACGGTGGCGCGATCTTCGTCGTCCATGACGAGGGCCATCTCGGCGAGGCCGAGCTCGCACATCGCCACGAGCGGCGCACGATCCCGCTGCCGACGGCGCTCCTCGACGAGCAGCCCGAGCGCGCCCGGGTCGTCGCCCGACCAGCAGCGCGCGCGCGCGAGACGGATGGCGGCGATCGGGCGGCCGGTCTCTGCCGCCGCCTCGAGGGCCCGCTCTCTCGCATCGAGGGTCGCCGCGAGCCACGAGGACGCGGTCGACGAGGGAACCATCACGGCCGATTGTATCCGAATCGCGAAGTCGACGACCTAGGAACGCGTGGCGTCGAGGGCGGTGCGCACCGCCGCGAGGATGGCGTCGCGACCGCGGCGCAGTGCGGCAGGACCCGCCGCGTTTGCGGATTCGTCCAGGTCGGACCGCAGGTAGCGGTGCTCGCGGTCGTCGATCACCAGGCGATTCACCCGGATCCCCACCCGAGCCGCCCTGACCTCGTCGACCAGATCCACGAGTGGCAACGCAGCGAGCGCCGCGACGATCGCTCCCTCGTCGACGGGCACGGTGGCGGTGTGGGTGCCGAGCGGTCCACCCTTGGACGCGACGGTCGCGACGCCGTCTTGGATCGAGACGAGCAGCGTGTACTGGAAGCGCGGCGAGACGGGCCCACTGGCCTCGTCCAGCACCACGCGCGTCATCGACGGCTCCCACAGTAGGGACAGGCGGGCACACCCGGCGAGAGCGGCGCCGAGCAGCGCGGACAGGCGTCGTCGCGCATGGCGGTGACCTCGGGGGTGGGCTCGCGCTCCTGGAACGCACGCTCCATGGGAGGTGCAGCGCGCAGCTGCGGCTCCGCGTGCGGCTCGGGGGTCGACGCGCGGTCCTGCGGTTCGGCCTCGGCGCGCAGCGGCGCCGAGCAATGGGCGCAGATCTTCCCCGTGCCCTCGGTGCCGCAGTAGTCGCAGCGGACGGACGGCCCCGGCCCCTTCGCCCGCGCGCGCGTGGGCACGATGGCGACGTACGCGGCGTCGGCGTCGACGAGCACACGCTTCGGGATGTAGCAGTAGCCCTTGTCCCCCCAGTCCTCGCCCCAGGAGTTCTTCACGATGTAGTAGTTGCCGAGGTAGCCGACGCAGAGCATCGCGTGACGACCGTGGTCGCCGCTCGGCTTCTCGGCCTGCCGGAACACACCATCGCGACCGAGATCGGCGAAGGCGTCGCCCGTGTTCATGGAGACGTGCACCGGACAGCCCGCCGTGAGGAGCTTGCGGACCTCGTCGAGCTGCACTTCGTAGACGCGCGCCTGCAGCTTGTGGTTCTGCGCGTCGGCGTCCATCTCGGCGTCCGAGACGCGCGGATGCTTCGCATCGTTCGGCCAATGGTCGTGGCGGCACGAGCCCCCGCGGATCAGCGCCTGTCCGGGGCCGACGCCTGGCTCGGTGCCGTCGCCGCCCTCGTAGGCGTAGGCGTGGTCCCTGAAGTCGCCCTGCATCCGCTGGAACTGCACCATCGTGTAGCTGCACGCGAGGCGCGGGGTCGGCGTGCCGGCGAGGTTGCCGAGCAGCTCGAGCGCGTGGGTCCAGGCGAACGCGGAGCACCGTGAGGTCTGGCCCTGGTCGCCGACCGGGGTCGCGTACTTGCGCAGGTCGACCTGCTCGGCCGGGTTGACGCCGGCGAGCTCGGGGGGCAGGGCGCGCGCGGACGGGGGCGCGTCGACGGAGCGTGGCTTCTCCGGGACGCTCACGTGCAGGTTGCCGAAGTCCATCTGCGGGTAGAGGGCGCGCAGCGCGGCGAGCGCGGCCACGGAGACGAACCCGAGGGGAGAGACGGACTCGCCCCGCTGGTAGAAGCGCACCGTGCTCCCGGCGCCGGGCACGGCCTGCTCGAACGCGCCGCGCCACGCCTCGCCGTGCTCGATGGGCTCCCAGCCCTCGGATCGACGGCGGTCGTCGGCCGACTCGCCGAAGTGCTCGGTGCGCCCGAAGAAGTTGCGGGCGGACGACTCGTAGTCGTCGCTGGTCCAGTCGCCCGTGTCCTCCTCGTAGTCCTCGTCGTCTGCATCGGGGAAGTCCTCGCGGGAGCCGAAGACCTCCTCGTCCAGATCCGGGGTGCCGAGCTCGACGTCTTCGTCTTCTTCGTCGTCGTCTTCTTCGTCTTCGCCGTCTTCGTCGTCGTCTCCTTCGTCCTCGGACTCGTCTTCGTCGTCCTCGGGGGCGACGTCTCCTTCGCCCTCTTCGGGGTCGGTGTCTTCGCCGTCCTCTTCGGGAGTCGTGTCCTCCTCTTCGTCGGCCGATTCTTCGTCGTCCGCGGGTTCTCCTTCGTCGTCGGCTTCGTCCTCGTCGGACTCGGATTCGTCGGTGGGCTCGTCGTCGGTGGGCTCGTCCTCGTCGGACGCCTCCTCCTCCGCGTCTTCCTCGTCGTCCTCGCTCGGCGTGTCGTCGTCGTCGTCGACCATGGATCCGGGGTCGAGGCTAACACGCTCCTCGGGTACCCTCGCCCGCGTGCTGCTGTTCAAGAAGCCGTTCCACGAGGGCCTCGTGCAGGGGACCATCACCCTGACCTTTCGCCGCTGGCAGAAGGCCAAGGTGCGCGCGGGCGGGCGCTACCGCTGCCACCCGATCGGCGTGCTCGAGGTGGATTCCATCTCGCTCGTCACGGTGGGCGCCCTCACGGAAGACGACGCGCGGCGCGCAGGCTTCCCCGATCGCGACGCCCTGCTCGCCTACCTCGCCGAGCTCGGCCCCCTGGACGACGGCACCGAGGTGCACCGGGTCGAGCTCCACCACGGCGGCGACGGCGATCGAGTCGCGATCGCGCTCGACGACCAGCTCGCAGAGGAGGACCGGGCCGCGATCCGCGCGGCGCTGGCCCGCCTCGATCGCGACGGCGCCTGGACCAAGAAGACGCTGCGGCTCATCGACGCGCGGCCCCGCGTCGCCGCCTCGCAGCTCGCGGCGACCCTCGGCCGCGAGACCGCGCCGTTCAAGGCCGACGTCGTGAAGCTCAAGAAGCTCGGCCTGACCCAGAGCTTCGAGGTCGGCTACGAGCTCTCACCGAGGGGCCGCGCCTACTTGACGCGCGCAAACCGCGCGTGACGCAGATCTGAAAGCGCGCGCTTTTCGCCGGCGATTTCGCCCTTTCGCTTTGTCGCTCCCGGACCGTCCCCGTCCGGTCCTTCGCTCCATTCCCGCCGGCCGCGCGTGCTAACGGAGGGCCATGGAGCACATCCGCACGATCATCGAGCCGTTCCGGATCAAGTCCGTGGAGCCGATCCGCATGAGCACCGCCGCCGAGCGCGAGGCCAGCCTCGAGCGCGCCGGGTACAACCTGTTCTCGCTCCCCTCGCGGGACGTGATGATCGACCTGCTCACCGACTCGGGCACCGGCGCGATGAGCGCGGAGCAGTGGGCCGCCATCCAGCGCGGCGACGAGAGCTACGCCGGCTCACCGTCGTTCGTGCGCTTCGAGGCCGCCGTGCGCGAGCTGTTCCCGTTCCCGCACGTCATCCCGACCCACCAGGGTCGCGCGGCCGAGAAGATCCTCTTCGCGGTCATCGGCGGCCCCGGGAAGGTGTTCCCCAACAACACCCACTTCGACACGACGCGCGCCAACATCGAGTTCACCGGCGCCGAGGCCATCGACGTCGTCATCCCCGAGGGTCGACAGCCCTCGCTCGAGCACCCGTTCAAGGGCAACGTCGACCTCGCGGCGCTCGAGGCCCTCATCGTGGCCCGCGGCAAGGAGAACATCCCCGCGGTCTTCGTCACCATCACCAACAACTCGGGCGGCGGCCAGCCCGTGAGCCTCGAGAACCTGCGCGGCGTGCGCGCGGTGTGCGACCGCCACGGCCTCCCGCTCTACCTCGACGCCTGCCGGTTCGCCGAGAACGCCTGGCTCGTCCGCGAGCGCGAGCCCGCGTGCGCCCACATGACCGTGAAGGAGATCGTGCGCGCCATGGCCGCCCTGGCCGACGGCATGACCATGTCCGCCAAGAAGGACGGCCTCGCCAACATCGGCGGCTGGCTCGCGGTGCGCGACGACGAGCTCGCGCGCCGCTGCCGCAACGTGCTCATCCTGACCGAGGGCTTCCCCACCTACGGAGGCCTCGCCGGGCGCGACCTCGAGGCCATCGCGCAGGGCCTCGAGGAGGTCGTCGACCACGACTACCTCCGCTACCGCATCCGCTCCACCGCCTATCTCGGCGACGCGCTGCGCAAGGCCGACGTCCCCATCGTGCTGCCCACGGGCGGCCACGCCGTGTACATCGACGCGCGGGCGATGCTCCCGCACATCCCGCTGCTCGAGTACCCAGGCCAGGCGCTCGCCATCGAGCTCTACCGCGAGGGCGGCGTGCGCGGCTGCGAGATCGGCACGGTCATGTTCGGCCGCAAGCCCGACGGCACCGAGGTACCCGCCGCGATGGATCTGGTCCGCCTCGCGATCCCGCGGCGCACGTACACCCAGAGCCACATCGACTACGTCATCGAGGTGGTCCGCCACGTCGCGAGCCGGCGCAAGGACATCCGGGGCTACCGCATCACCGCAGAACCGCCCCAGCTGCGGCACTTCACGGCGCGCTTCGCCCCGGTCTGACCGCAGGCGCTGCGTCGCCTCGCAAAGCCTTCCGGATCTCGGCCCTCGACACCGCGTCCGACCCGCGTGGTACGTCCGTTGCTCGATCGAGGCGCGTGGCCCGCGATCTCCGTGCCGCCCTCGAGGCGTACGTCGCGCAGCGCTTCGGCGTCGCGCCCGCGGGCGTCTCGCCGCTCGGGGGCGACGGTGGCGTCAAGGAGCTCGGCTACGGCAAGCCGGTGCGTGTCTCGCTCGGGGGCACCGCGCGTGACCTCGTCGTCCACCGCTCGGTGAGCGCCGGCTACGGGCACGACACGCTGTCCGATCACGCCGCGGAGGCCTTCTTCGCGTACGGCGCTTTCTCGCGGCTGCCGGCGCACGTCCCCGCGGTCGACGTCGGGGTCATGCGCGAGGACGGGAGCTTCGCCTCGCTCGCCGACGCGCGCGACTTCTTCTACGTGACCGAGTTCGCCGAGGGCACCCCCTACTTCCACGACCTCGACGCGCTCGCGCGGACCAACCTCGCCGCGCCCGCCGATCTGTCGCGCGCCGAGCAGCTCGCGCGCTACCTCGCGTCGATCCACGCCGACAAGCGCGACGCCCCCGAGCTCTGGCGTCGACGCGTGCGCGACCTCTTCGGGCACCACGAGTGCTTCTCGGGTCTGCTCGACAGCTACGACACCTTCGACACCGACGCCTACGCGCCGAAGGCCTTCCTCGAGGAGCTCGAGCGCCGCGCCGTGGCCCACCGGCACCGCCTCAAGCCGCGCGTCCACCGCCTCTCGGTCGTGCACGGCGACTTCCACCCGTGGAACATCCTGTTCGACGGCGACACCCTGCGCTTGCTCGACCGCAGCCGAGGGGAGCTGGGCGAGCCCGCGGACGATCTCGCGGCCCTCGCCGTCAACTACGTCTTCTTCTCGCTGCGCGCCGTCGGCCGGTTCGAGGGTGGCTTCCGCGGGCTCTGGGATCGCTTCTTCGCGACCTACCTCGAGCGCACCGGCGACCTGGAGGTGCTCGAGACGATCCTGCCGTTCCTCGCCTGGCGGGCCCTCGTCGTCGCCTCGCCCGCCTGGTACCCGCACATCGATCTCGGCGTGCGCAGGGCGCTGTTCCGCCTGGTCGATCGCGCGCTCGGAGAGACGCGCCTCGACCTCGGCGCCGTGGCGCGGTGGGTCGCGCCGTGACCGTCGTGTGGCTCACGGGCCGCCCCGCCTCGGGCAAGACCACCCTCGCGCGAGTGCTGGTCGCTGCGCTCGGGGAGGCCGGGGTGCACGCGACGCTGGTCGACTCCGACGAGGTGCGCGCGGTCTTGACCCCCGCGCCTCGCTACGACGACGACGAGCGCACCCTCGTGTACCGCGCGATCGCCTACCTCGCGCGGCGGCTCGCGGACGAGGGGGTCGTGCCGATCGTCGCCGCCACCGCCCACGACGCGCACCTGCGCGCGATCGCGCGGAAGATCGCCCCCGAGCTGCTGCTCGTCCACGTCGACTGTCCACTCGCCATGTGCGAGGCCCGCGATCCCAAGGGCCTCTACGCGCGGGCGCGGCGATCTCCCGACGGTCACCTGCCGGGGGTCCATGTCCCCTACGAACCACCGGACGACGCCGTCGTGACCGTGAACGGCGCTCTGCCGCTCGAAGGCGCTGTTGTGTCTAGCCTCGTCGACAAAATCCGGCAGGACCTGCGCGAGCAGGCGCACGGCTTGCGGCGGCCGCATGCTTGGCGCGCCTAGTCTTGCGAAAAACGCGGCTCGGTGCGAATCGTGCTGTTGTCGGATTCATCCGAAGGAGAACGCCATGAGCCACGCCCGTCGCATCCTCGTCGCCATCGACTTCACCGAGCAATCGGACCGCGCCCTGCGGACCGCGCTCTCCATGGGCGCAGCCTACGGCGGTACGGAGATCCACGCGGCCTACGTCAAGTCGGGCATCGAAGGCATCCCGATGTCCGGCAAGGCCGTGCAGGCGATGGACGAAGACCTGGACAAGGTCACCAAGCACGTCGCCAAGGTCGCCGCCGAATACCGCGAGCTGCACCCGGAGAGCGAGATCCCCGAGCCCATCCCGCACCGGCTGTTCGGTGCGCCGGCCGGCGCCATCCTCCGCCACGCCTCGGGTCTCCAGGTCGGCCTCATCGTCGTCGGCACCCGCGACCGTCGTGGTTTCGCGCGCGTGCTGCTCGGCTCCGTGGCCGCGGCCGTCGTCGAGAAGGCCACCTGCCCGGTCCTCGTCGTGCGCCCGATCGACCACGCCGCCGCCGATGCCATCCCCGACATCGAGCCGATCTGCGAGCAGTGCTCCACGGTGCGCGAGGAGTCCAAGGGCGCGGAGCTCTGGTGCGAGCGTCACCGCGAGCACCACCTGCGCATCTCGGGCTACTCGTACAGCGGCGCCTCGAACGCGCCCGTGCGCCCCTGGGGGTTCTGACCCGTCTCCAAGGCGCGTCGAAGAATGCCCCCGGGCATTGATCGACGCGCCCGACGCGCCCTCAATCGGCCGAGGGCTCGTCCGGTGTGCTGGCGAAGCGATAGCCGACCCCACGCACCGTCCGGATGTAGCTCGCGGCCGCGCCGAGCTTCTCGCGTAGCCGCTTGACGTGGGTGTCGACCGTGCGGCTCTCGACCGGCGTGTTCATCTGCCAGACGTCGAGGAGCAGGGTGTCGCGCGCCTGCGTGCGGTTGCGACGCTCGTGCAGCGTGGCGAGCAGCCGGAACTCGAGCGCCGTGAGCTGGACCTCCTGGTCCTCGACGAACACGCGGTGCGCGCTCCGGTCGATGCGCAGCACGCCGAACGTGACGACCTCGCTCGCTGGCGGCTGCGACTCGGCGCGCCGGAGGATGGCGCGCACGCGCAGCACGAGCTCGCGCACGGAGAACGGCTTGACCACGTAGTCGTCGGCGCCGAGCTCGAGACCGACCACGCGATCGACCTCCTCGCCCCGCGCCGAGGCGATGAGGATCGGGATCTCCTTGGTGGCGGGCTGCCCCTTGAGCTTGCGACACACGTCGAGCCCCGACATGTCCGGCAACATCAGGTCGAGCACGATGAGGTCGAAGCGGCGCTTGTTGGCGAGATCGAGCCCCGCCTCGCCGGTCTCAGCCGTGGCGACCTCGAGCCCGTCGGTGCGCAGGTTGTACGCGATGACCGTGGCGAGGTCGTGTTCGTCCTCGATGATCAGTACGCGGGGAGGCATTGGGCCCTTTTGTAGCGCGAATCGGTGACGAGCGGGTCACGACCCCGCCACTTCCCCGTCACTTCGGGTCTTCGTCCTCGTGCTTGGTGTCGGGCGGCGGGAGCATGCTCGGCGTCCCTCCAGGCGTCGCGGTGCCTTTCGGCACGTAGACGATCACCGGCTCGCCCTTCTTGAGGATGTCGTTGCGCGGGCGACGGTTGATGCGCTCCATGAGCGTGGCGGCGACGCCGTGCTTCTTGCCGAGGGCCTCCACCGTCTCGCCGCCGACCGCGTGGACGGTCAGGCGCTTGCGGCCCTTCTTGCCCTCCTCGAGGTCGTAGAACTCGTCGCTCCCGACCACGAGGATCTTCACCGCGCTCGCCTCGGCGAACACCACCTTGCCGAGGCTGGCCGCCTTGGGCGCGTAGATCTGCAGCCACATGCCCTCTTGCAGCCGCGCGGTCGGATCGAGCGAGTTCCAGGTGGCGAGGTCGTCGAGCGACACCTGGAACGCGTCGGCGATCTCGCGCGGCGAGTCCGCGGTGAGCACCTTGTAGAAGACGCGCTTGCGATCGGGGTAGGTGAACGACTTGCCGGGGACCAGCGCGAGCGGGGTCTCGCTGCCGTACGGCGTGGTGGGCATCGGCACGGCGCCGGGCGGCATCGCGGGCACGAGCAGCACGGTGCCCGCGCGCAGCACCTCGTCCTTGCCGACCCCGTTCAGCTCGACGAGCTTGGCCTTCGGCACCTTGCGCACCGCGGCCACCTGGTCGAGCGTCTCGCCGAAGCGCAGGACGTACTTCTCGAGCGCGTTGCCCTTCGGGCCGAGCTTGGCCCACGCGTCCTTCACCGCCGGGCCGCGGCCCTTGGGCACGACGACCGTGTACGCGGGCTCGTCGGCCGTGGTGGCCTTGCCCTCCACGGGCGGCGTGCGACCGGCCTTGAGCTCGGGGTTGAGCTGCTCGAGCTCCTTCACCGAGATGCCGGCCGCGCTCGCCACGGCCTTGAGCTCCGCCCCCGCCGGCACGTCGACGCGATCCCCGCCGAGCGAGGCGTCGCGCGCGATCTCGTCGAGCCCGAACGCGGGGAGGTTCCGCATCATCACCGCGATGGCGATGATCTTGGGGACGTACAGCGTGGTCTCCCACGGCAGGCCGTACTCGAGCCGCGAGAGCTCCCAGTAGTCGTTGGTGTTGAAGCGCTTCACCGCCGCGAGCACGCCGCCGTAGCCCATGTTGTAGGCGGCCATCGCGAGCTCCCACGTGCCGAAGCGCTTCTTCAGATCCGAGAGGTGGGTGATGCCGGCCTCGGTGGCGCGGATCGGCGACAGGCGGCCGTCGCCCCAGCGATCGAGCGAGAGGCCGTAGATCTTGCCGGTCTCGGGCATGAACTGGAACAGCCCGAGCGCGCCCGCCGGCGACTTCACGCCTGGGTCGAACGCGCTCTCGGCCATCGCGAGCCAGCACAGATCTTCGGGCATGCCGCGCGCGCGCAGCTGCTCCTGGATCAGCTCCTTGTAGCGGCCGCTGCGCCGGACCATGAACGCCGCGAGCTTCTTGCCGCGCGGGTCGTCGC
The DNA here is from genome assembly GCA_016794445.1 of Myxococcales bacterium. Taxonomy (GTDB): domain Bacteria; phylum Myxococcota_A; class Polyangia; order Polyangiales; family JADJMO01; genus JADJMO01. Next base: position 52,978 of record JAEUKC010000254.1, read on the forward strand.
GGAAGAACTCGAGGTAGGTGACCACCCGGTGATCCCACCGCGTCGGCAGGTCGGGGAGCTTGAGCGTCGCGAGCCACGCGTGCGACTTCCCGGCGACGATCGGCGCGTTGACCGCGGGGAGCGGGGGCAGGCCGCCGGTGTCGCTCTTGGGCGCGGCCGGCACGTCGAGCGGCCAGGGCGAGCCGGGGCCCGGGGCCGCGCCGACGCCGAACATGTCGACCTCGGCCTCGCGCAGGGCCTCGAGCTCCTTGGACTCGGCGCCGAGCGACGCACCGCTCGCGGGGCCGCCGGCGATCGACTTCTGCGCGGCGAGGTTCTGCGGCGGGATCGGCTTGACGACGATCGGCGACGTGGGCTTGGGCACGCTGCCCGGCGAGGGCGCGGTGGAGGCCGAGGGCGCGGGCTTCGCGGTCGGCGCCGGCTTGGGCTTGGCGCTCGCCGCGGGCTTCGGGGCGGCCGACGCGGCCGGCTTGGGGGCCACCGAGGGTGCCGGCTTGGGCGGGGAGGACGACGGCGCGGGTGCACCGACGGCCACCCGCGCGACGAGCAACGCGGACACCACGGGCAGCCAACGACCTGACATCGGCCCCAGCGTTTCCTTTGCCGGGGCGGGCGGTCAAGAAACCCGCACCCTTCCGCCGGATCCACGGCCGCGGATCAGCGGCGGGGAGGCAGCAGGCCCTGGGAGGAGAGGGTCCAGCCGATCAGACGATAGAGCAAGCGTGCACCCACGTTGGCGTCCCATTCGTCGTCCTCGCCGGGGGCCACCTCGTTGAGGTCGAACCCGACGATGGTGCGGCCGCTGCGCACGATGGCCTCGAAGAGCCACGTGGCCTCGTGGAACGAGAGCCCCCCCGGGACCGGCGTGCCGGTGTGCGGGCAGAGCGCCGGATCGAGGCCGTCGATGTCGAACGACACGTACACCTGCTTCGGCAGCGCGCTCACGACGTGGTGCACCTCGGCGACCCAGCTGCTGCCGCCGAGGATCGCGCGGCGCAGGTCGGCATCGAAGAAGGTGACGACGCGGCCGTGCGAGCCGGTGATGGTCTCGTGCTCCTCCTCCGAGAAGTCGCGGATGCCGACCTGCACGAGGCGCGCGACGCCGGGCACCTCGTCGAGCACGTTGCGCATGATGGAGGCGTGCGACCGCGTGAAGCCCTCGTAGGCGGGGCGCAGATCGGCGTGCGCGTCGACGTGCAGCACGCCGAGCCCGGGGAACCGCTCGGCGTGGGCGCGGATCGCCCCGAACGGGGTCGCGTGGTCGCCGCCGACGAGGCCCACGATCTTGCCCGCGGCGAGCAGCGTGCTCACGTCGGCGTGGACGATCTCGTCGAGCCTGGCTGAGAGCGCGTTGGCCTCGGCGAGCGCGTGGATCAGGGACTCGTCGCCCTCCACCACGCCGCCGGCGGCGATCACCGGCTCGGCCCACGCCGTCGCGGCGGCGTTCCACGCGAGCACCTCCTCGCGCGGCGCGCGCAGGAAGATGCCGGGCTCGTAGATGCGGCCGAGGTCGAGGTCGAACAGGTCGACCTGGCGGCTCGCCTCCAGGATCGCCGCCGGGCCCTTGGCCGCGCCCTTGCGGTAGGACGTGGTCGCGTCGAAGGGCACGGGCACGAGCACGACGCGCGCCGAGGCTTCGTCGAAGGGCAGACCGAAGACGCCCGAGTCCTCGAGCGCGGCGGCGTTGGGATCGAAGGCCATGCGTCTCGGTTTGCACGTCGCCCGGGGTGCGTCTTGTCTCTCTCGAGGTCGGCTCCTAGCGTCCGCGCTCGATGGGGTACTCCTCGCTCCGCGCGTGCGTCGACGACCTCGAGCGCCACGGCCAGCTCGTCCGCGTCGACGCCCCGATCGACCCCCACCTCGAGATGGCCGAGGTGCAGCGGCGGCTCTACCGCAGCGGCGGGCCCGCGGTGCTGTTCACGCGCCCGAAGGGCACCGCGTTCCCGATGCTCGGCAACCTGTTCGGCACGCTCGAGCGCGCGCGGTGGATCTTCCGCGACGCGCTCGACGCCGTGCGGCTGGTCGTCGACGCCAAGGTCGATCCGCGCGATCTGCTGCGGCACCCGCGGGCGCTGCTCGGCTTCCCGCGCGCCGCGACGAGCCTCCTGCCGATCCCCGTGGGCAGCGGCCCGGTGCGCGCGCACGAGACCCGCGTCTCCGCGCTGCCCGCGCTCGTGTCGTGGCCCGACGACGGCGGGCCGTTCGTCACCTTGCCGCAGGTCTACACCGAGGACCCGGATCGCCCAGGTCTGCGCCACGGCAACCTCGGCATGTACCGCGTGCAGCTCTCGGGCAACGACTACGCGCGCGACCTCGAGGTCGGCCTGCACTACCAGATCCACCGCGGCATCGGCGTGCACCACGCCGCCGCGCTGCGCCGGGGCGAGCCGCTGCGCGTGGCGGTGTTCGTCGGCGGACCGCCAGCGATGACGGTGGCCGCGGTGATGCCGCTGCCCGAGGGGCTGCCCGAGATCGCCTTCGCGGGGCTCCTGAACCGGCGCAGCGCGCGCATGATCCGCGGCCCGCTGCACGTGCACGCCGACGCCGACTTCTGCATCGAGGGCGTGATCGATCCCTTCGCGCAGAAGCCCGAGGGCCCGTTCGGCGACCACCTCGGATACTACTCGAACCGCCACGACTTCCCCTTCCTGCGCGTCACGCGGGTGACCCACCGGCCCGACGCCATCTGGCCGTTCACGGTCGTCGGTCGCCCACCGCAGGAGGACACCACGTTCGGCGCGCTGATCCACGAGATGACCGGCCCGCTGGTGCCCGACGTGCTGCCGGGCGTGCGCGCGGTGCACGCGGTCGACGCGGCGGGCGTGCACCCGCTCCTGCTCGCGCTCGGGAGCGAGCGGTATACGCCCTACGCCAAGCTCTCGCGCCCCGCCGAGCTGCTCACCCAGGCGAGCGCGATCCTGGGGCAAGGCCAGATGTCGCTCGCGAAGTGGCTGTTCATCGCCGCGGAGGGCGACGCGCCGGGCCTCGATCCGCACGACGTCCGCGGGTTCTTCGCGCACGTGCTCGCGCGGGTCGATCCACGGCGCGACCTGCACTTCGTCTGCAACACGACGATCGACACGCTCGACTACTCGGGCAGCGGGCTCAACGAGGGGTCGAAGGTGATCGTCGCCGCCGCCGGACCGGCGCGGCGCACGCTGCCGACCACCGTGCCGCCGCTCGCGCTGCCCGACGGTTTCACGGACGCGCGGGTCGCGCTGCCGGGCGTGCTGGTGGTGACCGCGAAGGCCGATCCGGAGCGGTTCTGCGCCGCGTTCGACGCGCGGGCGGCGATCAACGCGTTCCCGCTGGTGGTGCTGGTGGACGACGCGGCGTTCGCCTGCGCGTCGCTCGAGAACCTGCTGTGGGTCACCTTCACGCGGTCGGACCCGGCGCGCGACGTGCGGGGCATCGAGGCGTTCGTGGTGGACAAGGCGTGGGGGTGCCACGGGTCGATCGTGGTCGACGCGCGCCGCAAGCCCCACCACGCGGCGCCGCTGATCGAGGACCCGGCGGTAATGAGGAGGGTGGACGCGCTGTTCGCAAAAGGAAGCCCCCTGCACCGTCTCGGGTGAGGGGGCTCCGTTCGAGGCGGCGTGGATCAGAGCAGCTTCGAGAGCTCGACGTACTCGAGGCCGACGCCCTGGGCGACCGGCTGGCAGACCACGTGGCCGTCGAGGGTGTTGATCCCGAGGGCGAGCGGCTTGCTCGCGCGCGCGGCGGCCTTCACGCCCTTGTCGGCGAGCTCCACCGCGTAGCGCATGGTGGTGTTGGTGAGCGCGTAGGTGCTGGTCTGCGGGACCGCGCCCGGCATGTTCGGCACGCAGTAGTGGACGACGCCGTCGACCTCGTAGGTCGGGTGGTCGTGCGAGGTGGGGCGGCAGGTCTCGATGCAGCCGCCCTGGTCGACGGCGACGTCGACGATGACGCTGCCCGGCTCCATCTTGGCGACCATCTCGCGGCTGACGAGCGTGGGGGCCTTGGCGCCCGTGACGAGCACCGCGCCGACGACCAGGTCGGCGTGGATGACGGCCTCTTCGATGTTCTGCGGGTTCGAGTAGAGGGTCTCGATCTCGGCGCCGAACACGTCCTCGAGGTAGTCCATCTGCTCACCACGCACGTCGAGCACGGTGACGCTCGCGCCCATGCCGATGGCGATGCGCGCGGCGTTCTTGCCGACGACGCCGCCGCCGAGGATGACGACGCGACCGCGACGGGTGCCGGGCACGCCGCCGAGGAGCACGCCCTTGCCGCCGCGCTCCTTCTCGAGCGAAGTGGCGCCGACCTGCACGGCCATGCGACCGGCGACCTCGCTCATCGGGCGGAGCAGCGGGAGCGAGCCGTCCTCGAGCTGGATGGTCTCGTAGGCGACGCCCGCGACGCCGGCCTTCACGAGCTGACGCGTGAGCTCGGGCTCGGGCGCGAGGTGCAGGTAGGTGTAGAGGAGGAGGTCCTTGCGGAAGAAGCCGAACTCGCTCGGGAGCGGCTCCTTGACCTTCACCACCATGTCGGCGCCCCAGGCGTCGGCCGCGGTGTTGACGATGGACGCACCCGCCTTGACGTACTCGGCGTCGTTGATGCGCGCGCCGTCGCCCGCGCTCTTCTCGACGAGCACCTTGTGGCCGCGCGAGACGAGCTGACGGACCCCGGCCGGCGTCATACCGACGCGATACTCACGGGTCTTGATCTCCTTGGGAACGCCGACGGTCGTCATGCGAAGAGCCTCCTTGCCCGCGACCCCGCGTCTGCCGCGGGATCCGGTCGCGCGCGACGCTAGGCGGAGTCCCCGCGCGGCGCCACGACGCGATGCGCCGCGGCCCGTTTCTAGACCCGACGGAGGGCCACGGCGGCCCCGACCGCGGTGGCCGCGCCGACCGCGGCGAGCGGCCAGCCGGCGGTGGGTCGCGCGGCGTGTTCGGCGAGCGGCGGGTGCTTCGGCGGGTCGTCGGCGAACGGCGCCGGCAGCGCGAGGCCATCGCGCGAGGGCAGCGGGCGGGAGCCGTCGAGCCCCTCACCGCGCAGCGCGCGGTCGAACGTGAGCAACGCGTCGAGGGCGCCGGGGCCCGCGGCGAACTCCGCGCTGTGCGCGCCGCGGAAGACCTCGAGCTCGAACGGGACGCCGTCCTTCTCGAGCGCCGCGCACAAGGCCTCGGTGGGCTTGCGCTGGTGGTCGTCCTTCGCGGTCAGCAGCCGGAGGCGCTGCGGCTGCGAGCGCCCGAGGACCGCGGCGCGCAGCGGGTCGAGCAGCTCCTCGGTGAACGGCTGGATCCCCACCACGGTGGAGAAGAGATCGGCGCACGCCGAGCCCGAGTAGATCGCCCACAGGCCGCCCGAGGACATGCCGCCCACGCCCGTCGCCGCGCGGGTCGGGATGACCGGCAGCTCCTTGTGCGCCCGCGCGACCAGCATGCGCAGGAACTCGGTGACCATGGCGCCGTGCGGCCCGGGCTGCAGCTGCCGACCGACGACCCACGGCGTGATCATCACCATGCCGCGGTAGGGCTTGGCGGCGAGCGCGCCGTTCATGCGCTCGAGGTCGCTCGGTCGCGAGAGGTGCTCGAAATCCTTGTCGGTGAGGTTGGCGCGGCGGAGCGCGGTGTCGGCCTGGCCGAGCTTGTATTCGTCCCACCAGCCCCACACCCCGGTCTTGTAGCCCTGCATGTTGTGGTGGCCGCCGGGGAGCAGGATCACCATCGGCAACCCCTCGGGCGGGATCACCTTCGGGGTCGCGACCAGCACGCGCGAGGGCCCGCCGTAGAACGGCGACTTGTCGTACTCCCACATGGTGAAGGTCGACGACGGCGGCGGGTCGACGGGGTGGCAGAGCTCGCCGTCGAACGGCTCTCCGCGCGCGCGACGGGTCAGGGCCGCGGCGGAGAGGGCTGCGGCCGCGCCGAGGAACGCGCGGCGGGAGTGCACCCGGGGATCGTAAGCAGGGCGGCGTCCGGTCGGCCAACTTGCTTTGTCGCTCCCGGACCGTCCCCGTCCGGTCCTCCGCTCCGGAGTTTCGGGCTATGGAGGGGCGGTGACGTTCTCCGCGCGCACCCGCTTCGACCTCGGCGAGAGCGCGCTGTCGCGTACGCTCGCCGACGCGCGCCGGGCCGGGGCGGCCGACCTCACCGAGTCGAACCCCACGCGGTGCGGGCTCGCCTCGCCCGAGGCGGTGGCCTTGCTAGGGCACCCCCGCGGCGCCAAGTACTCCCCGGACCCGATGGGCGAAGCCAGCGCGCGCGAGGCGATCGCGGCCGATCTCGCGCGGCGGGGGCACGCGATCGATCCGTCGCGCGTGATCCTCTCGGCGAGCACGAGCGAGGCCTACGGGTGGCTCTTCAAGCTGCTCGCGGACCCGGGCGACGCGGTCCTGGTACCGCAGCCCAGCTACCCCCTGTTCGAGTGGCTCGCGCGGCTCGAGGGCGTGCGGCTCGTGCCGTATCCGCTGGTGCGCGAGGAGAACTTCCGGCTGGACGTCGGGGCCATCGCGCCGCTGGTCGACGACAGCACGCGCGCGATCCTGCTCGTGCACCCGAACAACCCCACCGGCACGTTCGTGCGGCGCGCGGACGCCGAGGCGCTCGAGGCGCTGTGCGAGGCGCGCGGGCTCTCGCTGGTGGTCGACGAGGTGTTCGCCGACTACCCGCACGGCGCGCTGCGCGACGACCGGCTCCCGAGCTTCGTGGGCCGGCGGCGCGTGCCGACGTTCGTGCTGTCGGGTCTCTCCAAGGTGCTCGCGCTCCCACAGCTCAAGCTCGGGTGGACGGTCGTCGACGGGCCGGAGGCGCAGGTGCGCGACGCCCTCGCGCGGCTCGAGCTGATCGCGGACACCTACCTCTCGGTGTCGACCCCGGTGCAGCGCGCGCTGCCGGAGCTGCTCGCGCTGCGCGACGAGGTGCAGGGCCGCCTCCGCGCGCGGCTCGCCGAGAACCTGCGCGCGATCGACGCCGCCTGCGCGGGGAGCCCCGTGCGACGGCTGCCGAGCGACGGCGGCTGGACGGCGATCCTCGAGGTCCCGCGCACCCGCGAGGACACGGCCTGGGTGGAGCTGCTCGCCGCCGAGGCCTCCGTTCTCGTGCAGCCGGGGTGGTTCTACGACCTCGATCGCGAGGGGTTCCTGGTCGTGAGCTTGCTGCCAGATCCTGCCACGTTCGCGCCGGCGATCGCGCGCGCGGTGGCGCGGATCGCGGCCGGCTAGGCCTTGTGGGCGGCGAGCTTCGCGTCGACCTCAGCCGCCGAGAGGCCGATCGCGCCGGCGACCGTGTCGAGGTACGCGCGCTCCTCGGGGGCGATCTTGCCGTCGGCGAGGGTGGCCTCGATCAGGATGTCGAAGGCCTCCTGCTGCACGTCGGCGGGCAGGGCCTTCACCGCGTCCGAAGCCTCGCTGCGGTCGACGATCGGGAAGATCGTGTCGCGCTCGTCGAGCGGGATGCCGAACCGCGCGAGCAGCCGGTCGATGAACTTGTCCTCGGCGTCGTCGAGGTCGTCGTCGGAGACGATGATGCCAGCGATGAGTCGGCAGACGTTGCGGCGGAGGGTGTCGTCCATGGCCCGGCTAGCGTCGGGCGTCCGGGCCCCTTCGGTCAAGCCATCCTTCGGTGTATAGGGCCGGACCGATGACGGCGTTCGACCGCGACCGCGTGCTCGCCCTGATGGACCAGGGCTTCCGTCAGATGGTCCCGCACAACGCGGAGCTCGGGCTGCGCATGATCGACTGCGCGCCAGGCATGGCCGTGCTGGTCCTCCCCTGGAACGAGCGCCTGATCGGCAACCCCGAGAAGCGCGTGCTGCACGGCGGCGCGATCACCACGCTGGTCGACGCTTGCTGCGGCGCCTCGGTGTTCCTGCGCCTCGGCAACCCGACCCCGATCGCGACGCTCGATCTGCGCATCGACTACCTCAAGCCGGCGACGCCCGACCGCGACGTGGTCGCGCGCGCCGAGTGCTACCACAAGACCAAGAACGTCGCGTTCGTGCGCGCGGTCGCCTACCACGACGACCCGAGCGACCCGATCGCCTCGGCCGCGGCCACGTTCATGCTCTCGACCAAGGGCAAGTCGGTGGTGCACCGCTCATGAGCCTGAAGGAGATCCTCGAGTCGGCCCGCGAGCGCGGGGACTTCTCGGCGTTCGTCGACGCGATCCCCTACGCGCGGTTCCTAGGGCTCACCGTGCGACGCGAGGGCGAGTCGCTGATCACCACCATGACGTTCTCGCCGATGCTCGTCGGCAACGCGACCATCCCCGCGCTGCACGGTGGGACGATCGGGGGACTCGTCGAGTCGGCGGCGGTGTTCCAGCTGCTCTACGAGGCCGACCAGCTCGTGCTGCCGAAGATCATCAACGTCACCGTCGACTACCTGCGCTCGGCGCGCGCGGTCGACACCCACGCGACCGGGATCATCACCAAGCAGGGCCGAAGGGTGACGAGCGTGCGCGCCGTCGCCTGGCAAGAGGACCGCGACAAGCCGATCGCCACGGCGAGCGCGCACTACCTGGTCGGGGCCTGAGTGTACCGGCCGAGCAAGGCGCACGCGGCGCTCGGCCCCGCGTTCTACGACGAGGTCACCCCCGCGCGGTTCCCGCTGCACGTGGAGCGGTTCTGGAACGCGCGCTGGGCCGAGCGCGTGGGGCTCGGTGGTCTAGATCGCGAGAAGCACCTCGCGCGCCTCGCGCCGCTCGAAGGCAGCCTCGAGAGGCCCCTCGCCCTCCGCTACCACGGGCACCAGTTCGACAACTACAACCCTGCCCTCGGCGACGGCCGGGGGTTCCTCCACGCGCAGCTCCTCGACGATCGAGGCCGCCTCCTCGACCTCGGCACCAAGGGCAGCGGCCAGACCCCGTGGTCGCGCGGGGGCGACGGGCGCCTCACGCTCAAGGGCGGCGTGCGCGAGGTGCTGGCGACCGAGATGCTCGAGGCGCTCGGGGTCTACACGTCGAAGACGTTCTCGCTGTTCGAGACGGGCGAAGAGCTGTTCCGCGGCGACGAACCCTCGCCGACCCGATCCTCGATCCTCGTGCGCCTCTCGCACTCGCACGTGCGCATCGGCACGTTCCAGCGGCTCGCCTACGAGAACGACAAGGCCTCGCTCGGTCGCCTCGTCGAGCACTGCCTCGCGCACTACGTGAAGGAGCCGACGGAGCTTGTCGCGCCGGTCGCGCTGCTCGCGCACGTGGTCGAGGAGAGCGCGCGCCTCGCGGCCCAGTGGATGGTCGCCGGGTTCGTGCACGGCGTGCTCAACAGCGACAACATGAACGTGACGGGCGAGAGCTTCGACTACGGCCCGTGGCGGTTCTTGCCGCGGTACGACCCGGCGTTCACCGCGGCGTACTTCGACCACGGCGGGCTCTACTGCTACGCGCGGCAGCCGCAGGCCGTGATGAACAACCTCCTGCGGCTCGCCCGCGCAATCGCGCTGCTCGAGCCGATGGCCTCGCTCGAGCCGGTGCTCTCGCGGTTCGAGGCGCGCTTCTCGGCGCACGTCGCGAAGGCATGGATCGGTCGCCTCGGCCTGCGCTCGCGCGACCCTGACCAGGACCTGGCGCTGGTAGAGGTGTGCTTCGACTTCCTCGACCGCACCCGGATGGGGCTGGACGAGCTCTGCTTCGACTTCTTCGGCGGACCGGCCAGCACCGCGCGCGCGTTCGACGGTCCCCGCGGCCGCCTCTACCGCGAGGCCGGTCCGCTCACCGACGCCCTCGACGCCTACGAGCCGGTCGCCGACCGCCTCGCGGATCCCTACTTCCAGCGCAAGGATCCCTGCACCATGCGCATCGACGAGGTGGAGGCGATCTGGCTCCCCATCGCCGAGCGCGACGACTGGACGCGTTTCCAGGCGAAGATCGCGGAGGTTCGCGCCCTGGGCCAGGTGTACGCGGGCTAGAGCGGATGTGGTTGACGCATGGCGACGAAACGTTTGCTTGAAAGCGTTGGTCGCTCGTACACAATCGGGGGAATGCAACGCTTCCCCTTTCTCCGCTTCGTGGCGCTCGGCGCCGTGGTCTGCAGCTCGGTCGGCTTCGTGGCCTGCGCCACCGGGTCGTCGGGTGACGTCGACATCATCCCTGGTGACGGCGGGGCAGACGGGAGCACGGACGACACGGGCGGTGGCGACACCGGCGGAGGGGACACCGGCGCGCCGACGGACGGCGGCGACACCGGCACGACGACGGACGGCGGAGACGGTGGCGGCGACACGGGCACGGTCGCGGAGACCGGCGACGGTGGCGACGGCAGCACCTGCGCGGCGGGCTGTCCCGTGGGCAAGTGGGACATCGACGGCGACCCGCTGACCGGCGAGTGCGGCTGCGAGTACGCCTGCGTGAAGAAGGGCACCACGGATCCGATCGACGACAAGTACACGGACGACAACTGCGACGGCAGCGACGGCGTGGTCGAGAAGTGCATCTACGTGACCCCGAGCACAGCGGGCGACGACGCGAACTCGGGCACTCGCGTGAAGCCGATGAAGACGATCACGGCCGCGATCGCCAAGGCGAAGGCCACGGGTGTGCCCGCGGTCTGCCTCGGCGGCGGCACGTACACCGGCCTCGTGCAGATGGAGAGTGGAATCTCGCTGTACGGTGGGTTCGACGAGAGCGATCCCTCGTTCAAGTTCAAGCGGTCGGCCGCGGCCACGTCCACGCTGGTGAACGCGGGCACCGTGGTCTACGCGCCGAACGTCGATGCAGAGACCCACCTCGAGGGACTCAACATCACGGCCAACGCGCCGGTCGGCATCGGCGCCAGCGCGTACGGCGTTCGCCTCGGCGGTGGGACGGCCACGTTCTACGTCCGCTACAACAGGATCACCGTCGCCGGGGGCACGGCCGGTTCTGACGGAGCCATCGGAGCCGATGGGACGAACGGTGCAGATGGAGTGAAGGGCTTGGACGGCCTGTCCAACGACTCTGGCGGAAGGACGGGCGGGACCGCCCCAACCTCTCCTTGCGGAGCTCAGGGCGGAACAGGTGGGACCGGTGGCTATTCCACTGGAGCCGGCGCCGGTGGTTCAGCGGGCTTCGGTGGGACATCCGGTGGGACTGCTGGCTCAGCAGCGGGCAGCTGCACGAGTTCAGCTGGTGCTGGCGGGCCCGGTGGCAGCATCGTGACAACGGGTGGCAGTGGAAGCCCAGGCGGAACCAGCAGCGGTCTCGGAACACTCGACTCTGCAGGCATCTACCTCGCGCCGTATGCACCCAAAGGCAACGATGGGGCACCTGGTGCCGGCGGCGGCGGGGGCGGCGGCGGCGGGGGCCGGCGGAGCGATGGCAGCATATTCTGCCTCGGCCTGTTCGGCACCGCCCAGCTGGGGGGCGGAGGCGGAGGCTCGGGAGGCAACGGCGGTTGCGGCGGTAAGGGTGGCGGGGGCGGCCAGGGTGGCGGCGGGAGCTTTGGCATCACCGCCGCGGGCGGGACCCTGGTCGTGGACCTCTGCGACATCAACGTCGGCAAGGGAGCGAAGGGCGGCGACGGCAAGGCCGGTGGTGGTGGTGGCCTCGGCGGTGCCGGCGGTCCCGGCGGTGCGGGCTACAAGGGAGGCTCACCTGCCGGCGGAAACGCGGGCGGAGGAGGCAACGGCGGTCAGGGTGCAGGTGGCGGCACAGGCGGGCCAGGATCTGGCGGCGTCGGTGGTCCCAGCGCGTGCGTCGGCAGCTCTTCGAGCGCCAGCATCACGTTCAGCGTTGGTCTGGGCAAGAACTCCTGCGTGAATGGTGGCGGCGGTCCCGGAGGAGTCGGCGGCTCGAATGGGACCACGAGCGGCGCGGGCGGGCCGACAGGCGGGTCCGGCTCGGCGCTGTCCCTCTGAAGTCAGGGCACGAAGACTCCGCCGGTAGACAGGGCGGCTGCGGCACAATCCCAGCCGCCCCACACCACCACGAAGTCCTTCGTGTCGACCACGGATCCGACCCCGCGCGCAGCCGGCTCGTTGTCGTTCGACATCGCCGACCACTTTCCGACGATTCGATCGAAGACCGCGCCGCCAGCAGCGGGCGCGAGCTTGTCGAGTTTGCCGGTCTTCCCGTCGTTGCAGCCAGACCACATCCAGCAGCGTTCGCCTCGACACCACGTGGCCGGCAACACGCGGGCTGGTGGATCGAGTAGCGCGCCCTCGAGTGCGACGATGGACGTCCAGCCAGACGACGTCCACCAGGCGCCATCGTTCTGGAGTTCGACCGAACCGCTCAGCGTGAATCCGCCGAAGACGAAAACACTCTTCGGACCGACTGTGATGCCGGGCAGGTCTCTGATCGGGCCCGAATACGGTTCGATCTTTCGCCAGAGGCCGGTCGTCGGATTGAAGGCCGCACCATCTCGCGCACCCGTGATCTCGCCGATAGTGCCACCGAACACGACGAACTCGTCCCCTGTCCACGTCGCCGCGGGATTGCTGCGTCCGTCGATTGGCGCCGCTGGCAACGTCGACCACGTGTCAGTGCCGGGATCATAGATGGCACCATCCGCGAGCATGTCCGAGGCAACTCCACTGTGACCGCCCCAGACGATCATCTTGCTCCCGGTCCACACTGCCGCGTGGCTGTGGCGCGCCTTCAGAGGACTCGCCGCCATCGAGACCCACTCGTCGCGGACAGCGACATAGCGAGCTCCCGTATTTCGTGTGGGCGGCGAGCCGCTGATGACCTGTCCACCCCAAACGATGACATCGACACCGGTGGCAACGGCCGAAGCACCGACGCGCGCCGCGAGCTCCGTCGGAGCCTTCGCGATCATCTTCCAGGTGTTGGTCTTGAGATTCCAGCGCGCACCGTCGGAGTAGTACGCGTCGCCGCTCCCATTCGAGCCGCCCCACACAAAGTACTCGGTATCGGTCCAGGTTTGCGCGGCTCGCCAGCGCCCCACGAACCCTGCGGGCGGGTCGGCCATCTTCGACCACCCCTTCGGCATCGCGCACACCTCAGGGCCCCAGCTGCACGTCGCGGAGCACGTGCGCGAACGCCTCTCGAGCGCCTTGTCGCACGCGGGCGCGGCGACGGCCTCCGTCGTCCCCACCGCGCACTCCCCCTCGGCTTCGCACGCACCCCACCCGCCGAACGTGCCGTCCGGCTGACACGTGCGCTTGCGTGTCCCGCACTTCCCACACGCCTCCGAAGTCGGCCCCGCGCAGCTCGTCTCACCGACCTCGCCGGCATCACCACCATCCGCGCACACCGGCGAAGACGGCCGGATGTCGCAGCAGCGCTCCGGATGGAGATCGCACTCCGCCGCGTACTCCGACGTCCCGCAGCCGACGATCCCGAATACCACTAGGAACATGACTCGCATGGGACCTCGACAATCTAGGGCATATACACGGCGCCGTCGTTCGACGGCGCCGCGTCCGGTCGCAGGCCCGCGAACACGATCTCGTACCCATCGGCCTCGACGACGGTCGAAAAGCATCGTGGGGTCGGCTCGTTGGTCTTGTCCATGGCGGCCCACGAAGTCCCATCGAACGAGGCTCCACCGCCGAGGCCGCGGAGCTTGGCGAGGCTACCGGTCTTGTCATCGGTGCAGCCGGACCACGCCCAGCACCTGGAGCCGCGACACCAGGTCGCCGGACTGATGCGAGCGGGGTTGGGGAGGACGGCCGCGGCGAGAGCGATCGTCTTCGTCCACCCTTTGCTGGTCTCGAAGAGGAGCGCGTCGTCCATGAGCTCGAACGAGCCGGACAGGCTGACACCTCCCATCGAGAAGAGGCCGCCAGCGCGGAGCGCCACGCCGGGAAGCGTTCGGGTCGCGGGCGCGGCGTCGAGCTTCTTCCACGTCATCGTCGTCGGGTTGAACGAAGCGGCTTCGTTCGACCACAGCACCTCGGTCTGCGCACCACCGAAGACGATGGCCTCGCTGCCGGTCCAGACCATGGCGGGCGCGACACGCGCGCCGACCGGCGCGGGAGGCAGCATCGTCCACCCGTCGGTCACTGGATCGTACAGAGCACCGTCCGCGAACGCACCACCCTTCACGCCGCTGAAGCCGCCCCACACGAGCATCTTCGACCCGGTCCAGACGGCTCGGTGGTCGTACCGGGCGGCGAGCGGGCTCGCTGCGATGGGCGTCCACTTGTCGGAGACCGGGGCGTATGCGGCGCCCGTGTTCTTCGCACCCGTGCTGGTATCGCCACCCCAGACGATGACCGCCAATCCCGTCGCCACCGCGGTGGCCGAGCTCCGCGCACCGATCTCCACAGGAGGCGCAGCGACCGCCTTCCACGTGTTGCTCTTGGGGTTCCATCGCGCCCCATCGCCGAGCGGCGCGCCCTTGTCGTCGACACCGCCGAAGACGAAGTACTCACTGCCCGTCCACGCCTGCGCGTGACTCGAGCGCCCCGCGAACCCTGCGGGCGGGTCGGCCATCTTCGACCACCCCTTCGGCATCGCGCACACAGCGGCGCCCCAGCTGCACGTCGCAGAGCACGTGCGCCAACGCTTCTCGAGCGCCTTGTCGCACGCGGGCGCCGCGACGGCCTCCGTCGTCCCCGCCGCGCACTCCCCCTCGGCTTCGCACGCGCCCCACGCGCCGAACGTGCCGTCCGGCTGACACGCGCGATTGCGGGTCCCGCACTTGCCGCACGCCTCCGACGTGGGCCCCGTGCAGCCCGTCTCGCCGACCTCGCCGGCATCACCGCCGTCTGCGCAGACGGGCGAAGACGGCCGGATGTCGCAGCACCGCTCTGGGTACAGATCGCACTCCGCTGCGTACTCCGACGTCCCGCAGCCGAGCAACCCCACGAAGCACAGAACCCTCGCGCGCATGACTCAGAACCTCCCCTGGAGAGCGAGCCCGTAGGTGCCGTTGCCGACCAGCGGCGTGGCCATCGCCGACTTCTTCCCGGTGTCCGCGGTGCCCCACAGGATGAACCCCGTGCCGATCGCCACGAGGGCCACGCCCGCGCTCACGAAGCCGGTCGTGCGCCACGCGGTCACCGCGCCGGCGCCGGCCGCGCTCTCGTCGCAGCCGAATCCCTTCTGCGCCGCGCAGTTCTTCTCCACCGACGACTGCGCCGAGGTCATGAAGAAGTACGACCCGACCGCCACCACCGTGAAGACGCCACCGATCACGAACGGGATCACCGCGCGTCGCGCGCCGCTCGAGGGCGGATCATCGACCGGCTTCGGCGCGGGCGCCGGCGCAGGTGTCGTGGGCGTGGGGACCGAGACGTTCGCGACCGGCGGGGCCGGCGGCACCACCGAGGTGTCGATCTCCACCTCGAGCGCCTGCGAGTCCTGCAGAGTGATCTTCTGCTTGAAGATCTCCTTGCCTCCGCGGGACGCCACGACCAGGTGCGCGCCCGGGTTCACCGGCACCGTCACCGGTGGGCCGATCGGCTTGCCGTCGAGCGTGACCCACGCGTCCTGTGCGCTCGACGTGGCCATGCGCACGGTGAGCTTGGGCATCCGCGCGCGGATGTCGTCGAGGTCGCCCTGCGCCGTCGCCCGCAGCGCATCGGCCGCCGGGTCCTTCACGAGCACCGAGAGGATCACCTCGGCCTCGACGAACTTGCCGAGCCGCACGAGCAGACCGGCGCGCTTGAGGCGCGTGTACACGTTCTGCTTCCCCTCGGGGATCTGGTCGAGCAGCGTGAGCGCCTTCTCGTACTCCTCGCCCTTCTCCGCCTCGAGCACTTCCTTGTACTTCGCCTCGTAGCCAGGGGGGGCGCCCTTGGGCGCGGCGGCGAAGGCGACCGAAGGCGCGAGCGCGAGACACAGCAGCAGACACGACAGCGGACGCATTGGCTTTCCCCCGTGGTCGACACGTGCCGACCCGCGGTTGCGCGAATAGCGCACAAGCCCGGCATCGGCCATCGGACCCGCCAGCGGTGGCGCGGCCGAATGCCACTGGCACACGCGGCACACTCACAAATTCCCCAGTTTCCGCTTGCGCCCGGCTGGCCCAGTCGTTGCTGAGCCATGTGCCATGCGTACCCTCGTCCTCGCCCTCGCGTTCCTCGTCGGCTGTGGCGCCAAGACCTCCGAGACCAACCCCGACGACGGCGGAACCGATGGAGGGAGCGACACGCCGACCAGCGACGCCGCGATCGACGTCGGTGTCGATCTCACGTTCTGCACGGGGGCCGGTCAGTGCGCGGTGACGCCCATCACGTGTTGCGGCACGTGCAGCTCGCCGACGCTGGGCGACACCAAGGCGGTCCGCAAGGACAAGGTCGCCGTCGATCGCTCGCTCACGTGCGGTCCGACCCCGCCCCCCTGTCCCGGCTGCGCGGTCATGAAGCTCGACGACAGCATCCAGGCCGTCTGTCGCTTCGGCGGTGGGGGTGGCGGTGGGGGCGCGCCCGCGGGCAGGTGCACCGCGATCGACGTGCGCACCGAGCCGGTGTCCGCGTGCGAGACCGACGCCGACTGCGTCCTTCGCTCGAGCGGCTGCTGTGAGGAGTGCGCGCCGACGCGCGATCAGATCATCGCGATCAACACCAAGGCCGTACCGAGCTGGCGCGCCGAGGTGTGCGTGGGCGACGAGGTCTGCTCGCGGTGCCTGAGCAAGCCGCCGCCCGGCATCGCGGCCACGTGCGATCCGGCGACCCGGCACTGCCGCGTCGTCGACCTGCTCGACTGACGCACCACGTCGCCACGAACCAGCAGATTCGCACGCACGTTCTTCACCGCGACGGTACGTTTCTCGCTACGGAGGAAACATGCGCGCTTCGTCTTGGCTTGGTCTCGGTGTGGGTGGCGTCGGCCTGTGCGTCCTCGCCTTCTTCGGGTGTGGTGGCGACGGGTCGGGCGGCGACCCCATCGATCTCGGCGATTCCGCGGGCGGAGAGACCTCCGACACCGGCGATCTCGACGGCGGCCTGATCCTCGACTCGGGCGGTGGCGGGTGTTCGACCTCCACCGAGTGCGACGGCGGCATCTGCGTGGACGGCAAGTGCTGCCCCTCGGCGGCGTCCGTTTGCGGTGCCACCTGTTGCACGAGTGGGACAGTCTGCTTGTTCGACAAGTGCGTCACGCCGGGTGGCCCGTGCTTCACCGGCAACGACTGCAAGGCCGGCGAGTACTGCGAGCCAGCGCTCGGCGGCGGCGCGACGGGCGGTGATGCCGGCGTCGACGGCGGCGGCCCGCTGTGCCCCGAGCCGCCTCCGCTCCCCGGCAAATGCGTGCCCCGACCGCCCGTCTGCCCTGACGCCCCGAGCGGCGACGCAGGCGTCGACGGCGGTGATGCGGGCGCGACGGATTGCGTCCCTCGGTGCGAGTACAAGCCCACCGCGGGCAAGCTCGACGCGATCCAGGAGTGGTCGTGGGGCCAGGCCGGCGCGACCGAGTTCCCCGGCTTCGTCGACGTGTGGGCCACCCCCACCGTCGGTCGCGTCTACGACACCAACTGCGACGGCAAGATCGACCAGCTCGATCCGCCGAACGTGATCTTCGTGAGCGGCAACGCCGAAGGCACGTGCTGCCAGTGCAACGGCAAGGTCCCGACCTCGTGCCACACGGGCGTGCTCCGCATGCTCAACGGCCGCACCGGCAAGGAGATCTGGTCGCTCCGCAAGGCCTCGGCCACGAGCGTGGGCTTCTCCGGCGCCTCCGTCGCGATCGCCGACCTCGACGGCGACGGCCGCATGGAGATCGCGGCGATCACCGGCGAGGGGTACGTCGTGATCGTCGACGGCAAGGGCGCGGTCAAGATGACCAGCGACAAGCCCATCCCCGGCGGCAGCGCCACCGACGACAACTTCGGGTGGGGTGGTGGCCTCGCCATCGCCGACATGGACGGCGACGGCGCGCCCGAGATCGCCTACGGCCACACGGTCTTCACCACCAAGGGCGGCGCGCTGAAGCTGCTGTTCGGCGGCACCGGGGCCAACACACACATCGATCTGTCCACGTTCGTCGACCTCGACGGCGCGGCGGACGGCAAGCTCGAGCTGCTGGTCGGATCGGTGGCCTACAAGGCCGACGGCACCGTGCTCTGGAACCGCACGGACATCGGCGGCGGCTTCCCCGCGATCGGCGACTTCGACAAGGACGGCAAGCCCGAGGTGGTCGTGATCGACCAGGGCAAGGCCTACGTGCTCGAGGGCGCCACGGGCAAGACGATCATCGGCCCCTTCACCATCCCGGGCACCGGCTCGGGCGGCCCGCCCACGGTCGCGGACTTCGACGGCGACAAGATCCCCGAGGTCGGCGTGGCGATGCAGAACTTCTACAGCGCCCTCAAGGTCGACATGAAGGGCAAGAAGTTCACGACCATGTGGAGCGCCCCGAGCCACGACCTGAGCTCCTCGGTCACGGGCTCGAGCGTGTTCGACTTCGAGGGCGATGGGCGCGCCGAGGTCGTCTACAACGACGAGTGTTTCCTCTGGGTCTACGACGGCCCGACCGGCGCGATCCGCTTCGCGGGGCTCACCACCTCGTTCACCGCGACCGAGGCCTCGCTCGTGGCCGACGTCGACGGCGACGGCCGCAGCGAGATCCTCATGGTGAGCAACGGCGCCGACCCGAGCGCCACCGGCTGGAAGTGCAACATCGACCCCTGGAACAAGGCCGACACCAAGACCGGTCGGCCGGCGTGGGTGCCCCCCAAGGGCGGCACCGCCTACCGCGGCATCACCGCGTTCGGTGACGCGAGCAACGCGTGGGTCGGCACGCGCACGCTCTGGAACCAGCACACCTACCACGTGTCCAACATCTGCGACGACCGCGACTCCGCGTGCGTGGCGCCGAACAAGTACGGCTCCATCCCGAAGAGCGAGCAGAAGAACTGGTCGACTCCCTGGCTGAACAACTTCCGCCAGAACGTGCAGGACAAGGGCATCTTCGACGCGCCGGACGCCACCGTCTCGCTCGCCGTGCGGTGCACGACGCCGGTGCTGCTCGACGCCTCGCTGCGCAACGCGGGCCTCGCCTCGCTGCCCGCCGGCGTCGACGTCGGGTTCTACACCGCCGCCGGCAAGCGGCTCGGCTCGCTCAAGTCCACGACGGTGCTGTTCCCCGGGCAGACGGAGAAGCTCTCCTTCTCGGTCGCCCCCGGCGACGCGACCAAGGACGACACGTTCTACGCGAAGATCGAGATCGACCCGAAGAAGCCGCTCTTCCGCGAGTGCCGCGCCGACAACGACCAGAGCGCCAACGCGAAGGCGAGCTGCCCCAAGTGAACGCGAGAGCCGCCAACTAGCGTACGCTCGGGGGATGCGCCTCTTCCCCCTCGCCGTCGCCGCCACCGTCCTCTCGGCTGCCTCCGTCGCGGCGGCCGCGGAGATCCCGGTCAAGACCAGCGCGGAGCTCACGGCCGCCATCGCGGCCGCCAAGGCCGGCGACACGCTGGTGCTCGCCAGCGGCACCTACGCGCTCACCGGCGCCTCGTGCTCGGCGAACGGCACGCCGACCGCGCCGATCACCGTGAAGTCGGCGACGCCGCTCGGCGCCAAGATCCGCTTCGACGGGCTCGAGGGGTTCAAGGTGCGCGGCGCCCACTGGCACTTCGAGGGGCTCGACGTGCAGGGTGTCTGCGCCGCCGACTCGAGCTGCGAGCACGCCTTCCACGTGGGCGGTGGCGCGGTCGGCTTCGTGCTCCGCGGCAGCCGGGTGGTCGACTTCAACGCGCAGCTCAAGGTCAACTCCGACAAGGACTCGGCCGGCGGCTGGCAGACCCCGCACGGCGGGCTCGTCGAGGGCAACGAGATCTACGACACGCACGCGCGCGCCACGAGCAACCCGACCACCAAGCTCAACATCGACACCGGCGACGGCTGGGTCGTGCGCGCCAACTTCCTGCACGACTTCCAGAAGGGCGGCGGCGACAACGTCAGCTACGGCGCGTTCATGAAGAGCGGCGGCAAGGACGGCGTGTTCGAGCGGAACCTCGTGTGGTGCGAGAAGACGCTCAAGGGCGGAACGCGCATCGGCCTCTCGTTCGGCGGCGGCGGGACCGCGCCACAGTTCTGCGCACCGGCGTTCGACGCCGGCAAGCCCTGCGACCCCGAACACACCGGCGGGACGATGCGCAACAACGTCATCCTCGAGTGCAGCGACGTCGGCATCTACCTGAACAAGTCCAAGAACACGAAGCTCCTGCACAACACCTTGATCGCGACCGCGGGCATCGACTTCCGCTTCGCGAGCACCACCGGCGAGGCGCGCGCCAACGTCCTCGCGGGGAAGATCCGTGGCCGCGACGGCGGCACCTTCACCGGCGTCGACAACCTCGAGAACCTGACCCCCGCCGACTTCGCCGGGTGGTACGTCGCGCCCCTCGCGGCCGACTTGCGCAAGAAGGGTGACCTCGCCAAGCTGCTCGACAAGGCCACGGCCGCGAGCGTCGCCGACGACTACTGCGCGCGCACCCGCACGGGCACCCACGATCTCGGCGCCCTCGAGCACTCGCTCGGCGACTGCGACACGACCAAGACCTGGCCGGGAGGCGGGATCACGCCGCCCCCGCCCAGCGACGCGGGCGTCGACGCCGCGCCTCCGCCGGTCGACGGTGGCGATGCTGCCATTCCTGCCACCGACGGTGGAGACGACGCGGGCGCGGGCGCCGCTCCGACCGAAGACGCCGGCGGCTGCGGCTGCGCGGTGCCGCGGCGCAGCGACGCTCCGCTCACCCTGCTCGGCCTCGCCGTCGCCCTCACGCTCGCGCGAACGCGGCGCCGGTGAGCACGCGCGTGGCCTCTTCGGTGTAGTCCTCGCCCTGCTCGCCCCGGATCGCGAGGGGGGCCTCGATCACGAGGCCGCCGGGCCGCCCCGGCTTGGCCTCGAGGAACACCACCTGCGCCTCGCGCTGCGGCCGGGGGTGGACGAACCGCAGGCGCTTGCCGTGCAGACCGCGCCCACGACACGTCGCGAGCAGCTCGGTGACGCGCGAGGCGGGGAACGAGAGCACGAGCCGCCCGTCGCGCCCCAGCGAGCGCGCCGCGGCCCGCACGAAGGCCTCGAGGCTCCCCTCGACGAACGCGCGCGCACCGGCCCGCGCTCTCCCCGTCGCGGTCGGGCCGTCGTCCACGTCGAACCACGGCGGGTTCGCGACGGCGAGGTCCACGCGGAGGCCGCGCACGCGGGTGACCGACCCCTCGAAGACCTCGACGCGATCGGCGCAGGCGTTGTGCTCCGCGTTGACCCGCGCGAGCGCCGCGTGGGTGGGGTCGAGCTCCACCAGCGTCGCCCGGCGCGCCCAGCCCGTGACCGTGAGCACGAGCCCGACCGCTCCCGGCCCGGCGCCGAGGTCGACGAGCGCCCGAAACGGGCGTGGACGCCGCGCGATCGCGAAGGCCGCGAGCAGGGGCGCCTCGACCGACACCCGGTAACCCTTGGCGGGCTGCTCGTAGACGACGCGGCCCGAGAGGAGCGCGTCACGCGTCGTCGAGAGCTCGATCGCGGGCACGCCCTACTTGCACTTGGCGCCGATGCAGGCCGCGATCTCCTTGTCGCAGACCTTGCGGAAGCAATCGAGGGTGGCGCCGCCGCCGCTGCACTTGGAGAAGTTCTTGACCACGCACGCGAACGCCTGGTCGACGAAGAACTGCACGGCCGGGCAGCCGAGCGAGACGCAGTTGGCGATGCAGGTGGGGCTCGGGGTGCCGCCGACGCCGGACGAGATGCACTTGCCGATGATGCAGGTGAGCACGTCGAGGCAGCCCGTGGTCTCGCAGGTGCCGCAGTCCTCGGTGCAGTTGGTGCAGGTCTCGTAGGGGCCCTCGCACTTCTTGTTGCCGCAGACCGAGCAGGGGCCGCAGTCGGCCTTGCACGAGGCGCAGGTCTCGGTGCCCTTGCAGATGCCGTCGCCGCAGCCCACGCACTTGCCGCAGTCGCCGGGGCAGCTGAAGCAGTTCTCGGTGGCTGCGTCGCACTTGCCGTCGCCGCAGGTCTTGCAAGCACCGCAGTCCGGCGCGCACGAGAGGCAGTCCTCCGAGCCGGCGCAGAAGCCGTCGCCGCACTTGTCGCAGCCGCCGCAGTCGCCGGGGCAGCTGTCGCACGTCTCGCCGCCGTCGCACTTGCCGTTGCCACACGTCTTGCAGAGGCCGCAATCGACCGGGCAAGTGGCGCAGTCCTCGCCACCGGCGCAGACGCCGTCGCCGCAGGCAGGACACTTGCCGCAGTCGTCCGAGCAGCTCGCGCAGCTCTCGGTGTCCTGACAGGTGCCGTCGCCACACGTGGTGCACTTGCCGCAGTCGCCCGGGCAGCTCGTGCAGCTCTCGCTCGGATCGCACACGCCGTTGCCGCACGTGGCGCACTTGCCGCAGTCGGAGGAGCAAGAAGCGCAGCTCTCGTCGGCCTGACAGATGCCGTCGCCGCAGGTCTTGGGGGTGACGCCGCCGTCGATCTCGGGCTGCGCGACCCCGTCGAGCGTCGAGCGCGAGCCACACCCGAAGGCGAGGCCGGTGACCATGCTGGCGGCGCAGGCCACCTTGACGACCCGCTGGACGAACGACGCGCTCATGAGACCTCCGAAGGCAAGTGATCTGGCAGTCTAGCGCGCGCCTCCTCGATTGGCTGAATTTGCTGGCGGGGGGCCTTCCCCCCCCGCTGGGTCGACCGCCGCGCCGCTCCTCGCTGAGCTCGTCGCGTCGCTGACCGTCGACCGCCCCCCTGCTCGCTCCGCTCGCGATTTCCCAAGCGTGGGGGGTGGAATTCCGCCCCCGCTGTGGTGGCCCGTGGGTAAGCTCTCGCCTCCCTCCGGAAGAGCTACGCCTGTGCTCCCCAACGCGCTCCGCCTGATCCAAGTCGGCCTCGCCTCGCTGATCGTGGCCGCCGCGTTCCGCGCGCCGAAGCGCGGGTTCGTGTTCGATTTCGGGGGTCGCGTGTTCCACGCCGGCCCCTACTGGCTCCTCGCGGTCGCGGTGCTCGTCGTCTCGTACCTGCGCCACGAGCAGGTCGCTCGGTCGTGCGCGCGCATCCCGCGGGTCGTCCTCGACGTGCTGTTCTTCACGGCCGCGTTCCTCCTCGTGAAGCGGTTCACGTTCGGCGCGTTCGGCGCCTTCCCGCAGATCCAGGACGAGATCAGCTACGACCTGCTCGCGCGGCGCATCTCGATCGGCCAGCCGATACCGGCCTCGCACCCGCTGTTCGAGTTCTTCCGCATGCGCTTCCTCGTGGAGGACGGCCGGAGCTACCCGCTGTTCCAGCCTGGCTGGCCGCTCCTGCTCGCGGTGTTCTGGAAGCTGCACGCGCCGGGCCTCGCGCCCGCGTTCGCGACGGCGATGCTCGTGGTCGCCGGCTCGCGGCTCGCCGATCGGCTCTACGGCCGCGTCGCGGGCGTGCTCGCCGGCCTCTTGCTCCTCGCGAGCGGGTTCCTGCACGTGGTCGGCGGCGCCTACTTCGCGCACACGCTCGCGGCCGCGCTGCTCTGCCTCGGCCTCGAGGGCCTGCACTTCGCGCTGGTCGACCCGGACCCGCGTCGGGCCCACCTCGGCGCGCTGCTCGGCGGCATCGCGAGCGCCTGGCTCGTGATCACACGCCTGCCCACGGCGCTCACGCTGTTCTTCGGGATCGTGGTCGGCGTCCTCGTGTTCGCCGTGCGGTTTCCCGCGCCCACGCCGGGCGAGCCGCGCTTCGCGCGCTTCCGTAGGCCGAGCGTGCCGCGGCCTCTACGCCGGCCCCTCCTCGTGTTCGTGTGCCTCGCCGCGCTCGGCCCGCTGACCCAGGCCGCGTGGAACGTCCGCACCACCGGGCACGTCCTCGAGCTGCCGCAGGACCGCTATTTCGCGCAGACCGAGGACAACCCCGACTGCCACCGCCTCGGCTTCGGTGACGAGGTGGGGTGCGGGCGCGAGCACCCGAAGGAGGTGCCGCCGGAGGGCTACACCCTCGAGCGCGCGATGCAGGTCACGACCATGCGGTGGAACGTGTTCCGCGTGGACGCCTGGGGCACGGGCTGGCCGATCGCGCTCGCGGCGCTGTTCGTGCTGCGGTCGCGCAAGCGCGAGGACGCGCTCGTGGTGGTGGGCACGCTCGGTCCGCTCGCCGTGTACTACGCGTTCTACTACCACGCGATCCAGCACGGGGCGCGGCTCTACACCGACCTGATGGGCCCCCTCGCCGTGGCGATCGCGGCGGGCCTCACGCTGCAGCCACAGAGCGAGGGCGAGGCGCCGCCGAGCAAGGCCTGGCAGATCGCGTCCGCGCTCGGCACGATGGTGCTCGCCCTGGTGGTCGTCGACGAGCTCCGCAAGGACATCCCGAACCGAATCAAGGACATCAACCGGCAGCGCCAGGCCGAGCGCGTGCACGAGAACGTCGACAAGACCAGCGCCCACCACGCGATCGTCTACGTGCAGAACTGCGTCGAGCCCGACCGCGGTGACGTCGTCTACGGCTGGCCCAGCGTGCTCAACACGCCTCGTCTCTGGGACGGCGACCGGGTCTACGTCCGCAGCTTCGACGTCGCGCACGATCGGCAGATGGTCACCATGTACCCGACCTGGCAACACCAGCGCGTCGACTGCATCGGGCGTCCGCTGCCGTTCCCGTTCGCGCAGCCGACGCCATCGCGGGTCGTCGTCGAGGGCGAGGCGAAGTTCCCGCCCGATACCCGCGTGGATTCCTACGCGCAGATCGAGGGTCTGCCCGAGGCGAGCAACCGCCAGTTCCTCAAGATCACGCTGCGCTCGCCGAAGGCCAACATCGTCTTCCGTCAGTATCTGTTCGAGGAGGGCGACTACCAGATCTCCGCCGAGATCCCGCTGCGCTTCGACAGCGGCCGCTTCGCGCTGGTGGTCGACGGCACCGTGCTCGCGCCGCCGCTCGACGGACGCGGCGCCAAGTCGGTGCTGCACTGGAACGCGGCGGCCAAGCTCCACCTCGCGGCCGGCACCCATCGCATCGAGGTGCGCTCCCTCGAGGGCATCGGCACCTTCGTGCACGCCCTCGACCGGATCGAGTTCGCGAAGTAGCCGAGGGCGTGAGGCCCTCTACTTGCGCTGTTCCTTCATCCAGACCCGCAGCTTCGCCGTGTCCTGCGCGGTGGCACCGAGCTCGACCGCGTCGGCGAGCGCGGCGTCCGCCTCGGCGTGGCGCCCGAGCTTGGTGAGGGCCCAGGCGCGTCCGAGGTGCGCACCGGCGTGCTTGGGCCGCCGCTTGATCAGCTCCTCGTACCAGCGGAGCGCCTCCTTGCCGTCCTCGTCGATCACCGCGAGCGTGGCGAGGCCGAGCACGCAGGTGGCGTCGCGATCGCCGTCCTTGGTCGCGAGCCCCGCGGTGTAGGCCTCGCGCGCGCCCTTCTTGTCGCCGCGCTGGAGGCGCGAGAGCCCGAGCGCGTGGAACGTCCGCGGGTCCTGGTCTCCGCGGTGGATGGCCTCCTCGAGCCGGGGGATCGCGGCGGCGTGCTCGCCCCAGGCCGCGCAGCGCAGGCCGCCCTCGCGCGGCCCGCGGGGGTCGGTCTTCTTCACCTCGGCGGCGCGGTCGTACTCGGCGAGCGCCTCGTCGTAGCGGTGGGCGAGCTCGTAGCCGTGGCCGAGGTCGATGTGCGCCTGCGGGTCGTCCGGGTGCGCGTCACGGATCTTCTCGAGCTCCACGATCCCCTGAGGGATGCGCCCGTGTGCGAGCAAGAGCAGCGCGCGTTCACGAGGCGTCTCGACGTGCGCGCAGCCGACGATCACGCTCGCGATCCCGAGAGCGAACGCGCGCGAGATCATCACCCTTCGCCGAGCAGCTCGAGGAGCGGGGGCACCGTGACGAGCATCTCTTCGGTCGCGCTGCGCGTCGCGACGATCACGAGCGCCCCTTGCTCGCCCGCGCGTACGGTCGAGGGCGCGGGCTCGCGCGCGAGCAGCTCGGCGGGGAACAGCACCTCTCCGGGATCGAGGGTGCCGATCTCCATGGCGTCGGCGTCGGACCCGGTGCGCAACGAGAGCTCGCCCGCGCCGACGAAGATGAGGGCGCGCACGACCTCGCCCTGCTTGACCACCGGTGCGTGCGGCGCGAGGCGCATGGTCTTGGCGCGAGAGAGCACCGCGTCGAGGATGCCGCCGTCGAGGCGAGCGCCGAGCTTGCCGGTCAGCGCCCCGGCGACGACGTGCACGTCGTCGCTCGCTGGCTCGAGCTCCTGCACCACCCACGGCGCGGCCACGTGCAGCGCCTCGACCGCCTCTTGCGGCACGGCGAGGTAGCGCGCGCCCTTCGGGCCACCGAGCAGCTGCAGCTGACCCGACGCCGGCGCGAGGGCGGCGAGCAAGCGCACCTGGCCCTGACCGATGACGTCGAGGCGGGTGACGTAGCCGGGCGCGCGGACCTCGAGCTCGCCGGACAGCACGACCACCATCGGCGGCGCGACCTGCTGCTCGTCGGGCAGCAACACTTGCTTCTCGGACGCCTGGACCAGCGCCTCGCGCGCGTCGTCCGGCACGTCGGCGAGCACCTCGAAGCGTTCGGGGTCGAGCACGATGTCGCGCGCCGAGGGCACCGCGCGCGAAGCAGGCGGCGGCGCGGGCGTGCTCGGGAAGCCCTCGCGGGGCGTGGGCAGCTTGACGAGCGCCGGACGATCGGCGGCCTTGGCCTCGCTCACCGAGGGGGCGCGCGGCGCCTTCGGGATGTTGACGGCCGGCGTGGCGGCGGCGCGCGGTGGAGCCTCGCTCACGTGCTTCTGCACGCCATCGGCGTGCGTGATCGCGGGCGGACGCAGCGATGCGAGTGGCTTCGGCGGCACGCTGCCCATCGGCGGCGTGACGCTGCGGTGCTCCGTCGGTGCTGTCTCTTCGGCCTCGGGCGCGACGGACTCTGCGGCCTTGGGCGCGGCGGGGAACGTCGAGTTCGGGCGCGGCCGCGCCATGGGTTCGGACTCCGCGAGGAGCGCCGGTCCGAGCGCGGGGGTCTCGTCGGGATCCGGCGTGCTCTTGCGGTCGAGCGCGGGGCGCGGAGGCGCAGGGCGCGCGGGGGGCCGCGGACGCGGGACGGCGCCGACGCCGAACGGCGCGGTCCCCGTGCGACTCGTGTCTCCATCGGGGCGGACGCTCGGCGCTGCGCGAAGACCCATGGGGGTCGGCGCGAAGTCCGGGGGCGGCGGCGGCACCGTGGGGACGTGCGGCAACGACTCGTCCTCGTTGGCCACATGTGGCAACGGTGGCGGCGCCGGAGGCAGCTCTTCGGCGGTCGGCAGCTTGATGGCGAGCGCGCGCAGCGGGCTCGGGAAGGGGTTCGGCGTGGGCACCGGCTCGTTGCGCGCGGGCGCCTTGCTCACCGGTCGCGGCGGCGGCTTCGGCGGCTTCTTGTGCGCGAGCGGCGTCTCGAACGACTCGACCGCGGCGCTGTCGAGGTCGAGCTCGATGGACTCGGTCGAGAGCCGACCCGACGGCGCCTCTTCTTCGTCCACGGCCTCGGTGAACGCCGGCACCGCCGCCGCGACCGGGATCGCCGGCACCTCGGGCTCGAGCTCCGGCGGCATCGGCGGCGCGGGCTCGGAGGCGACGACGTCGGGCTGGGTGGCGAACGCTTCGGCGAGGGCGGCGAGCTCCCCCGCGGCCTTCACGAGCACGAGCATGCGGACGTCTTGCTCGGCCTCGGACGCGGCCTCGGCGGCGCGGCGCACCCACGTGATCGCGTCGGCGTGCTCGCCTCGCTTCCACAACGCCTCGGCGGTGGACAGGGCCCAGCCCACGTCCTCCGGATCCCCGTCCTCGGGCTGCGGGAACAGCGGCTGCGCGTCGGTCCCGGACATGCTCATCCCAGAAGGTGCGACTCGGTTTTGGAGGCTGTCCTAGAAGCCTCCCCCCGCGTTGTCGGGGGCGCCGGTCGTCGCAGCATCGTAGAAGTATCGCAGGCCGACGGCGAATACGAGGGTCTTTCCCCAGGGGTCGTTCGCGGGGGCTGCAATCTCCTGACGCACCCCGACGTCGATGGCGAAGGAGCGGTCCACGAAGCCTGTGCCGTAGTGGATGGAGTGGCGCTGGCTCCCCTGGTCGTAGTGCCAGCCGATCCGCAGGGGATAGTGGTCGCCCGCCAGGAACTCGAGACCGGCCTGGAGCCGGGCCTTCCAGCTGCCCCAGATCACCTTGTCCACCCCCACCACGTCGGCCTCGATTGTCAGGTCCCCCTTCTTGAAGCCGAGGCCCCCGCCGAACATCAGCGGCGCCAGCACCGTTCCGGGATTGGTGAGGTTCTGGGCGACGAAGCCGAGCCGGAAGCCCTCCGCGATCAGCAGGTTGAGGCCCGCATCCAGCGTGAATCCCCGGTAGTTCGAGGCGTCGCTGCTGCTCCGCGAGACGGGGCTCTCGCCGAGGAGCCCGGTGCCGTCCTGGGTGGCGCGGAGGTAGTGCCCGCCGACGCCGACCGCCAGTCGGTCGCCGAACGGGAACGCGAACGCCACGCGCACGTCGAGGGTACCGCGGCGGTAGGGGTCGCCGTCGTTGCCGAGGTCGGTGCGCGACACGAGCGCGCCCATCGCCATCTTCTGGGTGACGGCGTCGAGGATGGCGGCGCCGTACTGGAGCCGGTGCGCCTTGGTGTCGAGGCCACCGAGGAGCTCGAAGTGATAGACGCTCTGGGTGGCGAGGTTCGCCGGGTTCAGGGGGATGGCGGAGGTCGACTGGCCGAAGGCGCGGGCGGCGCCGCCCATCCCGACCGTGCGGGGTCCCTCGAACTCGCCGTACGCGTGGCCGAGCTCCGGCGCGCGGTACTCGTCCGCCCGGCTCTCGAGGGTGCCGGTCGAGAGGACGAGCGTGCCCGCGAGGGCTGCCGCGCAGGTCTTCGGGGAACGTCGCGCGCATCGTCGCATCGTCGCCGCGTACGATGCGTCGGGGGCGCGGGCCAACGTTTGTGCGAGAGAAAAGTCAACGTGGAACGCACCCCGCAGCACAAGTATGCGGAATCGCATGTCGCGCTCGCGCGGTCGTTCCACGGGGCTTTACACCCTCCCGAAGCCGGTGCTACTCCGTCTACACACGCTGTTCGCGACATCGTCGAACGGCGTCGTTCTTTCTCTACGGTCTTGATCGGTGGGTGGGCCAAGCGGCGGGCCAAGACGGTGGCGTGGTTGTGCGTGACGGATTGGCAGCCGGCGGCAGACAAGCTTCTGAGTTCTCCCCAGCCTGTGGAAAGGTTGAGGAGACAGGTCGACGTGTCTCCTGATCCCAGTCTGTTGGGCCGGGTCTCCTCACCTGGGTGGGCTTTGGTCGTCTCTCGGTCGTCTCTTCTTCCTCGTCTTCCTCGCAGCGGAGGTTGGCTCGTTTGGTCGGGCTCATTGGTCGGTCTGGTCTTCGGTGTGGCGCAGTCGTGAGGTTGGATTTTCAGCGGTGTCGCAGGTGATCGGAATGAAGGACGTCTGGGACGGTGCGATTGCGGAGCTGCGTGCGAAGGCTCCGACCTCGTTCGATCGCTGGTTCTGTGCGATCCAGTTCGACGGGCTCACGGACGGCGTGCTGCAGCTCCGTGCGCAGAACGCGTTCGTGCGCGATTTCGTGACCACCCACCACTTGCCTCTCCTGCGCGAGAAGATCCGCGAGCGCACGGGCCTCGCCGTCGACGTCACCTGGATCATCGACTCGGAGCTGGCCGATCCGGTCTCCAGCCGCCCGCCCGAGCCGGTGGGTTTCACCACACCGTCCGCTCCGCCGCCCGCTCCCGTGGAGCCCGTGTTCGGCGAGACGACGATGCGCGAGCCCCTGCAGCTGCGCGACGGTCGTGACGGCCTGCCGAGCGGCCTCAACCCCAAGTACCTCTTCGCCAACTTCGTGGTCGGCACGTCGAACGATCTCGCCCACGCAGCCGCCCTGGCCGCCGCGGGCGCGGGCTCCGTGCGGCGCGGCAACCCGCTGTTCATCTTCGGCGGCACCGGCCTCGGCAAGACCCACCTGCTCCACGCGGTGGGGCACCACATCCGCGCGTCGCGTCCGCAGGCGCGCATCGTCGTGGTCAGCGCCGAGGCGTTCACCAACGAGTTCATCGCCGCCCTCGCCAACAAGGAGATGGACGCCTTCCGCACGCGCTACCGCATGCAGTGCGACCTCCTCCTGATGGACGACGTGCACAACCTCGCCGGCCGCGAGCAGACCCAGGAAGAGTTCTTCCACACGTTCAACGCGCTCCACAGCGCCGACAAGCAGATCGTCCTCACGAGCGACCGCGACCCGCGCGAGCTCGAGCGCATGACCGACCGCCTCGTCTCGCGCTTCACGTGGGGCCTCGTGGCCGACGTGCAGGTCCCCAAGCTCGAGACCCGCGTCGCCATCGTCAAGAAGAAGGCCCAGCTCGAGCAGCTCGAGCTCGACGACGACGTGGCGGTGCTCCTCGCCCAGGCCGTACGGAGCAACGTCCGCGAGCTCGAGGGCGCCCTCATCCGTCTCGCGGCGCAGGCCTCCATCCTCGGTCGTCGCATCGACCTCGAGTTCGCGCGCAGCGTGCTCGCGAGCTCGCTCCCCGCACGGCAGCAGCCGGTCAGCGTGGACGAGGTCATCCGCGCGGTGTGCCACCACTTCAACCTCCGGTCCGGCGATCTCCTCGGCAAGGACCGTCACCGCAGCATCGCCAACGCGCGCCACGTCGCCATCTATCTCTGCCGGCAGCGGCTCAAGTGCAGCTACCCGGAGCTCGGTCGGCACTTCGGGCACCGCGACCACACGAGCGTGATGCACGCCGTGAAGAAGGTGGAGGCGCTCCGCGAGAACGACCCGGAGATGCGGGGCCACCTCGACGCGATCGAGCGTCGTCTCGGCAGCTGAGTCTTCGGACAGCGCACCTCTGCGTACCCTCGACCTGCTAGGCGGGTGACGCTGCCCTGCACGAACCGGCCCGTGCGGAGCCTGACGACCTCGGGTTCGCGCCCGTGAATCGATCGGCAATTCCTGGCGGAACGCGGCTTGCAGCCTGGGGGGGCGTGCGTGGTCTCGCTCCCTGGATCCTCGTGCTGGTCGGCTGTGCAGGCCCACCCGTCGATCCCGAGTCGCCGCTCGACGCCGGATCCTCCGTCCCGCGGGTGACCCCCTACACGCGCTCCGTGGGCGAAGCGTGCACTGTCTATGCAGATGCGCTCTGCCGCGCGCCATCGAGCACGTGCGAACCATGGTCGATGCAGCCCTTCCGCGACGCGGTGGACTGCGTGGAGGCGACCCGGACCAAGTGCGTCAAGGATGCGCAGCTGCCCGGAGCGGTGGCCGATCTCGTCGCGCTCGAGACCTGCGCCGAAGCATTGCGTGCGCGTGACTGTCCAGGGAGGCTCGCGGCGTTGCGCAGCCCCGCGTGCCGTCCACCCGCGGGCGTCCAGCGCGGACGGCTACCGGTCGGCTCCCCCTGCCACGCGAACGCGCAGTGCGTGAGCGGCGCCTGCGCCTTCGGCGGCGCGGCGAGCGGGGCGTGCGGCGAGTGCGTGATCGCCTCGCACCCCGGGCACTTCTGCCTCGATGACGATGGCTGCGCTCACCCAGGCGTCGGCACCACCGACGAGGGACTCTATTGCGACATCGCCATCCGCGCGTGCGTCCCCCGCAACGAACAGGGGGCCACGTGCACCCGCGACGGAGAGTGCGTCCACGGCCTGCAATGCCTCGGGCGCAAGTGCGCGGTGGGCTCGGCTCGCGCGATGTTCTCCTGCGGCGACGGCAAGTCGGGGTGCGATCCGTGGAGTCGCTGCGCGAGCGAGGAGGGCGAGCCTGCGCGGTGCTGGCCCATCTCGTTCGGCGAGGAGGGTGCGCCCTGCTCGGAGAAGTCGGCGACGGACCTTCGGCGCTGCCGCGGCTCGCTCGTGTGTCGGTTCGGAACCTGTCAGCCCATCCAAGCGCTCGGCGATCCATGCACCAAGGGCTCCAACGACTGCGGCGCCGACGCCACCTGCGGATCGGACGGCACCTGCGTGCCGTTCCAGAGCCTCTGCGGCCAGGGCTGAAGGCCCGTCACTCCATCACTTGCAGGCGTCCTTGCCGGTGGGGAACACCGTGCGGTACTCGGCGAGCGTCTGCACGCAGAGGTGGGCGCCCGTGGAGTACTTGCCGAGACCGGTGTCCGCGGTGTCGCCGCCCGAGAGGCCGACGATGGTGCCTGCGGGATACACGGTGCCGACCGCGGTGGTGTACTTGGCCGACAGGCGCAGGTGCAAGAAGCGGAAGCGCTGCTTGGTGACCTGGTCGGTGAACTCGGGCATCCACCCCCAGCCGTACACGCCCTCCTTGTCGAGCTTGCTGTCGTGACGGAGCTGGATCGGGGTGCCGCTGCCGGCCGAGATGTCCGTGTCCCACCATCCATAACTCATGTATGGACCGTAGGTCAGCGCGCTGTTCCACCACTGCACGTGGCTGCAGAGGAGCCCCGCGCCCACCGTCGTGCAGTAGTCCGGCGAGCCAGGCGGAGCGACGTAGCACGTGGCCGCGCACTTCTCCTTCACCGTGAACACGCCGCCCTTGCAGGTGAAGAGTGTGTTCGGGTCGAGGCCCACCGGCCCGCCGCAGTAGGCGCCATCGCCGGAGGGGCACGCGGGGCAGGTGTCGGGCGTGCCGGGCGGCTTCTCCACGCACGCGGCGCCGCAGTCGGCCTTCACCGTGAGCACGCCGCCCTTGCAGGTGTAGAGCTTGTTCTTGTCGCCGCCGACGATGGCGCCGCAGTAGTCGCCGTCGCCCGAGGCGCACGGGGCGCAGCTGTCGCTCGCGGCCGAGCCCGCGCTGCACTTGCCGCACTGCGGGCCCTGACTCAGCACCCCGGCCTTGCAGTCCCAGAGGTAGCGCGCATCGCGACCGACGCGGTCGCCACAGTAGCGGCCGTCGCCCGCGGGGCAGGGACACAGGTCCTGCTCGCTGTCCTTGACCACGATGCACGGGCCCGAGCACGCGATTGTGCCGACGATCTTGCCCTCGTTGCAGTCGTAGAGCTTGTTCGCGTCGAGGCCGAGCCGGGTGCCGCAGTAGCGCCCGAGGCCCGAGCAGACGCCACCCTCCGGCGCGTCGACCGCGACCCCGGTGTCCGTGCCGCCCTCGGTGGGCACGGTGGTGTCGGTCGGCAGCGCGTCCCCGCTCGTGCTCGTGTCTCCGCTCGCAGCGTCGGCAGGCTCGGTGTCCCCGTCGCCCGACACGCCACACCCGACCAACGCGAACGAGAGCCCGAAGGCAACGACACTGCGCATCCCCCCATCATACGCCTCCCCGCCCCCGCACCTCCTCCCAGCGAACCATGCGCTGGAACGTCACGACCACGAGACACCCGTCGACGCCGCGAAGGGCGCGCGGACAAACGACGACGCCCCCATCCCGCCCCGTAGCGGCGGCGACACCGAGCGAAGCGGAGGCCCCGCGGACAAACGACGACGCCCCCCATCCCGCCGCGTAGCGGCGCAGGGGGGCGTCGAGGCTGGTCTGCGACACCGAGCGAAGCGAAGGTGGCGCGGCCACCGAGACCCAAGGGGGACGTGAGCCCCCCTTAGGATCACGGGAAGGTCTTCGGGCACAGATCGGGGTCGAAGGTGATGGTGCCCGACGTCGGCACGGGGATCACCGTCGAGTCGTTGTCGATGCTCGACAGGAAGGCGATGAGCTGCGCCACCTCCGTCGCCGACGGCGCGAACAGCGTCGAGAGCGACTGGTGGTGTTTCTGGAACGTGGCGCCGAACGCCTCCTCGAGGGTGCGAGCGTTGCCGCCGTGGAAGTACGGCGCGCCGGTGATCATGCCGAGGAGCGAGGGCGGGTTGAACCCGGTCGCGCCCTGGGCGAGCGTCGTCATGTCCGCGCGGACCTCCTTGAGCGGGATGCCCGTCGGGAACACGCCGCCGGTGGCGAACGTGCCCACGTCACGCAGGACGCACTGGATCTGGTCCTGGGCGCCCGCGGTCGCCGCGTCGGGCCAGCGCAGGGTGGCCTTGCGCGCCGAGACGTTGGCGGCCGGGTTGAGCGCGGCGGGGAAGCCCGTCGGCAGCGTGTATTCCTTGGTGCGGAGCAGGCCCGCGACCGCGTTGTTGGCCTCGTTGGGGGCGTAGAACACGCGCGAGATCGTCCAGGTGGAGCCGCCGTGGCAGGCCGCGCAGTTGTTCGCCTTGTAGAGCGCCTCGCCGGCCGTCACCTTGGCGGCGTCGAGGTTGGAGGCCTTCCTCGGCGCGCGAATGGTCTTCACGTAGCCGTCGATCTCGTCCCAGTCCTTGAGGACCGACTTGTTGCACGTGGTGTCGCCGTCGGCGCAGACACCGGTGACGCCGGTGACCATCGAGCTCACCGCGCCGTTGAGGCCGGCCTGCGGCGTGGCGCTGGGCTTCTGGGCGCCGCTCACCGCGGTGCCGTCGAAGATGATCCGGTCGTCGGCGCTGGCCGGCGTGCCGCTCTTCCAGACGACGGCGCCGATGCCGCCCGAGTTGCCGCGGGTGTTGAGCTCGAAGTCGTGCACCTCGTCGAAGATGCCGGTCCAGTTCAGGACGCGGCGCTTGGTCGTGTCCTTCTTGTCGCCGTAGGTGCCGTCGAGCGAGGTCGTCTGGCGGGGACCACGCGCGAAGTACCAGGTGACGTTGTCGGTGAGGCCGTCCGGGTGGCACGACTGGCACGAGTTCCAGCCCTGGCCCTTGAACGACCAGCGGCCGAGGCCGGTGGCGAAGAACTTCTGACCCTTGACGTTGCTGTCGGAGACGGTGGCCGCGGACGACGCCACGGTCGCCGAGACGGTCTGGGTGCTGAGCGCGATCACCGAGAAATTGCGGCTGTTCTCGTTGATGGCGACGGCGAACGGCTTGGTGGCGACGCCGGCGTTGGCGACCGCGATGCCCACCGGTAGGTTGCCGCTCGGCGAGAGGTTGATGAACTTCTGCGTCGCCGCGCCGACCTCCTTGAGGCTGCCGTCGTCGTTGTACGACACGCGGAAGACCGCGTCCGAGCCGTAGGAGGTCACGTAGGCGACCTTCGTGGTCGGGGCGAAGGCGAGGTCGGTCGGGATGAGCGGCATGCGACGGGTCGCGTCGTCGGCCACCGCGCCGTCGTCGTAGAGCTTCTGGAACGCCTTGTTGAGCAGCTGGCCCTGCGCGGGGAGCTCCTTCTTGGTGGCGGTGTCGATGACGAACACGCCGGCGTGGATCTGGGTCTTGAAGTTGGCGGTGTTGGTGGTCGTGCCGGCGATCACCGGGCCGGTCGGGCCGCGCGGCGACTCGCAGACGCTCGTGACGTACAGGCGCCCCGAGTTGAGCGCGGCCGCGGAGAGCTGGTTCGGGAAGCAGCCGGTCGTGTTGCCCGCGCTGTCCTTGAACCCGGTGTCGGTGACCGGCGCGATGGTGATGGTGCTGACGCTCGCGTCGGAGAGCTTCACCGCGTAGACGACGCCCTGGCGCGCGACGTCGAACTGGCTGTCGTCGGTCGGCAGCGCGTCGGTGCGCGCCTGCGAGAAGAACTCGGTGACGTACAGGGTCTCGTCGGAGTCGACGCTGTTGCCGTCGTTGGTGACGACGAGCGCGCGCGGGTGGGCGAGGCCGGGACGACCGGCGGTGACCGACGGGCCGAGTACGCCCGACTTGGCGAGCGCGTCGTTGAGGTCGATGGTCTTGAGGATCGAGAGGTCGCTCGCCTTGACCACCGTGACGCTGCCCTCGGCCCAGTTGGCCACGTAGAGCTCCTGGCCGGTGGGCGAGATCGCGAGGCCGGTCGGCTCGCTCCCGAGCTTGCCGCTCGCGGCGTCGAGCTTGGGCGTGGTCTTGAGGCCGGTGATCTTGCGGATCGTCTGCGTCTTGCGCGTGATGACGAAGGCGGTGTCGTCGTCGTTGCCGATCACCACGGCCCACGGCTCGGAGCCGGCGCCGAGCTCGATGTCGGCCACCTTGGTGAGCGGCGTGGCGCCGCCGAGGTCGAGCTTGGCGATCGTCACGTCGCCGGTCATGTGGTTCGCCGCGACGGAGATGGTGTCGTCCTTCGAGATGGCGATCGCGCCGCCGTTGGTCGGCGTCGTGCGTGCGGTCGGCGCCGGCGCGTCGGGCGTATCGCTGCCCGAGTCCGTGACGCTGTCCGTCGTGCCCGAGTCGGTGCTCGTCTCGGAGACCACCCCGGTGTCCGTGCCGGTGTCGTAGTCGACCGGCGGCGTGCCATCGTCACCCCCGCAGCCCACGGCCGCGAAGCCCCCACTGACCAGCGCGGCGAGCAACGCCGCGGAGCCAGCCCTAAGCCCAGTGTTCGAGAATCGGTTGCGCATGCCGAGCCTCTTCGCGAGGATCGTACCAGCGCGGGTTGGCTCGAATTTCCCGGGTTTCTGCGCCGAGCCCGCGCCGTTTCACGAACCTTCGTGACGAGGTTCACGGAAGGTCGTGAAGGCGGCGGGCGAGCGCCTCGACCCGCGGCGTGACCAGGCGGAGCGCGGTGCGGACGTCGTCGGAGCGTCGACCGAAGGCGCCACTCTGCTCGCCCGCCTCGGCCTGCGCGATGCGCCCGGTGGCGACACGGAGCTGGGCGATGGCGTCCGCGGGGCGGCCCCGGGCGAGCGCCTCCTCTGCGCGCAGCACGTCGCTCGTCGCGCGGAGGGCCGACACGGCGGTACGTGACAGCTGGTCGTGCTTGGCGAGGACACGGTCGGCGCGCGCGAACCGAGCGTCGGCGTCACCGACCCGGCCCTCGAGCGCGAGCGCCGCGGCGAGGCGACCGAGCGCGAGGCCGAGGGAGCGACTGTCTCCGGTGGGGGCGAGCAGCGCCTGCGCGCGCTCGAGGTGGGCGCGCGCGAGGGGCCCGCCGGCCTCGAGCTCGCAGAAGCCCGCGTTGCCGAGCACGACGCCGAGCAGGCGCACGTCCTGGTAGGCCTCGAGGTGGGTCACGGCCTCGGCGAAGCACGCGCGGGCCTCGTCGAGCGCGTGCCGCTCCTGCTTGGCGAGCGCGAGGTTGCCCAGGGTGACCCCGCGCAGGCGCAGATCGCCGACAGAGGAGAACAGCGCGATGGCCTCGCCGTAGAGGGACTCGGCCTCGGCGAGCGTGCCCTCGTCGTGCGCGAGGGCGCCGAGGTTGGCGAGCGCGCGGGCCTCGCCGCGCTCGTCGCCGCTCGTCGCGAGCAGCTCGGCCGCGGCCGAGTAGGCCTCCTTGGCCTCGGCGAGCGCGCCGTGCACGTGGAGCAGCACGCCGAGCTCGAGGTGCAGCGGCCCGGGGTCGGCCCCGCTGGCGAGGAGACCGCGCAGGTCGGCGAGGCCCTCCTCCGCGCGGCCGAGCGCGCCCAGCGCGCGGGCCCGGGCCTGCATCGCGGCCTGGACCGCGGGCGAGCTCGTCGAGGCGATGGCGAGGGCGCGCTCGAGGAGGGTGAGCGCGGCCGCCGCGGCGCCCCGCGAGGAGAGCACCGGCTCGATCGCGGCCGCGAGCGCGCACGCGTCGTCGCCGTCGTCGTGCTCGAGGGCGTGCTCCACCGCGGCGTGGAGATCGTCGAGCTCGCGCGCGAGCCTCTGCAACGCGACCGCGCTGCCCGTCTTCTCATGGGCGAGGCGCGCCGTCGTGCCGAGCTCGACGAAGCAGCGGCGGTGGAGCGCGCGGGTGGCCGTGAGCTCCTCGCCGACGAGCTTGTCGACGGCGAGGTCGCGCACGGCGCCGAGCATCACCAGGCGGGGCTCGCCGTCGATCTCGTGCCGGGTGAGCAGCGACTTGTGGCGCAATGCCTGGAGCAGGTCGAGCGGCCCCGGCAGCCCCGCGAGCACCGCCTCGCCCGCCTCGAGCGAGAATCCCCCCTTGAAGCAGGCGCAGCGAGCGCCGGCGCGCTGCTCCTCGGCCGAGAGCAGATCGAACGACCAGGCGACGGTGCCCTCCATCGTGCGCGCGCCGTCGGTGAGGAGGTCCTTGCGGTGGAGGCGCGCGCGCACGCCGTCGAGGCCGAGCGCGTCGACCCGGGCCGCGGCGAGCTCGAGGGCCAGCGGCACGCCGTCGAGGGCGCGACAGATGGTGCGCACGGTGGAGTGGCTCGCCTCGACGCGGGCGCGCAGCGCGAACAGGGCGGCGGCGTCGTCCTCGGGCAGCGGGCCGACCTCGATGGGCTCCGCCGTGCGGCCGCTGAGCCGCACGCGCGAGGCCACCACCACGCGGACGGTGGGGCACGCCTCGGCGAGGCGCTCGAGCACGTCGGGGAGCAGCGCGGCCACGTGCTCGGCGCGGTCGAGCAGGAGCAGCGCGTCGGGCTGGATGCGCAGCGCCGTCGTCACCGCGTCCGGGAGCTGGTCGCTGTGCGGCGCGCGCACGCCGACGGCCCGCGCGATGGCGGCGCCGATCTCGTGGGGCTTGCGCACCGCGGAGAGGTCGACGAGCCACGCGGCGCTGGTCGGGGCCTCGCGACCGCGGAACGCCGCCTCGACGAGGAGCCGGGATTTCCCGACCCCCGGTGGCCCCCACAGCACCGCCGCCGCGCCGCGCGCGTGGGCCGCGTCGAGCCGTCCGAGCTCGGCGACGCGCCCGATCAGCGGTCCATCGGGGCGAGGGAGCGCGCGCACCACGAGCCGCGCGAGCGCCGGGTCGGGCAGCGAGGACCGCGGGGCGACCATCGTGCCGTCGGCGAGGTGACCGAGCAGCGCGTCGAGCTCGCGCACCACCGCGAGCGCGCTCGAAGGGCGCACCTCGCGCTCGCGCGCCAGCAGCCGCTGCACGAGCGACACGATGGGGTCGGCCAGGTCCGCGCGCAGATCGGCGAGGCGCGGCGCGGGCTCGAACAGGATCTGCACCATCACCGCCATCGCGTTGTCGGCCGGGAACGCGGGCAACCCCGCCAGCGTCTCGAAGAGCACGCACCCGAGCGAGAACAGGTCGGCGCGCGCGTCCACCTCGCGGGCGCTGCGGATCTGCTCGGGGGCCATGTACCGCGGGGTCCCCACGCGCACGCCGGTCTGGGTGAGCGACGACGAACCGTCCGCGCGGGCGACGCCGAAGTCGACGAGCTTGGCCGCCGCGAGCTCGCCGCCCGGCAGCATCACGTTGGCCGGCTTCACGTCTCGGTGCACGACGCCCGCGGCGTGCGCGATCGACAGCGCCTCGGCGAGCCGCCGGGTGAGGAGGAGCGCGTCCTGGACGCGGAGCGGTCGACCCTCGAGCCGCCCCTCGAGCGTGGGGCCGTCGATCCACTCCATGACGAGGTACGGGGCGCCATCCTCGAGCGATCCGTGCGCGACGTGGCGCACGATCGCCGGGTGGTCGAGCTGCCCGAGGATCTCGGCCTCGAGCAGGAACCGGGTGACCATCTCGGCGTCCGGCTCGCTTCGCTGCACGCCGAGGACCTTCAGGGCGACCATCGCGTGGCCGTGGGCGAGATCGACCGCCCGGTGGACCACGCCCATGCCCCCCGAGCGGACGGCGTCTTCGAGGCGGAAACGCCCGCCCACGACCTCGCCCGGCTTCATCGCGCCCTAGCCTACCGCGCGCCCCGCGGTGTGTCGCAGCGGATGCGCGGAGACGCGTTCCGGATTAGCCTGTGCGCCGCCATGAACCTCCGCCCCCTCGCCCTCGGTCTCGTGTCCTCGGCGCTGTTCCTCCCGGCGTGCGGCGCCTCGAGCGACGTCGCGCTCGGCAACGACCCGGCCGTGCGGCGCGAGGCGGTGGGCGGGCTCAACGGCACCGACGGCCGCGTCGGCATCGTGCTGCAGTACGGCAAGGTGAACTTCTTCTCCTGCGGCGGGCCCTCCACGTACGCGTCGCACACCAAGTGGCTGCGGGGCGACGCCCCCGACTACGACCGCTTCTCGCTCGCCGCCGACGGCTGGTCGGTGACCGCCGAGCGCGTCGGGGGCCACTGGTCGGGCAAGCTCCGCCGGCCGACCGACACGACCGACCTCACCTTCGACGCCTACTACGTCGACCCGTACACCTCGGCGGGGCTCTACGAGTCCACGCAGCCCGAGGGGCTCGCCGGGGTCGTCGTGTTCCAGCGCACCAAGGCCGACCCGGCCACGGCGCTCGGCTCGTTCAAGCTCGTCGGTGGCGGGTTCATGCAGGTGCTGCCGGTCCGCACGGCGCGCGAGGCCGCGGGGATCTTCGTGGAGGTGCCGTTCGCGGGCGGGACCAGGCAGTTCTACGTGCAGCAGAGCCTCGTCGCCCGCTAACGCTTGCGCGCGTCGATCCCGAGCGCCTCGAGGCGGCTCACCAGCGTGGAGCGCGGGATCTCGAGCGCGCGCGCCACCTTCGAGATCACGCCGCCGTGCTCCGCGATCAGCGCGGCCAGCACCGAGCGCTCCGTCGACTCGAGGAGCTCCCGCTCGGCGCCGAGCGCGCGGAAGCGCATCACCGGCGTGCCCACCGGCGCCGTGCTCGTCGGCTTGCTCGTCGCGTCCACGCCGAGGTCGCGTGGGTCCACGTGGTCGACGTCGATCACCGCCGCGCGCGGATCGCGCAGCCGCGCGCGGGAGAGGGCGCGGTGCATCACGCGCTCGAGCTGCCGCACGTTGCCGGGCCACGCGAGGTCGGCGCCGAGGAGGCGCTTGCGGAGCGCGACCGACAGCGAGGCCGAGCGCTCGGGGTCGGCGCGGCGCAGCCAGCTCTCGGCGAGCGAGGGCACGTCCTCTCGGCGGTCGCGGAGCGGGGGCAGGTGCAGCGTGACCGTGGCGAGGCGGTAGTAGAGGTCCTCGCGGAAGCGGCCCTCGGCCATCGCGGCCTCGAGGTCGCCGTTGGTCGCGGCGACGATGCGCACGTCCGCGCGCTTGGGCTCGGCGCGCTCCCACCCGAGCGGGCGATACGTGCGGAACTGGGTGAAATCCAGCAGGATCTTCTGCGCGTTCGGCGAGAGGTTGAGCACCTCGTCGAGGATGAGCGTACCGCCGTGGGCGAGCTCGACGAGCCCAACGCGCTTGCCGGTGGCGCCGGAGTACGCGCCGCGCTCGTGGCCGAAGAGCTCGGAGGTCACCGTGTTGAGATCGTCGCTCGCCCCCAGCATCGCGCGCACGATCGGGCGGCGTCGCGACGCGCTGGCGATGGCGTGGGCGAGGAGCGTCTTGCCGGTGCCGCTCGGACCGAGCACGAGGATCGAGGCCTCGGAGTCGAGGCACGAGGCCACCTCCGCGCGCACCGCGGCCATGCTGTCGGGCCGCAGCAGATCGTCGAGGCTCGGGACGCCGGCCTCGATCTTCGTCTCGACGGCGCGCAGCGCGTCGCGCGCCGAGGCGAGCCGATCGCGCTCCACGATCACCGCGCCGAGCAGGCTCGCGGCGTCCTCGGCGAGCGCGCGGTGGAGCGACCCCACGTCCTCGTCGAACGTGCGGTAGTCCACGTAGAGCACCCCTCCGCCGTGCATGGGCGCCGCGAGCGCCGCGAGGATCCCGAGCGAGGCCATGCTCGCCGAGCCCGCGTTCTCCTCGAGCGGTCGCACGAGCACCGAGCGCTGCTCCTTGCGCACCGTGCGCACGAGGGTGCGGCTGATCTCCTCGCGCTCCTCCGCGGTCAGCGTGCGCCGCTCGGACCCCTCGCCACCGCGCGCGTGCACCACCACCTCGCCCTCTTCGCCGAGCGGCAAGAGCAGGAGCCCGCGGTCGGCGCCCAGCGCCGAGACGACCGCGTCGAGCACGGTGTCCACCCCTGCCCCCTGGAGCATGGCCGCCGTGGCCGCGGCCACCACGGCCCGGCTGGCCTCCACGAACCTCGGGGGATCCATCACGCGGCGAATCGTCACCCGGGGATCCTATCAGCCCCGCCCCCCACGCGGCCCCTCGTGCTAGACGGCCGGGTTCCATGGCCCTCGGTCCCCGCCTGTTCCTGCTGGCGCTCTTCGCGCTGCCCGTCGCGGGCGGGGTGGGCTGCGGCCCGGACAAGCCCCAGGCGACCGGCCCCCTCAAGTACACCGAGAACGCCAAGCGCGCCTACGAAGACGCTCTCCTCGTCTACAAAGACAAGGACTACCTCGAGGCCAGCACCCGGTTCCGCGAGGTGCGCCGCAAGTTCGCCTTCTCCGAGTACGCCCCGCTGGCGCAGCTCCGGCTGGCCGACATCGAGTTCGACCAGGAGAAGTGGATCGAGTCCATCTCGGCGTACAAGGCCTTCGTCCGCGAGAACCCGAAGCACCGGGAGAGCGCCTGGGCACGCATGCGGATCGCCCGCGGCTACTACAACCAGATCAGCGACGCGCTGCTCCTGCCCGACCAGGCCGAGCGTGACCAGTCGGCCGTCAAGGAGGCCGCGCGCGAGATCCTGAGCTACGTGGAGGACTACCCGGACGGCCCCGAGGTCGCCCAGATGAAGACCCTCTACGCCGACGCGCTCGCGCGCCTCGTCGCCCACGAGCTCTACATCGCCCGCTTCTACCAGAAGAAGGGCAAGCTCGACGCCGCGCTCGCCCGCGTGAGCTACGCGGTCACCAAGTACAAGGGCTCGCGCAAGGACGTCGAGGCGCTGGTGCTGCAGGGTGAGATCCTCCTCATGCTCAAGCGCAGGAGCGAGGCCCGCGGCACGTTCCAGTACATCGTCACCAAGTATCCCAACGACCCTCGCACCGACCAGGCCAAGAAGTACCTCGCGGAGATCGACGCGACGCACTGACATGGCGAGCGTCCGCACGGCTCCGCACGCAGCCGGACGGGCGACCAAGAGCCCCGGCGAGGGCCCGCCGCCCGAGGGCCCGCCGTGGGATCTCCCGCTCGACGAGGCGCCGCTCGCGTTCCTCGATCTCGAGATGACCGGCCTCGCGCTCGATCGCGGGGACCGGGTGATCGAGGTGTGCATCGAGCGGGTCCGCGGCGGCGTGGTCGAGGCGCGGCTCGAGTCGCTCGTGGATCCCGGCCCGGGCACCTGGGACACGCGGAGCGGGGACGTGCACGGCATCGCCGTCGCCACGCTCGCGTGCGCGCCGCCGTTCTCGTCGATCGCGCGCGCGGTGATCGAGATCCTCGATGGCGCGGTGCCGGTGGCGCACGCGGCCGAGTGGGACCTCGCGTTCCTGCACGCCGAGCTCGAGAGGGTGGGGCTCGCCGGGCCGACCCACGCCCTCGACACGCTGGTCCTCTCGCGCCGAGCGTTCTTCCAGCCGTCGTACGCGCTCGCCGCGCTCGCCCGCGCGTTCGCCATCGACCCGGGCACCGCGCACCGCGCCGGCGACGACGTCCGCACGCTCCGTGGGGTCTACGCCCACGTCGTGAAGGAGCTCTCGCCCTCCACCCCGCGTGACCTGTGGATGGTCCGCATCGGGGAGAACGAGCCCCGCCCCGGGGTGGTCGCGGCCTGTCAGGAGGCGGTGACCCGCGGGACACCCGTGCAGGTGACCTATCGCCCCGCCTCGAGCGGCCCGAAGGAGTTCGGGATGGTCATGACGGCCGTCGACGGCCCGCACGTCCACGGTTTCATGGTCCCGAGCCGCGGCCGGCGGACCCTCCTGCTCGCCCGGGTCCTCCGGGTCGAGCCGCTCCCGCCCTGAGCTGGGTCGGAAAGCCTGGGGTTTCGCCGCTCACGGCGATGGGCTACCCCCGGCCCGCGCGATCGCTGTCCCCACCCCGCGCCCTCGAGGTCTTTCGTCGTGTCCGCCCCGTCTTCGCCCCCGTCTGGCCGCCTCCTCGCGCTCGTCCTTGCCTGCGGGCCGCTCCTGGGATCGCTCGTGGGCTGTCCCGACCCGACGACCGGAGGCACGGTCAAGGCCGGGCCGCGCAACGAGCTCGCGAACAAGTGGCTCAAGCGCGCGGGCGAGGAGTACGCCGCGCTCGACCTGACCGAGGCCAAGGACAGCATCGAGAAGGCTTCGAAGAACGCCCCTGGCGACAAGGACATCGGCATTCTCGGCGCGAAGATCCACCTCGCTCGGCTCGACTTCAAGGCCGCCGTCAAGGCGCTCGAGGGCATCGAGGGCTCCGAGGCCGCGGGCCTGCGCGCGCGCGCCTACTGGTACGACGACGACCTCGCGCACGCCTCCGAGGAGCTCACCCGCGCGCTGGAGGACCCGGATTTCAAGGACCCTTGGGCCAAGCCGGTGCGCGAGCTCGCGGGCACGCAGGGGGCAGGACGCAAGCCGTTCCAGCTCAAGGACACCTCGGCGCGGCTCGTCGAGCTCCGCATGCCGCGCGATCTGTTCCCCGCGATGATGGTCCCCATCGAGGTCGACGGGCAGACCACGGTGGCGCTCGTCGTCACCGGCGTGCCCGAGGTCGTGCTCGACCAGAAGACCCGCAGCAAGCCGAGCTGGGTGTCGATCCGCATCGCCAACGACAAGAACACCGCGTCGATGGAGTTCCGCGACGTGCCCGCGCTCGTCGAGGATCTCTCGGGCTACTCGCAGCAGCAGGTGCCGATCGGCGCGCTGATCGGGGCGA
Source organism: Myxococcales bacterium (assembly GCA_016794445.1). Classification (GTDB taxonomy): domain Bacteria; phylum Myxococcota_A; class Polyangia; order Polyangiales; family JADJMO01; genus JADJMO01. The sequence goes on from JAEUKC010000254.1 coordinate 97,018, forward strand.
ACTTCCTCCGTCGCCTGCACGCCACCTTCGACCGCGGCGCCGATCAGCTCGTGCTCCGCCGGGACGACCCGCCGAACCCGCCCACGCTCACGCGCCTGCCGGTGGCGTGGGTGCGCGGCGGCGGCATGGTCGTGCGCGCCACCATCAAGAAGGAGTTCGAGCTGAGCGGCGGGCTCTGGATCGACAGCGGCTCGCCGTGGGGCCTCGCGTTCCCCGAGCCCACCTGGAAGACGGTCGGCGTCGACGTCAGCAAGATGCAGACGTACAACGACACGAAGTACGAGCGGCTCACCAACATCAAGCTCGGCGCGCTCGATCTCGGGCCCGCGGTCGGCGTCTCGGGCGCCACGGCCATCGAGGACAAGCTCAAGCAGCTCGACGTCACCACCATCGGCGCGCTCGGCATGACCTTCCTCGGCGCGATGCGCGTGTCGCTCGTCGAGAACGGGCGCACGATGTGGATCGAGACCGACCAGGACACCTCGGGCATCCTCGCGCCGAACCTGAACGTGAAGCCGCCGCCCAAGCCAGCGGGCAGCGCCAAGCCGGCGGGTTCGGGCAGCGCGAAGCCGCCCGCCGCCTCCGCCTCGGCGAGCGCGAAGCCGCCCGCGCCGCCTGCGAGCGCCAAGCCCGCCGCACCGCCTGCCAGCGCCAAGCCCGCGCCCACGCCGAGCGCCAAGGCCTCCGCCAAGTAATGGCGAACCTCTACGAGTACGAGGGCGTCGCGCCGACGCTCGGTCGCGACGTGTGGCTCGCGCCGACCGCGACCGTCATCGGCCGCGCGACCCTCGGCGACGAGGTGAGCGTGTGGTTCGGCGCCGTCATCCGCGCCGACCAGCTGGCCATCGAGATCGGCGCGCGCACCAACATCCAGGACAACGCGGTGGTGCACATCACCCAGGAGGCGCCGATCGCCCCGGGGCTCGGCACCCGCATCGGCGCCGGCGTCACCGTCGGCCACGGCGCGATCGTGCACGCCTGCAGCATCGGCGACCACGTGCTGGTCGGCATGGGCTCGATCGTCCTCGATGGCGCCAAGGTCGGCAACGACGTGATCATCGCCGCTGGCACCGTGGTGCCCCCGGGCATGGTGGTCCCCGACGGCATGGTCGTCATGGGCAACCCCGGGCGCATCAAGGGCCCGGTCACCGAGGACAAGCGCTTCTGGTCCCACACCGCGGCTGGCCTCTACGTGGGCTACGCGCAGAAGTTCCGCGGCAGCGGGATCGGGTGAAGCGGCCGCGCAACGCGGTGGGGAACCTGGCATCCTGACGCCATGCCCCTACGCGTGCACCACCTCGACTGCGGCACCATGTGCCCGGTCGCGGGCAAGCTGGTCAACCACCGCGGCACGATGGTGTGCCACTGCCTGCTCGTCGAGACCGATCGCGGGCTCGTGCTGGTCGACAGCGGGGTCTCGACCGCCGACATGGCGAACCCCAAGGGTCGCCTCGGCGCGCCGTTCATGGCCATGACCGGGCTGCGCCTCGACCCGGAGACCACCGCGATCGCGCAGGTGAAGCGCCTCGGCTTCTCCCCCGCCGACGTGCGCCACGTGGTGCTCACCCACCTCGATCTCGATCACGCGGGCGGCATCGCCGACTTCCCCCACGCGAAGATCCACAGCCACTCGGACGAGCAGGAGGCCGCGCTCGCCCAGGCGAGCCTGAAGGACCGCAACCGCTACCGCGCGTGCCATTTCACCCACGGACCCGAGTGGGCGATCTACCGCGACGTCGCCGGCGGCGAGCCGTGGAACGGGTTCTCCGCGGTGCGCGATCTGGTCGGCCTGCCGCCCGAGATCCTCGCGGTGCCGCTGCCCGGCCACACCGTCGGTCACGCGGCCATCGCGGTCGACGCCGAGGGTGGGTGGCTGCTCCACGCCGGAGACGCCTATTTCCACGCCTCCACCGTCGATCCGCGGCGGGGCGCGGTGTCGATCGGCGCCACGCTCTTCGAGCGCGCCGTCGCCGTGGACTTCGCGAAGGTCCGGAAGAACCACGCGCGGCTGCGGGCGCTCGCCGAGAGCGGCGCGGCGCGGGTGTTCTGCGCCCACGATCCCGACGAGTTCGACACCCGCCGTCGCGCGCTCGCCTCCTAGCGCGGCACAGAGGTGACGGCAGGACGGGGCTGCGCTACCGGAGCGGGTCGTGCCCGACGACGGAACCGCCTCGGACGATGTAGCCCTGCTCACGCGGGCGGCCGCGGCCAACCAGGCCCTGCGCGACGCGTTGGCCGTCCGGGTCGTCGGCCAGGACGAGGTCATCGAGGCGATGCTCGTCTCGCTGCTCGCCCGCGGTCACGCGCTCCTCGTCGGCGTGCCCGGCCTCGCGAAGACGCTGCTCGTGTCCACGCTCGCGCAAGCGCTCGACCTGTCGTTCGGCCGCGTGCAGTTCACGCCCGACCTCCTGCCCGCCGACATCACCGGCACCGACGTCCTCGAGGAAGACCCGGAGACCGGCCGGCGTCGCCTGCGCTTCGCCAAGGGCCCCATCTTCGCGAACCTGGTCCTGGCCGACGAGGTCAACCGCACGCCGCCCAAGACCCAGGCCGCGCTGCTGCAGGCCATGCAGGAGCGCGTGGTCACGAGCGGCATCAGCACCCACGCGCTGCCCGACCCGTTCCAGGTCTTCGCGACGCGCAACCCCATCGAGCAAGAGGGCACGTACACGCTGCCCGAGGCGCAGCTCGATCGCTTCTTGCTCGAGGTCCACGTCGGCTACCCCGACGAGAAGGACGAGCGCGAGATCGCGCGCCGCACCACCTCGGGCGGGCAGGGCGACGTCCCGCGCGTGCTCACGGTCGACGAGCTCCGCGCGCTGCAGGGCCTCGTGCCCCGCATCCCCGTGACCGACGAGGCGCTCGCCCTCGCGGTCAAGCTCACCCGCGCCACCCGCCCCGGGCAGAGCGGCCCGACCATCGTCGAGCGCTACGTGCGGTTCGGCGCCGGACCGCGCGGCAGCCAGGCGCTCGTGCTCGCCGCCAAGGCCCGCGCCGCCCTGCGCGGCGAGGCCGCCGTCGAGGCCGCCGACGTGCGCGCGCTCGCGGTGCCCGTGCTGCGTCATCGCCTCGTGCTCTCGTACCGCGCCGAGGCCGACGGCGTGCGCGACGAGGACGTCGTGCGCGAGGTGGGGGATTCGATCCGATGAACCCGGCGCCGTTCGAGCTCCGGGAGCCCGAGCACGGCGAGGCGCCGGTCGTCGTCGAGGTGCCGCACGCGGGCCTCTACGTGCCGGCCGAGGTGATCAGCAACCTCGTCGCGCCCGCGCGGGCCCTGGCGCGCGACGCCGATCTGTTCGTCGACGAGCTCTACGAGGACGCCACGGCCGAGGGCGCCAGCATGCTGGTCGCGCACACGAGCCGCTACGCGGTCGACCTCAACCGCGCCGAGGACGACGTGGACGCGGGGGTGGTGGTCGGCGATCCGCGCGCCGCCCGCCCGCACGCGCGTGGGCTCCTCTGGCGCACCACCACCGACGACGAGCCCGCCCTCGATCGCCCGCTCACGCCGGAGGAGTACCGGTGGCGGGTCGACACGATCCACCGCCCGTACCACGACGCGCTGCGCGCGGTCCTCGACCGCAAGATCGCGCGCTTCGGGTACGTCATCCTCCTCGCCGCCCACTCCATGCCGAGCGTCGGCCGCCAGGGCCACAGCGACGCGGGCGTGCACCGCGCCGACGTCGTCCCTGGCACGCGCGGCCGCACCTCGGCGCACGCGCGCGTGATCGAGGCCGTCGAGGCGGTCGCGGTCGCGCACCATCGCAGCGTCGAGCACGACCGGCCCTACCGCGGTGGCTACACGACCACCCACTACGGGCGCCCCTCGCAGTCGTGCCACGCGATCCAGATCGAGCTCGCGCGCCGGCTCTACCTCGACGAGCCGCGCCTCCGCAGGAACGCGAGCGGCATGGTCTCCACCCGCAAGCTCTGTCGGGCGTTCGTCGCCCGGCTCGCCACGCTCAAGCTCACCTGACCTGACCCGAGAGTTGACCATGCCGCGCGCTGTCTTCTTCGACATGGACCGGACCCTCGTCCGCAAGAACACGGCTCAGCTCTACGTGCGCTACCAGCGCATGATCGGCGAGGCCGGGCGACGCGACACGCTGCGCGCGCTCTGGTGGGTGCTGCAGTACACCGTCGGCGTGGTCGACGCCGAGTCGGTCGCGGGCAAGGCCATCCGCGAGCTCCAGGGGTTCTCGGAGCGGGACTTCCAGGCGCGCTGCGAGATCTGGTTCCGCGACATGGTCGCGCCCCACGTCACGCACATCGCCAAGCAGACCGTGCGGCAGCACCTCGACGCGGGCGACATGTGCGCGATCGTCACCGGGGCCACGCGCTACCCCGCCGACCCGCTCGGCCGCATGCTCGACATCCCGCACGTGCTCGCGACCAACCTCGAGACCGACGCGCACGGCCGCTTCACTGGCAACTTCGTGCGTCCGCTCTGCTACGGCGAGGGCAAGATCGCGCGCTCGGAGGCGCTCGCCAAGGAGCACGGGCACACCCTCGACGAGGCGGTCTTCTACTCGGACTCGATCAGCGACCTGCCGCTCCTCGAGCGCGTGAAGGTGCCGGTGGTGGTGAACCCCGACCCCCGCCTCCGCCGCCTCGCGCGCGCCCGCAAGTGGCGCATCGAGCAGTGGTAGCGCCAACTAGACCGGGGGCTCGAGCTTGACCGTCTCGAGGGTGCCCTCGACCGTCTCCTTGCCCACCGTCAGGTAGACCACGCCGTCGTTGCGCGAGAGCCCGAGCTCGAGGTGCCGCTCGAGGTGGCGCTCGATCGCGTCGACCAGCGCGGCGGGCACGACGACGATCTCGATCTCTTCGGCGCGGTGCACGCTGCCTCTCGCGCGCGCCTCCTTGCGCAGGCGCTCCGGGTCGAGCTCGGTGAACACGACGACGCGCTCGCACGACTTGGCCGCGCGGTGCAGGCGCTCGGCCGAGGGCGCGCCGATGTCGAGGTGGGCGAGCAGGCGGCCGGTCGCGTCGCGCACGGAGATGGGGGCCTCGTCGGTCGACGACAGGCCGCCCTTGCTGAACGCGATCCCCTCCTCGTACGAGAGCGCGTAGGCGAGCGTGCGCAACGCGAGCCAGCGCGCCGATTCGGAGGGGTGCCGCGCCACGCGCAGGTCGAGCTTCTCGTAGACCCCGCGGTCCACGTCGGAGAGATCGATCACGATGCGGTGCACGGTCGCCTGGAGAGCCACGGGCGGACCTTAGCAGCTCCCCCGCCGTTCACCTCGGTCCGAGCAGGAACTCGAGCGCGTGCGGCAGGCGCTGCGCCCAGTAGACCTCGCTGTGGGTCGCGCCCTTCTGCACCACGTACTCGAGCGTCTTGCCGTCGACGAAACCCTTGGCGCGGTAGGCGTCGGCGAGCTTGGCGGTGTTGGCGACGTCGTCGCTCGAGGCGCCGCTGTCGCCGCTGTCGACGTAGGCCCGCAGCGGGAGCGGGGTCTTGCTGGCCGGGATCATGGTCAGGAGCACGGTGCTGTCCCACCAGGTCGACGGCGACATGGCGCCGACCAGGCCGAACACGTCGGCGCGCTGCGTGCCCGCCCACGAGGAGATCAGGCCGCCGAGCGACGACCCCATCAGCACGGTGTGCTCGCGCCCGGGGAGCGTGCGCAGCTCGCCGTCGACCTTGGGCTTGAGCTCGTCGATCAGGAACGAGAGGTAGAGAGCGCCGCCGCCGCTGTCCGGGTAGCCCGCGTCCTTGGTGGGCGTGTACTCGTAGATGCGGCGCGCGGTGTTCTCGGGGCCGACGACGATGGCCTCGCGGAACTTGCCGGTCTCGGCGGCGGCGTCCATGGTCTCGTCGACCTTCCACTCGTTGCCACCGAAGGCGAGCGCCGGATCGAACAGGTTCTGCCCGTCGTGCAGGTAGACGACCGGCAGCCGCGCGGTCGTGTTCTCGAGGTAGGTGGGCGGCAGGTAGACCCAGACGCCGCGCGTGTTGCCGAGGGACTTCGAGGTGAGCGTCCAGCGCTTCTCGACGGTGCCCTTGGTGGTCGTGAAGTGCGGGTAGACGTCGACGGTGGTGCCCGGCTCGACCGAGTAGTTCGGGCCGCGCGACCAGGTGGCGTCGTCGAGCAGCGGTTTCCACTCGGCCTTGGTGGTGAGGGCCTCGGTCGTGAACACCCACGTGTCCGGGTCGGTCTTGGTGGCGGCGAGGCCCTTGGTCCAGTCGAGCGGCGCGACGGAGCCGCGCAGCGAGACCGTGTGGGTGCCCGCCGGGTAGTGGACCCGGAGCACCGTCGGGCGCGCGGCGTCAGTGGCGGCTTCGGTGGCTGCCTCGGTGGCGTCGCTCACGTCCGCGGTCGTCTCGGGCGTGGTCGAGTCGACGAGCGCGTCCACGGCCGCGTCCGGGACCGTGGCGTCCAGCGCGGGATCGTCGGTGCCACACGCGACGAGGACGATCAGCGCGAACGGGAGCAGGCGGGACATCGCGCACAGTGTAGTATGCTCCCCGTGTCCGGCACGACTTCCCCCGCGATCCGCAGGATCGAGCCCCCGAGCCTGCTCCTGCAGGCCTGGCTCGTCGCCAAGAAAGACCTGACGATCGAGCGGCGCACCGGCGAGATCGTCGTCACGGGCGGGTTCTTCGGCGCGCTCCTGGCGGTGCTCGCGTCGGTCGCGTTCTACGGCGGCCCCGCCAACGCGCACTACCTCGCGCCGGGCACGATCTGGATCGCGACCGCGTTCGCCGCGGTGCTCGCGCTCGGCCGCACCTGGCACCGCGAGCGCGAGGACGGCGCGCTCGAGGCGCTCCTCGCCGGCCCCGTGTCGCGCGCGGCGGTGTTCTACGGCAAGGCGATCGGCGTCGGCGCCTTCTTGCTGGTGATCGAGGCCATCGTGGTGCCGATCGTCGCCCTCCTGCTCCACGTGGATCTGCCGCGCGTCGCCGGACCGCTCGCGCTCCTGCTCGTGATGGCCACGATCGGCATCGCGGCGGCGGGCACGCTGTTCGGGGCGATGACGGTGCGCACGCGCGCGCGGGAGCTGATCCTCGCGGCGGTGCTGTTCCCGCTGCTGACGCCCACGCTGGTGGTCGGCGTCTCGGCCACGCGCGAGCTGGTGGACGGCGCCACGCTGCTCGAGCTGCGCGACCACCTGCAGCTGCTCGGCCTGTTCGACCTCGTGTTCGTCGGCGGCGGCGGCGCGCTGTTCGGTGCGGTGATCGACGCCTGAGCGCAACGGTGCGGCTCTTCCCCGCGAACACGCGACCGACCAGGGTGCTGGTCACGACGAAGTACGGCTGGCTCGAGGTGCTGCACCGTACGACGGGGCGCAGCTTGGCGGACGACGTGCTGCTCGTCGTCCGCACCTACTGGGCGCGCTGGTCGAAGGCCGAGCTGGATGCGCTCGGCCGTGTGGCGCGCGTGGTCGGTGTGAACGAACTCTGGCACCTCGGTGATCTCTCCGCCGATGGGCTGTGGGCGCACGTCGATCTCGCGAAGGGTACGGGGCTCGCGGTGGGGCATCGACTGGAGCGCGCGGACCGACGCCTGGCTCCCGAGCGAAGGCCTCGTATCCCGCCAGTTGCTCGACGAGGTCGCGCGGGCGGGCCTTCACGTGGGGCGTGGGCATCGACTGCGCGCGGGGCGCGAGCTCCACCTCGAGGCGGCGGTGCAGCTCGCCCCGGACGCGCTGGAACGGAGCCTGTTCGGCGGCAGCCCGCGCGTGCACGCGCCGCTCCTGTGGCTCGGCTCCCGATATCGACGAGGGCTGGTCGTGGTCTCGGACGAGGCGCGGGCGCACAGGGACGACCCACACCCTTCTCTCGACATCCTGATGGCCGGTGAGGGGAGCGACCTGGTTCGCGCGCTCTGCGCTCGGGCCCACTATCGGTCCATCACCGCCGTGGGCGAGAGGGCGGCTCGGGTGCTCGACGCGCTCGGCCTCGAAGTGGCGAGCCTCCCCGATCGCTGGGCGGGCGCGATCGACGACCTCGCGCCCCGACGCGTGATCCGAGTGCGACGATGACCTGTTCTGCGCGGCTCACTCCGCGGGCACGGGCTTGCGGGTCGGTCGACGAAAGCCTGTCCGGAGCAGCCAGCTCTCGGGGGGCGCGACGGGCGGATCGTGACCGGGGAGGGCGTAGTGCACCGTGGCGGCCGGGAGTCCGACCGCTTTCCACTCCGAGAAGGAGGGTGCGCTCGACCAAGGGTCGGCGACGGGAGCGCCCGGCACGTGACGCGCGTGGTTGGCGAGCACGTAGCGCAGGACGTTGCGGGTCTCGGTGGGCGAGCAGAGCGAGCGCGCGTGGTAGCGGCTCGCGAGCACGCGCCCATGGCGCCCCATGACCTTGTTGAGGCCACGGGCGATGCGGACGGTCAGCGAACGCATCGCGCTCGAGAGGGCGGCGGCGTCGCGCGCCTCGACGACCAGGTGCACGTGGTTCCCTTGCACCGAGAAGTGGGTCACCCGGGCTCGCTCGCCGGAGAGGAGCGCCCGCAACGCGCCGTCGATCGGGCGAAGGCAACGCTGCGCCCGCAGGTTCCAGACGTGCTGGGCGAACCGGAGCGTGACGTGGAGGGGGTGCGCGGCGGAGACGGAAGGGCGGCGCCGGTGCGACTCGGAGCCCGCCTTCACCGGCCGCCCTGCACCCGGACGACGCCCACCGCGGGTGCGGAAGGGGAGCTCGGGTTGCTGGATCGGACCGGCCACTATTTGATTATAGCGCTTTTTCCCCGGACCGCAAGCGAACGGGGCCCATGGCGACGACCCGTGCGGTCCCGTCGGTCCCCGCGCCGCGTGGGCAGGGGGGCCGAGGGGAGCAGAGGGGCGCTACTTGGCGGGCTGGAGCACGACGGGGACGTTGAACGTCGCACCCGTGTCGGTGTCGGCGAACTTGAGGGAGTAGAAGGCGTTCTGGACGCACTGGGCGACGTTCGCGGAGAGCGTGCCGCCGGGCGCGCCGGACGAGGAGATGACCTTGCCGCCCACGTCGGTCTCGACGGTCACCTTCACCGTGCCGGCGGCGTCGGGGTTCTTGGAGAGCTCCTTGGTGTAGCAGGCCTTGAAACGCCACTTCGCGCCCGCGATCACCGAGTTGGCGTCCTTCGGTACGTTGGGGCCGATCGGGTTCGCGCTCGGCTCGGCGGGCAGGGGCACCTTGACGGCGTCGCCGGGGGCGGTGCTCGTGTTGCCCGGGTTCGGGTTGCTCTTGGCGTCGCCGATCTTCTCGAGACCGTTGGTCCCCGCGATGGGCCCGGTGACCGGCGTGCCGGTCTTGAGCATCGGGTTCTCCTTGTCGACGCCGTTGTTCTTCTTGGCCACCTCGTCGATCGCGCTCTCGACCGCCGTGTCGCCCTTCTTCATCACCGACGAGACGGTCGGGCCGGCGCCCATCGAGCCGAGGACGCCGACGTGGAGGTCGTCGAGGTCCTTGGAGAGCGCCGTGAGGTCGACGCTCGTCGACTTGGCCTTGCTCGGTCCGGGGTTCTTGGCGGGGCCGGGCTTGCCGTCGACCTTGGCGACCTTGCCGTCGTCGGTCTTCTTCGGCGTCTTGTCGTCCGTGGGCGCGCTCTTGTCGACCGGCTTGTCCTCGGGCGGCATGTCGGGGCGGTTCTTCTGGGCCTCGACGATCAGCGCGGCGGTCGCGCCCTCGTCGTCGACGATCGGGTCGAGCCAGTCGGCCTGCACGGCGCCGACGAACCCGAAGTGCGCGAGGAACGAGGCAGCGGCGATGCAGAGGAACGCCCAGTCGATCGACCCGCGACCCTGCACCGCGAGCGGCAGCTGGGCGGGCGGCATGATCGGCGGCGCCGCGACGAGCTGGAACAGGAGCTGGGTCGCGCCGAGGCTGACCCGACCGCGCGCGCTCCGCGGCAGCCTGCGTTGCGCGGGACCGACGATCTCCTCCGGACCGCTCTCGAGCGCGACGCGGGCCCGCGCCCCTTCGGGCAGCGAGAGGACCCAGCCGTCGCCCTCGGGGGCGAACAGGCGCGCCGCGGGCCGATCGAGGTGGATCGTCGCGTGCGGCGAGTCGCCGATCGCGACCTCGCCGCGGTGCAGGCGCTCGTCGACGACCTTCTGCGCCTCGACCCGCGCGAGCCGCAGCACCTGCGCCCCCTTCGCCTCGGGGAACGCGCGCATGAGAGAGGTCATCGCGCCCGGGGCGCGCGGCTCCAGATCCAACTTCGCCATGGAATCCTCCGGTACCCCTCGGGTCGAGCGGGCAGGTCGTTCTGCTGCATCCGACAGCGCCGATTAGCTGGAGTTCCCGGGCCGTTGGAAAAATTCTCGCGGCCAGGGCGAGAGCGCCGAGGGAGAGCTATCGTGCGCGGGTGCGTTCGCCGTTCGCGCCGCTGTTCGGATCGCAGCCGCCCGGGCCCAAGCCCCTCTCGGTGGCCGAGCTCGCGGCCCGCCTGCAGAGCCAGGTGCAGCTGCTCGGCTCGGTGGTGGTCGAGGGCGAGGTCAGCGGCCTGCGCGGCGGCGGCGCGGGGCACCTCTACTTCGCGCTCAAGGACCCGCGCATCGACGCCTCCATCTCGTGCGTCATGTTCCGCCGCGACGCGCAGGTCGGGGGAGGCGAGCGCATCGTCGAGGGCCTCCGCGTCGTCGTGCGGGTCACCCCCGAGGTGTACACCGCGCGCGGGCAGCTGCAGCTCGTCGTGCAGAAGGTCGAGGCCACCGCCGAGGGTGACCTCGCCGCGCGGCGCGAGGCGCTCAAGCGCAAGCTCGACGCCGAGGGCCTCTTCGACCGCGCGCGCAAGCGGCCCCTGCCCGAGGATCCGCAGACCATCGGCGTCGTGACGAGCGGCAACGGTGCCGCGTTCGCCGACATCGTCAAGGTCGCGCGCGCGCGCGGTCGCGTGCGCATCCTGCTCGCCCACGCGCAGGTGCAGGGCGAGGCGGCGCCGCGCGATCTCGTCCGCGCGCTCGGGATGCTGGCCAAGGTCCGCGAGGTGTCGGTCATCATCCTCGGGCGCGGCGGCGGCTCGGCCGAGGACCTCGCCGCGTTCGACGACGAGGGCCTCGCGCGCGCGATCGCCGCGTGCCCCAAGCCGGTCGTCGCCGCGGTCGGTCACGAGGTCGACTGGTCGATCGCGTGCCTCGTCGCCGACGCGCGGGCCGCCACGCCCTCGCACGCGGCCGAGCTCGTGGTGCCCGATCTGTTGCCGCGTCGGCGCCGCCTGAAGGACCTCGCGCACCGCCTCCTCGCCGCGATGCGCACGCGTCTCGCCGAGCCCGAGACGGCGCTCGCGCGCATGGAGGCCCGCGTGCGCGCCCCGGAGCGCGCGCTCCGCCAGCACGCGCAGCGCCTCGACGAGCTCGAGCAGCGCCTCCGGGGCCCGGTCACCGCGCGACTCGGTCGCGATTCGCGCGCGCTCGTCGAGCTCGACCGGCGGCTCTCCGCGCGCGACCCCCGGCGCGTGCTCGACGCGGCCCGGGGGGAGATCGAGCCGCTCTCGATCCGCCTCTCCTCGGCCATGCGCCGCGCGCTCGACCGGCGCGCCCACTTGCTGTCGGCGAGCGCGCAGCGGCTCGACGCGATCTCTCCGCTCGCCGTGCTCGCCCGCGGGTACGCGATCGCTCTCCACGACGGCGCGGCGGTCCGCGAGGCCCGGGAGCTCGCCGAGGGCGACTCCCTCGAGGTCCGCCTGCACGAGGGGTCGGTCGACGCGGTGGTACGCAAGGTGCGGCCATGAGGTTCCTCGTGATCGGCGATCCGATCGCCCACTCGCTGAGCCCCGTCATGCACCGCGCGGCGTTCGCGGCGCTCGGCCTCGACCACACCTACGACGCCGAACGCGTCGACGCGGCGCACCTGCCCGCGGTGCTGGATCGGCTGCGGCGCGGGGCGATCCACGGCGTCAACGTGACGGTGCCCCACAAGGTCGCGGTGCTCGCGCTCGCCGACGTGCAGACCGCCGAGGTCTCCCGGATCGAGGCGGCGAACACGCTGGTGCTGGATCGCACCGGGCGCCTCGTCGCGCACAACACCGACGCGGCCGGCCTGCGCGCCGACCTCACGCGGCACGGCGTCACGGCGACGCGGGCGCTGATCCTCGGCACGGGCGGCGCGGCGCGCGCGGCCGTCGTCGCCCTGCAAGACGTCGGCGCCCGGGTCGCCGTCGCGGGCCGCGACGCGGCGAAGGCGCTGCTCCTCTCCCGCGCGCTCGGCGTCGACGCTGCGCCGTGGGACTCGCTCGCGTCCGCGGCTGCGCCCTACGACCTGGTCGTGAACGCCACCTCGGCCGGCATGGCGGGGGGCCCGGACGGCGCGCCGATCGCCGCAGCCTGGGCGCGGGCGCCGCGGCTCGAGGGCGCGTACGGCTACGACCTCGTCTACCGCCCGGCGGTCACGCCGTTCGTGGCGGCGGCCGGATCGCGGGGGATTTCCGGCCTCGGGATGCTGGTCGAGCAGGGGGCGCGGGCGCTCTCCCTGTTCCTCGATCGGCCGATCCCCGACGAAACGCGCCAGGCCATGGCCCTCGCGGTGACCCGCCACCTCGCTGGCGCGCCGGGCCCGACCGGCTAGGATCCATCCCGATGCGCCCCCTCGTCCTCTTCGTGGCGTCGATGGCCCTGTCCAGCCTGGCCGTGCACGGCGTCGAGGTCCGGACCGCCGAGGCCTCCACGGTCGTCGCGATGACCCTGCCCGATCTGGTCGACAAGAGCGACCTCGTGTTCGTGGGCATCCCCAAGTCGCGCGTCTCGCGCTGGGAGGGCGGCCGCATCCTCACGTACACGACCGTCGCGGTCGACCAGGCCATCGGCGGCAGCGTCAAGGCGGGCGGCACGGTCGTCGTGCGCACCTATGGCGGCGTGGTCGACGGCATCGGACAGATCACCCACGGCGAGGCGGTGCTCAAGCCCGGCACCCCCATGCTGCTGTTCCTCCGACCGCTGCCGCCCGGGACCAAGCCCTCGGAGCCCTCGGTGGCGGTGACCGGCATGGCGCAGGGCGCGCTTCCGATCGTCGTCGGCACGGACAAGGTCGCGCGCGTGGTGCCCGACGTGAGCCAGCTCGCGCTCGTGCAGAAGCCCACCGAGAAGCTGCCGCCGGCCTCGGTCGCGGTCGCCGGAAAGCCCCTGACCGACACGGTCACCTCCGTGCGCGCGCTGTGGGCTGCCAAGGATGCGAAGAAGTAACTCCGCCGTCGGCTGCGTGGTCGTGATCGCGTCGCTGCTCTCGGCGGGGCGCGCCGAGGCCTGGTGCCGCACGACCACCAACCGCGACTTCATCGCCTCGGTCGACCAGCCCTGCGACACCGACGGGCGGGTGCTCTACTGGGCCTCGCGCTGCGTCGGATACTCGGTGCAGCGAGACGCGAGCTCGCAGGTCGACCTGGACACCGCGCGCAAGCTCGCCGCGCGCGCGTTCGACGAGTGGACCTCGCTCGACTGCCCCGCCGATCCGATCGCCTGCGGCGGCCCCTCGGTCGGCAAGCCGAGCATGAAGGTGCAAGACCTCGGGCCGGTCTCCTGCAACTGCGTCGAGTACAACCAGAAGGCCGGCAACGCGAACATCATCATGTTCCGCGACGAGGGCTGGATCGACTGCAACGGGGAGCCCAAGAAGGACGCCGACTCGGTCATCGCCCTCACCACGGTCACCTTCAGCACCGACTCGGGCGAGATCTTCGACGCCGACATCGAGATCAACACCGCCAACGTGCAGGTGACCACGAGCGAGTCGGCGGTGGTGTTCGACCTGTGGTCGGTGCTCACCCACGAGACGGGGCATTTCCTCGGCCTCGCGCACACGCAGCCGAGCAACACCGCGGCCACGATGTACCCCCGCTACGAGCCGGGCAAGACGTTCATGCGCGACCCGTCGGACGACGACCGCTGCGCGATGTGCGCCGCGTACCCGACCGGGCGCTCCACGATCTGCGACACTGCCCCTCGCCGCGGGCTCGCGCTCGACTGCGAGGGGCGCGACCCGGCGGCGGCCAAGAAGGGCTGCCAGTGCAGCACCCCGGGCGCCGGCGAGGACGGGCCCACCGCGCTCGTCGCGCTCGGGGCCCTCGCGCTCGTCGGTGCAACGCGCCGCCGTCGTCACACCTTGCGGTAGATCTCCGCGCCGCCTTCGCGGAACTGGGCGCTCTTCTCCTCGAGGCCGCGCACGAGGGCCTTCTCGGGCACGAGGTTGCCCTGCTCCTTGGCGTAGCGGCGCACGTCCTCGGTGATCTTCATCGAGCAGAAGTGCGGGCCGCACATCGAGCAGAAGTGGGCGACCTTGGCGTTCTCGCTCGGGAGCGTGGCGTCGTGGAACGCGCGCGCGCGCTCCGGATCGAGGCCGATGTTGAACTGGTCCTCCCAGCGGAACTCGAAGCGCGCCTTGCTCATCGCGTTGTCGCGGGCCTGCGCGCCGGGGTGACCCTTGGCGAGGTCGGCGGCGTGGGCGGCGATCTTGTAGGTGATCACGCCCTCCTTCACGTCGTCGCGGTCGGGGAGGCCGAGGTGCTCCTTGGGCGTGACGTAGCAGAGCATCGCGGTGCCGAACCACCCGATCATCGCGGCGCCGATGCCGCTCGTGAAGTGGTCGTAGCCGGGCGCGATGTCGGTGGTGAGCGGGCCGAGCGTGTAGAACGGCGCCTCGCGACAGAGCCGTAGCTGCTCGGTCATGTTGTGCTCGATCATGTGCATCGGCACGTGGCCCGGGCCTTCGATCATCACCTGCACGTCGTGCTTCCAGGCGACGTCGGTGAGCTCCCCGAGGGTGGCGAGCTCGGCCATCTGGGCCTCGTCGTTGGCGTCGTGGATGCTGCCGGGGCGCAGGCCGTCGCCGAGCGAGAAGGCCACGTCGTAGGCCTTCATGATCTCGCAGATCTCCTCGAAGTGCGTGTAGAGGAAGTTCTCTTCGTGGTGCGCGAGGCACCACTTGGCGAGGATGCTGCCACCTCGTGACACGATGCCGGTGAGGCGGTCCGCGGTGAGGGGCACGTAGCGGAGCAGCACCCCGGCGTGGATGGTGAAGTAGTCCACCCCCTGCTCGGCCTGCTCGACCAGCGTGTCGCGGTAGATCTCCCAGGTGAGGTCCTCGGCCTTGCCGCCCACCTTCTCGAGCGCCTGGTAGATCGGCACCGTGCCGATCGGCACCGGCGAGTTGCGGAGGATCCACTCGCGCGTCTCGTGGATGTTCTTGCCGGTGGAGAGATCCATCACCGTGTCCGCGCCCCAGCGGATCGACCACACCATCTTCTCGACCTCCTCCTCGATCGAGGACGAGATGGCGCTGTTGCCGATGTTGGCGTTGATCTTCACCAGGAAGTTGCGGCCGATGATCATCGGCTCGGACTCGGGGTGGTTGATGTTGGCCGGGAGGATGGCGCGGCCGGCGGCGATCTCGTCGCGCACGAACGCCGGCGTGATCTGCTCGGGGATGCGCGCGCCGAACGCGCGACCCTTGTGCTGCTTGTGGTAGGCCGGGTCGACGCGCTGCTGCTCGCGGAGCGCGACGAACTCCATCTCGGGGGTGATGATGCCCTTGCGGGCGTAGTGGAGCTGGGTGACGTTGGCGCCCGACTTGGCGCGGCGCGGCTGGCGCAGGCCGGTGAAGCGGAGCTCGTCGAGGCCGCGGTCGTCGAGGCGCTTCTGGCCGTAGACGCTCGTGATCCCGGAGAGGGCCTCGCTGTCGCCGCGGGCCTCGATGAACGGCGCGCGCAGCGCCGTGAGGCCCTTGCGCACGTCGATGATCGCGTCGGGGTCGGTGTAGGGCCCGCTCGTGTCGTAGACGACGACCGGGGCGTTCGGCACCAGCTTGACCGTCTCACCCATGCCCTCGCGGGTCGGCGAGAGCGCGATCTCGCGCATGGGCACGCGGACACCCGGACCGCCCTCCACGTAGACCTTGCGCGAAGCCGGGAACGGCCCGCGCGTGATCCCCGAGAGCTTTGCTTCGTCGACCCGCTGCTGCTTGACGTTGCTCATGACGCTTCCCTCCGCCGGCATTGTCCGGTTCAGGTTCCGAGGGTCCGGTGCATGCCGATCGCCAGCGTGGCGGTGACTGCGGCCGTCTCAGCCCGAGTGGGCTCCCCTAGCAAGAGGGAGTGGTCGTCGACCCCGGGAGGGGCGTCAACTCCAGCTCGGCGGTGACGGAGCGGCTCCTGGCGTGCGACCCTCGGCGGCGATGGCCCGCGCGCTCGCCTTCGCCCTGCTGCTCGCCCTCGGGTGTGGCCCGTCCAAGCACGTCGCGCACGGCCCGGGCCAGGACAAGAGCAAGGACAAGGGCGGAAGCTGCAGCAGCCAGTGCAAGACCAAGAACGCGCAGTGCGAGGACGTGTGCCTGCAGCAGGACTGCGACGTCGCGCCCTCTTCGTGCAAGTCGGAGTCGGACGGGTGCAGCGTGCAGTGCAAGAAGTCGCTCGACGTCTGCCTGAAGGGGTGCTGAGCCCTACTCGAACTCGAGGCTCACTTCGTACAGATCCTGTCCCCACAGCTCTCGGGGGAGCACGAGGGCGGGCTCGAGGCCCTCGGCGACGAGCACCGGCAGCGGCCCCTGTCGGATCGGACCGAACGAGTAGTCGCGGCGTCGCAGCAGCACCCGCGCGATGTCGCAGGCGAAGCCCATCGAGAGATCGAGCGGGACGGCGGTGCGGAAACGATGAACGTCCTCGCCCTCGAGCCCCAGCGTGACCATGCCGTGCACGAGGCGGTGTGCGGGCGGTGGGTGCGCCAGCGAACGGAGCCTGTTCATCTCGTCGGCGATGTCCCAGAAGACGTCCGGCAGCCGCTCGAGGGCCGGCTCCCTGGCGATCAGGATCGTCCCGAAGGCGTCGTCGGAACCATGGGCGAAGCTGCTGGTCGGCGCCGTGAGCAGCCAGCCCAGCGCCACCTCACCCTCGAGGAACACGCGCTTCTGGGCACCGAACCACACCGAGGTGTCGACCCGGTCGTGGACGGGCGACGCCAGGTACGAGATGTCCCAGCGCCGCGGCGTGCGCGCGCGATGGCGGGTGGCGGCGAGCAGGCTCACAGCACCCTCAGCGCGCGGGGGGTCAGGAGTGCGAGCGCGACGCCCGCGACGAGCACCTCGGCCAACCGGAAGAGGATCGACGCCTGCTCGGTGTACCCCATGACCACGCAGAAGAACGCCAGCACGAGGCCGGTGGAGGAGAACGGGTAGGCCTGCGGAACCAGGGCGCCGACCGAGCGTCCACGCCAGACGATCTTCTCGGCGATGGACATCGCGGCGCGCGTCCCCGACCCGAAGGACGCGGTGATGGCCGTGAAGGCGACCTGACCCGCGCCGGGCGCGATGTTGTGTCGGAGAGACGCGATGCGCTCGGCCGCGTCGGCGTAGAACGAGAGCTCGCTACGCTGCTCCTTCGAGAGGGGCGCGAGCAGCTCGTCCACCTCGGCGACCGCGGAGGTGCCGCACAGCTCGTAGGCGAGCAGGATGCGGTGCCATGGGCCACACCCCCCGGGATCGTCGAGTCCCGCCCGATGCAGGGTGGCGGCCCGGCGGAACAGCCCGAGCTCGCGGAACGCGGCGGCCTTGCGCCAGCGAGCTTCCGGCGTCAGGTCGGACGGCGCGAGGCCCGCGGACCAGGCGAGCAGACGGAGCCAGCCCCGTGCAGAGTGGAACCCGGCCATCACCGCCTCGATCGAGCTCGGATCGGCGCGAAGCCAGCGGCGGTGCACGAAGGCGGCCCAGGTGACCGCGTGCAGGAGGCCGTACTCGGCCTGACGGCGCAGGCCGACGCGGGCCATGCCCTGCGCCGCCAGGTGCGCCGCGGGGCGCGCGAACGGGGAGGGAATCGGGACCTTGCGACGCCGCGCGGTCTGCGCCCACCACTCGCCCGCGGCCCCTCGAGCGTCGGTGCGCCCGACGAGACGGGTCATGATCTCGAAGCCGAGGTTCGCGCGGCTGTGGAGCGCGCAGATGCGCAGCGCCACGAGCAGCGGAGCAGCGTCGCCGGGCTTCACCGCGAGCTCGGAGAGGACCGCCTCGATCGTCGCCTCGTCGCCGCGGTCGAGCGCGATCTGCAGGGCCTGCGTGCGCGCGTCGTCGGGCTCGAGGTGCGGAGCGACGCGCACGAGCAGCGCCTCGGCGGCCGGCGTCGACCGGACGCGCTCGAGGACGAGGAGCTGTCGCGCGGCCCACACGTAGCCGGGAGCCATCCGATGGGCTTCGACGAACGCCGCGCGCGCAGCCTCGCGATCGCCGACCGCGAGCAAGGCGCCGGCGAGGTGACCATGGGAGACCTCGTCCTCGGGGTGGGCCGTGACCAGGCGCCGCGCGAAGGTGGCGGCCTCGGCCGACCGCCCCACGCGGGGCGCGAGGTCGCACGCGGCCTGCAGCAGCTCCGCGTCGTTGGCCTCCACCGAGAGCGAGCGCTCGATCACGTCCCAGGCCTCGGTCCACTCGCCGTGGGCCTCGTGCAGCTGCGCGGCGAGAACGGCGAGGCGAGGCTCGGGACCTCCGTCGGCCCCGAGGCAGGCCTCGATCGCGGCCGCGTGGTCTCCGCGGAGCTCGTGGGCCCGCGCGCGGAGCCGCTGCACGGCGAGGCGGCCGTGCCCCACGTGGGGCATCGCGGAGAGCACCTGCAGCGCTTCGTCGGCCTTCCCGTCGTCGACCAGCAAGCGCGCCAGCGGCATCCCGTGGCGGGCGTGCGCGGGACCACGGGCG